>NZ_HG529233.1 GCF_000499525.1 Faecalimicrobium dakarense | reverse complement strand
ATAATTATATACTATTTATTTTTATAACTATAATCTTAAAACCATTTTCTTAACATCTATGATTTTAGCTCTATACATTGATTTTCTTCATTTGTTTGTTTCTTTCTTAATGAAACAACACATCCAGCAATTACAAGAATAGCTCCTAAGCCTTGTATTAAATTTATTTTTTCATGTAAAGTGAAATATCCAACAATTGCTGTAGAAAGTGGAACTATTAATTGTATAATATTAAAAACAACAACTCCTTGTTTTTGAAGAATATAAAAAGCCATTAACATTCCCGTTAGCATTCCATACATTCCTGCTAAACTTAATCCTGTTAACATGCCTAAAGATACAGTTTTTAATTCTATGATTTTTCCAGTATATATAGCTATAGTTAGAAATACAATACCTGATAACGTAGCTGTGGATGCACTTATTACAACTGAATGCAGCTTCTTGGAAACATTTTTTACAACTAGGTTCTGAATTGATTGAATAAAAATAGCTATAGCTAAAAATAATGCTCCCTTAAAAAAATCAGAACTTTGACCACCGGTCCCTCCATTTATAACAAAAATTAAAGATCCTATTATTGCAATTAAACTTCCTATATAAAATTTCTTTTGCTTTACTCTGTCCCTCTCATCTTTAAAAAAAATGGCTGCCATGCTAATTGCTAGTGGCATAGCTAAAATGCTAAAAATACTTCCTGTTAAAGCTGATGTATATTTTAATCCTGTTATAAAGCAATACATATTCCCAGTCATAAATGCGGCTAAAATTAACAATTTAAAAATAATTTTAGGTTCCTCTACTATCTTTTTTAATTCATCCTTAAACTTAAATAAACAAATAATAAGAATTAGAATTCCTCCTGATAAGAATCTAACTGCATTATTGTTAATAGTATCAAAGTTCATACTCATATATCGCATTATAGGAAAGCCAAACCCCATAAGTCCTATATATGATAATGCCATTTTTTGATTACTTTTCATAAATACCTCTCATTTTAGAATTTTTTTTCATATTTATTATAAATGTAACAGACTTCTACCTTTATATCAACTAAATTATTAGTTTTATGAAATTTTATTTCAATTATATTTATTATCAAATATTTTTATATTATTTTTTACATAAAAAAAGAGCTGATATAATCAGCTCTTTTAATTTATAGTAAAGTTATTTAATTATCTAGCTTGTTTTATCTTAGCAGCTTTACCTACTCTACCTCTTAAGTAAGTTAACTTCGCTCTTCTTACTTTACCTTTTCTAGTTACTTCTATCTTTTCTATTCTTGGAGAATGAACTGGGAAAGTTCTTTCTACACCAACGTTGAAAGATATTTTTCTAACAGTGAAAGTTTCTTGTATTCCTCCACCTTGTCTCTTTAAAACAAATCCTTCGAATACTTGTATTCTTTCTCTCTTACCTTCAACTATTTTAACGTGTACTCTTACTGTGTCCCCAGGTCCAAAGTTAGGTACTTCGCTCTTTAATTGTTCTTGGTTTAATGATTTTAATATTTCGTTCATTTCTAAGTCCTCCTAGTATCATAGACATTCTTAATTACCTCTTTTGTGTAAACAGAGGAATGCCCGTTTATTTTCAGCATCTAAAATTATACTATATATCTTAATTATTTACAAGCTTTTTTATACAAATCAGGTCTTCTTTCTTTAGTAATTCTAACAGATTCGTCATTTCTCCACTCTTCTATTTTTTTATGGTTTCCAGATAGTAAAACATCTGGAACTGTCATTTCCATAAACTCTCTTGGTCTTGTATAGTGTGGGTATTCTAATAAATCATTACTAAATGATTCCTCTTCAAATGACTCATCTTGATTTAAAACGCCTGATATAAGCCTTGATATAGAGTCTATTAGTATAAGTGCAGGAAGTTCTCCTCCTGTTAATACATAATCTCCTATAGATATTTCATCTGTTACTATTAAATCTATAATTCTTTGATCTATTCCTTCATAATGTCCACATAAAAGAATTACATCATCAAGCTTAGACATATCGCTCGCTATAGTTTGATTATGCGTTTTACCTTTAGGAGTTAAATATACAACTCTAGGCTCTTTTATATTATGAGTATCTATAATATGCTTATATGTATCATATATAGGCTGAGGAGTCATAACCATTCCTGCTCCTCCTCCAAATGGATAGTCATCTACTTTTTTGTGCTTATTATTAGAGAAATCTCTAATATTATATATATTAACTTCTATTATTCCTTTTTCTACAGCTCTTTTCATTATACTTTCATTCATATAAGAGTTGAAAATCTCTGGAAAAAGTGTCATTATGTGAAATCTCATAGTAACTCCTAGTCTAACATTCCCTTAATAGGGTCTATTATCATTTTTCTTTCGTTCATATCTATCGTAGGTACAAACTTCATTATAGCAGGTATCATGTACTCTTGGCCTTCAAGACCTTTTACGACATAAACATCATTTGCTGAATATTGTAATACATCATCTAGTTTACCTACTAAGTTTCCTTCAACTGTATATACATCTATACCTATCATATCAGATATAAAGTATTCATCTTCTTCTAACTCTCTACCATTTTCTCTAGATACATACATAAATTTATTTTTTAATTTTTCTGCCATTTCTACTGTATCTATATTTTTTATCTTCATTATTACCATATTACCTTTATATCTTACTCTTTCAACTTCCCAAGTAGCATTTAGGTCTTTTCCTAGGTAAAATTCTTTTAAATCATCAAATCTATTTATATCATCTGTAAAAGGATAAACTCTTACTTCTCCTTTTAAGCCTTGAGTATTAACTATTTGTCCAACTTTAAAATGTGTTAACTTCTCCATCAGTATGTCTCCTTAGTTAAAATTCGCTCAGATTGAACAATATGTAGCTCAATTTTAGCGTCAAAAAATATTTTATCTATAATTATACTATAAACAAAAAGGACTAGGTATATACCTAATCCTTTTATACTATCTCAAGAGAAACTTTAACTTTTTCTCTATTTGCAGCAGATTTTACGACAGTTCTTATAGCTTTAGCTATTCTGCCTTGCTTTCCGATAACCTTCCCCATATCATCTTGAGAAACTTTAAGTTTTAAGATTATTTCATCATTTTCTTTAGTCTCTTCAACTACTACAGATTCAGGATCATCGACTAGAGCCTTCGCTATATCTAACACTAGCTCTTTCATATACTCATCTCCTAATTAAATTATTATTTTTTAGAAGCTTCGAATTTTTCCATTACTCCGTTGTTAACTAATAAAGTTTTAACAGTATCAGTTGGTTGAGCACCATTTGATAACCACTTTACAGCTTTCTCGTCGTTTATTTTAACTTGCTTTGGTTGAGAAACTGGATTGTAGAATCCTATTTCTTCTATGAATTTTCCATCTCTTGGAGATCTTGAATCAGCTACTACTATTCTGTAGAAAGGCTTCTTGTTTGATCCCATTCTTTTTAATCTTATTTTAACTGCCATTACAGTCACCTCCGAAATTTTTTTGTCTATTATTTATTTAAAGAAAGGAAGTCCGGCAAAACCGCCCCTTTTCTTCATACTTTTTTGTGAGCCTGTAAACATCTTCATCATTTTCTTCATCTCGTTGAATTGTTTTATCAGCCTGTTTACATCTTGAACACTACATCCACTACCTCTAGCTATTCTTTTCTTTCTAGAAGCATTTAATATACTTGGATTTCTTCTTTCTTCTACTGTCATAGATTGTACAATGGCTTTAGTCCTTTTCATTTCTTTACCATTTAAATCTACATCACCAAGTTGGTCTTTGATATTTCCCATACCAGGCATCATACCTAGTATTTTATCAAGAGGACCCATATTTTGGATTTGTTCCATTTGTTGTAGGAAATCTTCAAAATCAAGATCTTGTTTCTTAATTTTTTGTTCTAATTCCCTAGCTTTATCTAAGTCCATATTTTCTTGAGCTTTTTCTATTAAGCTTAGAATATCTCCCATACCTAATATTCTAGATGCCATTCTATCTGGATGGAATGGTTCTAAATCATCTAGCTTTTCACCCATACCTATAAACTTTATAGGTTTTTGTGTTACAGCTCTTATTGAAAGTGCTGCCCCACCTCTTGTATCTCCATCTAGTTTAGTAAGTATTACTCCGTCAACACCAAGAGCTTCATTGAAGCTTTCAGCAACATTTACTGCATCTTGACCTGTCATTGAGTCTACAACTAAAAGTATTTCATGAGGTTTAACTTCTGATTTTATAGATTTTAACTCATCCATTAAAGTTTCATCTATATGAAGTCTACCTGCTGTATCTATAATAACTAAGTCATTATTGTATTTAATCGCATGACTTAATCCTGCTTTAGCTATATTTATCGGACTTTCCTTGTCACCCATGTTGAATACTGGTATATCTAATTTTTCTCCAACAACTTGTAACTGCTTTATAGCGGCTGGTCTATAAACGTCACATGCAACAAGTAATGGTCTTTTACCTTGTTTTTTAAAGTATGCTCCAAGCTTACCTGATGTTGTAGTTTTCCCTGCCCCTTGAAGACCAACCATCATTATAACTGTTGGTGGCTTAGGAGATATCATGACTTTACTTGCTACATCACCCATTAAGCTAATTAGCTCTTCATTAACTATTTTAATTACATGTTGTGCAGGAGTTAAACTTTCCATAACTTCTTGTCCAACACATCTTTCTTGAACTTTCTTTATAAAATCTTTAACTACTTTAAAGTTAACGTCTGCTTCTAAAAGAGCAAGCTTAACTTCTCTCATAGCATCCTTTACATCTTTTTCAGTAAGTTTTCCTTTAGACTTTAACTTACCAAGTGCTCCTTGTAGTTTATCAGATAATCCTTCAAATATCATTTTAACATCTCCCTACATACATCTTCTATATTTTCTAGCTTAGGGATTAAATTAGCACAATCTCTATTTTGCAATAAATCTTGTTTAATGTCAACAATTTTATCTACGATAATTTTGACGAATTTTTCCTGCTCTTGAATTTTATATACTAATTGTAATTTTGATTCATAATCTTTTAGTATTTTCTCTGAACGCTTTAATGTATCATATACACCTTGTCTTGATACATTTAAGTTTTCACTAATTTCACCTAAAGAATAATCTTCTTCATAGTATAAAGATACTATTTCTCTTTGCTTATCAGTTAATAACTCTTTATATTGTTCAAATAATAATCCAATTTCAACCATTTTTTCTATATTCATCGCTACACTTCCCAGTGATATACTGTAAAGGTTATTTACTTTACACATTGTATTTTATATCATATAGACAATCTTGTCAACATTTAATTTTTAAAAGCTAATTACTTCCCAAACAAAGCATCAGAAAATGCTTTTGCATCAAAATCTTGTAAATCTTCTACACTTTCTCCTACTCCTATAAGCTTAACTGGAACATCTACTTCACTCTTAACTGCAAGAACTACTCCACCTTTTGCTGTTCCATCAAGTTTAGTTAAAACTATACCTGTTATATCTGCAACTTCTTTAAATGTTTTAGCTTGAGATACTGCATTTTGACCTGTTGTAGCATCTACTACAAGTAAAACTTCTCTTTTAGCTTCTGGGAACTCTCTATCTACTATTTTAAATACTTTTCCAAGTTCGTTCATAAGATTAGTCTTATTATGTAATCTTCCTGCTGTATCACAAATTAATAAGTCAACATTTCTAGCTTTTGCAGCTTTTATAGCATCAAATATTACTGCTCCTGGATCTGCTCCTTCTTGATGCTTTATTATATCTACATTACTTCTTCCTGCCCAAACTTCTAACTGTTCTATGGCTGCTGCTCTAAATGTATCTCCTGCTGCTAATAAAACTTTCTTACCTTCTCTTTTATATCTGTTTGCTAATTTTCCTATTGTAGTTGTCTTACCAACTCCATTTACACCTACCATAAGTATTATAGTTGGAGAGTTTGTAACATCTAATGTAGAGTTTTCGTTAGTTAATATTTCTTCTACTACATTTTTTAGTTCTTCTCTTACATCCATTGGGTTTGTAATACCTTTTGACTTTATTTTATCTCTTAGGGAATCTATTATGTCCATAGTAGTGTTTACACCAACGTCAGCAGTTATTAGTATTTCTTCTAATTCTTCTAATAATTCTTCATCTACTTTTGTATATGATTTTAATACATCATCTATTCTATCAGTTATCCCTTGTTTAGCTTTAGTTAAACCTTGTTTTAATCTATCAAATAAGTTTACTTTCTTTTCTTTTGGTTCTTCTACTATTTCTAGTTCTTCTTTTTCAGATACCTCTTCTTCTATTTTTTCTTCATTAATAGCTTCAATTGTATCTAATATATCTAATTCTTTAGTAACATCCATTTCTTCTACTGCTATTTCTTCATTTAAAGTTTCTTTTTCTTCTTCTATACTTTCCGGTTCAATTACTTCCTCTTCATAAGTTATTTCAGTTTCATTAAGTTCAGTATCTGCTTCTTCTTTTAAATCTATTTTTTCTTCTTTAGTATCATTTTCTTCATTACTAGTTTGAGGTTGTTCATCTTCATTAGTTACAACTTCTACTTCTTTTACTTCTTCTTGTTTTTCTTCTTTTTTCTTTCCAAAGTTAAATAATTTTTTTAACACTTATTTTCCTCCTAATAGATTTACTATTATGTTTTATATAACATCAGTCATTTCTTGAGCTTCTTTAAGCTTTAGACTTAATACTTTCGAAATTGCTTTTTCTTGCATTGTTACACCATATATATAATCAGATGCTTCCATTGTACCTCTTCTATGAGTCACAGATATAAACTGAGTATCTTTAGCTAGTTCTTTTAAAAACTCTCCAAATCTATATATATTTGCATCATCTAATGGTGCCTCTATCTCATCTAATATACAAAACGGAGTTGGCTTAGCTAAAAGTATTGAGAATAATATACTTATTGCAGTAAGTGCCTTTTCTCCACCTGATAATAGATTTAGATTTTTCATTTTCTTTCCTGGCGGTTGTGCAGTTATTTCTATATCACTTTCTAATATATTTTCTTTATCTATAATAGTAAGTTCTCCATAACCTCCACCAAATAGTCTTTTGTACACATATTTAAAGTTTTCATTAATCTCATTAAACTTAACTTCAAATTCTGACTTCATATTTTCTTCTAAGTCAGATATTAATATTTCTATTGCCTCTATAGACTGTTCTAAGTCTTGTTTTTGTTCACTATAGAAATCATATCTTTCTTTAACTTCTTCATACTCTTTAATAGAATCTATATTTACATTACCTAAATTTCTTATTTCTCTTTTTAGGCTTTCAAGTAATTTTTTATCTATTTCTATGCTCTCGTCTTTAATTTCTTTAGCCTGAACTACAGTCATCTCATATTTTTCAAATAATTTATTTATATAAGTTTCTTGACTTGATTTAAGCCTTTCAAGCCTTCCTTGAACTTTAAATAAACTTTCTTTTAACTCTATATATGTTCTATCTGTAGATTTAAGCTCTTTATTTAATTCTTCTAACTTATTTTTTAAACCTTCTTTAGAAAGTTTTTTATTCTCTAAACTTCTATTATTATCAGATAGCTGTTTATTTAAGCTTACTTTTTCAGTTTCTTCAATAACTATCTCTTCTTCTAATTTAGAAGTTTCTTTTTCTCCTTGTTTTAGAGACTCATCTAAATTTTTAGACTTTTCTTCAAGCTCTTTATCTTCATTATTAATTCTTTGTATATCATTTATCAAAGATTCATGTATTTGCTTGTATTTTACTAACTCTAAGTTTAGTTCATCATATTTAAGTTTATCATTTTCATATAAACCACTTGCTTCCTTATGTTCTTTACTTAGTATTTCTATTTTTTCTTTATGTTCTCTATGCTTATTGTCTATATCTAGTATTTCAGCTTTAACTAATTCTGATTTTTCTAATGTATAGTTTAAGTTAGAATCTAATCCGCTTTTTTCTTTTTCTAATTTATCTATGCTCATTTGTAATGAACTTTTTTCTGCATCTACTCTATTTATATTAGAGTTTTCTATTATTATAGATTTATCAAGTTCTTTTATATTCTTTTCCAAATCAAGTGCTTTTTCTTTAGTTATAGTTATAGCTTTTATGCATTCTTCTTTTTTGTTATTTAATGATAAAATATCTTTTTTTACTAATTCTATCTTTTCACTATATTCATTTATAAGTCTTCTTCTAGATAATATATTCCCATTAGTTCTAAAACTTCCTCCAGTTAAAGATCCACCTGGATTTAATATTTCGCCATCTAAAGTTACAACCTTAAACTTATGACCTGTTTCTTTAGCAAATTTTATACCGTCGTCTATAGTACTTATTATAATAGTTCTTCCCAGTATACTTTCAAATATATTTCTATACTTTTCATCAAATGATATTAAGTCACTGGCAACCCCTATAAATTTAGTACTACATCTTATATTCCTAACATCTATTTTATTTGATTTAATAATATTTAAAGGTAAAAACGTAACTCTTCCTAAATTATTTTTCTTTAAATAACTTATAGCAAATTTAGCGCTATTTTCATTGTCAGTTATTATATTTTGCATATACGCACCTAATGCTGACTCTATAGCTTTTTCATATTTTGATTCTACGTTTACAACTTGTCCTAACGCTCCATGTATACCTTGTAAACTTTTATTTTTAAGAACTTCTTTTACACCTTTATTAAATCCTTCATTATGATTTTCCATTTCAACATAAATATTAAGCTTTGAATTATAATCATTTAAGTTATATTTATTGTTTTGGATTTTTCTATCTAAATCATTATTATTTTGAATTAGGTTGTTTAGTTCTTTATTTACATCTTCATTTTTAATTTTTAAGCTTTTTAATTCTTCATTTTTAGCTTTAAATAAAGATTCTAACTTGTTTAATTCTTCATTTTTATTTTTTAAACTAAGGTTTATTTCATTTATATCTAAATCAATATTTTTAGTTCTAGAATTTATATTTTCTGTATTTGCAACTAATGTTGATAATTTACTAGTTGATTCTTGCCTTTTATTTAAAAGATTTATTATATCATCTTTTAAATTTTCAATATTAGTTCCTATATCTTCAAGTTTATTTTTCTTATCGCTATTTTTTTCTTCTATAAGCTTTATATCTTCTCTCAAAGCTTTTATTTTTCTTCTTTTTTAGTTTGTTTTTCTTTTAGTTCGTTTATAAATAATTTATTATTGCTTAATTTTTCTTTTATATCACTTATTTCTCTAGATTTTCTTTCTATCTCATTTTTGCAGTTTTTTATTCTTTCGTTAATAAGATTTACTTGAGCATCTTTTTGAGATATTACTGACTTTATTGTATTAATATACTCTTGAGATTTATTGATACTTTCATCTATCTCTTCGATTTCTTTATTAGTTTCATTAAAACTTTTTTCTATTAAAGACTTTTGCTTATCAACTTCGCTAGATTCTTTTTCTAATAAATCACTATGTTTAGTTATTTCATTTAATTCTCTTTCTAATTCTTCTATTTCTTTTACGTAGCTATTAACCTCTATAGTTTTTAGTTTTTCACTAAGATCTATATATTTTTTAGCTTTTTCTTGTTGACTAAAAAGAGGCTTAAGTTGATTTTCAATCTCTACATATATATCATTTATTCTTTCTAAATTTTCTTTTGTATTTTTTAGGTTTCTTTCCGCTTCTTGCTTTTTATATCTAAATTTAGATATTCCACAAGCTTCATCAAATACTTTTCTTCTATTTACAGGGTTATTACTAAGTATCTCATCTACCTTACCTTGTTCTATTATAGAGTATCCATCTTTCCCTATACCTGTATCTAGTAGTATTTCTTTTATATCTTTTAACCTACAACTTTTATTATTTAAGAAAAACTCACTTTCTCCATTTCTATAAGCTCTTCTTTTTATAGTTACTTCACTAAAGTCTAACTCTAATTTATTATCTTCATTGTCAATAGTAAGTGCAACTTCACAGTAATTCATAGGTTTTTTTGTATCTGTTCCTGCAAAAATTACATCTTCTAACTTGTCTCCTCTAAGACTTTTTATACTTTGTTCACCTAATACCCATCTAACAGCATCAGAAATATTACTTTTACCACTACCATTTGGTCCTACTATTGAAGTTATACCTTCTTTAAATATAATGTCTGTTTTTATAGGAAAGGATTTAAATCCTTTTAATTCTAATCGTTTTAAATACAATTTTTTCTCCCCCTTCAATGATAAAACTAAAGGTTGTAAATATTATATAATCTTTTGTAAATGTCTTTCATATCAACGTTTATATTCTTTTGATTATCTAGTACAATTTCTAATCTATCTATATCAATATCTTCTTCCTGTGTTTTTAAAGTTATACCTAATTCATTTTTCATATATAAACTATTACATTTTTTATTTCCTATTATCTTAGATACATTTTTTTTATTAGTTTTTACTACTATACTATCTACTGTTTTAAAATCTATTACAACAGATTTTAAATAGTCTTTTATCATTTCACCTTCAACTAATTCTCTAAAAGCTGGATGATATGGACCATCAACTATAGCTTTTCCTAATTGTATATCATCAGTTGCTTGTAATCCAACTCTTATTACATTTATATTATTAACATAATACATAGCTAATAGTTTCTTAACTATTTGTATACTTTCATCTAAAGTAAATGGATTATACTCTTTTTTAGATAGTAAGTTTTCAAGTCCTGTTTCTTTTACTACTAATGTAGGATATATTCTAACACAATCAGGGGCAAGCTTGATAAATTCTCTAGCTGTCTTTATACATTTTTCTTCCGTATCAGATGGAAGACCTACCATCATTTGTAGTCCTAATTGTATACCATTATCTTTTATTAATTTTGCGCTTTCAAATACTTCATCTGTGTGATGACCCCTTATACTCTCTCTTAGGACATCTTCATCTAAAGATTGTACACCTAGTTCTATTATACTTGTCTTATATTCTTTTAACATAGTTAATATATCTTGGCTTATGCAATCCGGTCTTGTAGACATTCTTATATCTTGAACAACACCTTTATCTACGTATTCTTTTGCTACTGATAATAAACTCTTTTGTATATCTTCATCTATAGCTGTAAAACTACCTCCAAAAAATGCTATTTCAACACTTGCATCTTTATCTATAGTAGTTAAATATTCTTCAACAATATTTCTTACATCATCACTTGTCATATCTGTGCTTACGCCCGTTATCTTTTTTTGATTGCAAAATATACAGTCGTGAGGACAGCCTCTATGAGGTACAAATATAGGAATTATTCTTTTTTTCATGTAGTATTATCCTCTTTCTGTATTTTATAAATTCTATATTATTCTTTTTAATGCTACTCTTGCAGCAAGTTGCTCTGCTTCTTTTTTACTTTTTCCTTCGCCTGTTCCTAAAACATCTTCATTGCTTCCTACTTGCATAACAAATCTCTTGTTATGGTCTGGCCCCTTTTCGTCTACTAATTTATACCATATATTACTCTCACCTCTACCTTGTAATACTTCTTGAAGATGAGTCTTATAATCTCTGAATATTTTACCTTTTCTAGAGTCGCAGATTATATTTTCCATATATTTTAAAATAAATGTTCTAGCACTATCTATTCCGCCATCTAGGTATATAGCTGCTATTACCGCTTCAAATGCATCTGCTAATATTGATATTCTTTGTCTACCACCAGTAGCTTCTTCGCCTTTTCCTAATAGTATATGCTCTCCTAGGTTTATTTCATTAGCCACTTCACTTAGAGATTCCTCACAAACTATATTCGCTCTTAGCTTAGTAAGTTCTCCTTCAGGCAAATCTTTTTCTTTCTTAAATAAATAGTCACTTACAACTACACTAAGTACAGAGTCTCCTAAGAATTCTAATCTTTCATTAAAATCATAATTTTTATTTTCATTAGAATAAGAACTATGAGTAAGTGCTTCAAGTATATATTCTTTATTTTCAAATTTATAATCTATAATATCTTCGAATTTATCTATATTTTCTAATATTTTTTTATTTAATTTCATACTACTACCTCCGAGTTAATTCTCTCTAGATTATAGTGTACTATTTTTCTAGAAGTATTGCAAAATAAAATATGTATTTAGTCGGTTTTTATATAATAAACAAAAATTCGCTTTGCTCATGTCGCCGACACAGTCGCTCAAGTTTATATGTTGAGATTATAACTTATCTATAAACCAGATAACCTATAATCTCTTAGTAAACAAAAAGCCTATGAGATATATCCCATAGGCCTTTTATTTATTTGATTTTATTCATGATCATCACAATCATCACATATACATTCATCATCTTCTGATGATAGTATAATAGCTTGACAGTTTGGACAAACAATGTCTATTTCATCATCATATAAAAGTTCTTCATCTATTTCTACTAAATCAGAACAACTTGGGCATTCCATTTCTATAAAGCTAAGTTCATTATCATCATCTTCATCTTCTTCGCCATCTTCATAGATATCATCTTCTATATCAGCTAAATCTTCATCTATAGACTCTACATACTCTACAAGATCAGCCTGTTCTTCTTCTAGTTCTACTATAGCATCAGCAAAACTTTCTAAAGTCTCTACTATTTTATGTATGATCTTACCTTCTTTTGTTTCATTACTTATTTCTAATCCTTCTGCTAATCCTTTTAGATATGCAACTTCTTCATATAAGTATTTCATGAGTAGCCCTCTCTTTCTTTATTATATAATTAAAAGCCCGTACATCTTTATTATTAAGATATACAAGCTTTTATATACATTAATTCTTAAACTCTTGATAAATAATCTCCAGTTCTAGTATCTATTTTAACTTTGTCTCCTTGGTTTATGAATAAAGGCACTTGAACAACAGCTCCTGTTTCAACTGTAGCAGCTTTTGTTACGTTACTTGCAGTATCTCCCTTTATTCCTGGCTCAGTTTCAACAACTTCTAATTCTGCAAAGTTTGGAGCTTCAACTTGGAAAGCTTGCCCTTGGTAGAATCTTATTGTAGCAACTTCATTTTCTTTTAAGAATTTTATAGCATCTTCAACTTTTTCATAATCTAGAGGCACTTGATCAAATGTCTCTTCATCCATGAAGTAGTATAATTCTCCGTCATTGTATAAGTATTGCATTTGTCTTGTTTCTATATGAGCTTTAGGGAATTTATCACTTGGGTTAAAAGCTTCCTCTCTTATTGCTCCAGTTTTTAAGTTTTTGTATTTAGTTCTAACAAACGCTGCACCTTTTCCTGGTTTAACGTGTTGGAAATCAACTATTAAACATGGTTGTCCATCCTTTTCGAATGTAACACCTTTTCTAAAATCACTTGCTGATACCATTTTTGTCCCTCCATATCAAGTTTATTTTCGATGATACTAATAATTAAGTTTATTTCTTTATTATTATAATCAAAACTTTAATTTTAATCTTAGGCAAATAATTCAATCAATTTGTATATCTGCTACTATATATGTATTATATCATCGTATCCTTTTTCAATTATATATACTATTGTAATCTTGTCAAGTTATATAAATCTATATTTATATCTGCTTAAGTAATGATTTTATTCCTAAGATATAACTTTCAAAACCAAAACCTGATATTTGACCTATACAAGCGCTAGCAGTTACACTTTTTTGTCTAAATTCTTCTCTTTGATGAATATTAGATATATGAACTTCTACCACTTTAGTAGATATAGATTTTATAGCATCATGAATTGCATAGCTATAATGTGTAAAAGCACCTGGATTTATAACTACTCCGTCAAACTCTTCGTTAGCTTCATGAAGTTTATCTATTATATACCCTTCATGATTACTTTGGAAAAATTCTATATCTACATCATCTTTAAATTCATCCTTAACATATTTTCTTAAGTCATCTAAAGTTTCATTTCCATAAATTCCTGGCTCTCTCTTACCTAACATATTTAAATTAGGTCCATTTATAACTATAATCTTCATAAATACCCCCTGGCTGTGTGACTACAAACTTTTACCAATATAATAATATCACATATTATCTAGTGTAAACAAGTATTTGACTAACTACTTCATCTACATTTTTATTATTAACATTAACTTTTATTTTAGCTATTTTATTATACCTTTTATATCTTTGTGATAAAAGATTATTTATAGTTTCATGTAAATTGTAGCTATCTTTCAGTAATGGTCTTTTATTCAAATCATATGATACATTATTTATTATAGTTTGCTCATTTGCATCTAAAAAGATTACACATTTTTCTTTTTTTAATAGTTCACAGTTTTTATTTTCCTTAATTATACCTCCACCAGTTGATATAACTACATTTTCTTTGCTTAATAGTTCTTTAAGTAAGTTACTCTCTTTTTCTCTAAAGTATTCTTCTCCTTTTTCCTCAAATATTTTTTCTACAGAAGAATTACTTTTTATTTCTATTTCTTCATCCATATCTACAAACTTTAATTTTAGTTTTTTAGATAACTTTTTTCCTACTACTGTTTTTCCTGACCCCATAAATCCAACTAATATTATTCTCATACACTATCTCCATCAAAGTTTCTTATAAATACATCAAACTCAGTTTCATAGATTTGATTATTTTTTGATAACTTCAGTTTTACCTTAACAAAATTTCCATTTTCATAAACAGATGCATACATTTTGTCAATGTAATCACCTATTTCATAGCCTCCACTTTCGCTATTACCTAAGTAATTGAGAGTATTTATAAATAGTTTACTTTTATCTTCTTTTAGACTAATTTCTTTATCTTTTATACTTTTATCACTAGAACTTTCGTTTTTATATTTACATTTAATAGAATTTGTTTCTAATAATTTATTACTCTCTTCATTTGATTTTGAGCTTATAGATATAATTCCTTTAGAATTACCTATAACTTCTTCTATATATTTACTTATTTCATTCGCTTGTTGCTGCAACTCTATTTTATCTTCAATTCTGGTTTTTGTGTCAATGCAGAAAAATAGCAAATAGTATGATACTCCAATTAAAATCATTATTATAGAAAGTGATATCACACTTTCTAATAGTAAGTACCCTTTTCTACGTTTCATACTTACCTTCTTTCAAAAGTACTCTTCCACTAACGGGTACTATTGTTAATTCTATTTTCAGATTATCTTTATAAATATTTATAGTTTGCCCTTTCGGATCTGGAGATCCATCAGGCTTAAATTTAACCTTACTATTTCCATATTGAATATTTGCACCACTTGGCAAATGAACTTTCTTTAAATCTTTTCCATTTTCTCTTACTATATAGCTAGTTGATTTATTATCTTCAAAGTAATATATGTATGTTTTTAAATTACCAAGCATATTTGCCTTTCTTACATATCTTATATCTGAACACAATTGCTTTGTAAACAAGTTTATTTGATGTTTATTGACACTATCTTTTGGAAAGCATAAACTTGATATTATTAGCATTATACTAATCGTTATGACTACTTCTACTAAGGTCACATTCCTTCTCTTTTCATAAGTTATATCTCCTTGTAATCATATATAATTACTAAATTTTTAGAGTCTATACTATCTTGTTCATTTTCTTCATAGTAATCTTTTATATCATTTAAATTCGAATCATCAATTTCTGGTTTATCTATTATGTTTTCTTCATCTTTTGTATTTTCTTTTATTCCTAAATAAGGATTTAATATTTTAACACTAGCTTGAATCTTTTTTGTATAGGTATCTTTTGATGAATTGCATATAATATCAAAGTATATAAATCCCTCTTTATCATATAATATTTTTTTAGATGTATTTACTAATACATTATCTAGGTCACTCTTTGATATATCTTTTATATTATGTATAAAATTACTTTCCAAGAAATATTGTTTAAACGCTTCCTCATTTGTACTACTTTCTACTGCAATTTCTACTTCTTTTACAATATTGCTATGTACAATTTCTATTGCTCCAAGTGATAATTCCTTTAGCTGTATACTTTTGTATTCTAAATTAAAAATACTTTTATTACTATAATTTAAACCTATACACATCATACATACCGTACTTATAATAGAAAATATCATTAATGTAGTTATTAAAACTGAACCTTTATTGTTTAAATACATAACTATAAAGACTTATATTATTTTTATCATTTTTAACTTTAACATTTACTTTATGACATTCGTAGTAGATATCTTTTTCTATTATTGTACTTATTTCGTATGAGTTTACTATTTTTGTATTCTTGGTATTTTCTATAATTTCACTTGAACTTTTCTTAATTTGATGTTTAGTAAGTTCTAAGTTAGATTTAGCTAGGTTTAACATTTCTACCTGCTCTTTATTGGTATTAACTATAACGTAGTTACTATAAAGTGATGTTGATATTATATATACGGCCAAACTTATTATAGATAAACTAATTATACATTCAATAGATACAAATCCATCTTTTTTATACTTCATTTTTTCTCCTTTAATTAAAGGTTTTACTTAGTTTTTATACTTTCTTTATAAAGCATGTTTATATGTTTTATATCTTCATTATTAGCTTTAATACCTGTCCATATATAAAAAGCCTCTATTGCTTGATTTATCAACATATCTATTCCATATACTACATCTAAGTTATGTTTTTTTGCCCACCTGATAAAAGCTGTTTCATGTGGCTTGTAAACTATATCACATACTAATAAGTTATTTTTAGGAATTAAATTTTCATCTACCGGACATAATTCACTTTCCATTCCTATAGGAGTTGTATTTATCAATATATCTATATTATCTAAATCACTTTCTATTATAGGCTCACTTGAATATGATATAACTGTATTAAAATTTGATTTAACTACATCTGATATTTCTATAGAACTATTTATACTTCTATTTCTAATTTCTATAGATTTAACATTATTTGAGCATAACTCAATAGCTATACTTCTACATGCACCACCAGCACCTATTATCATTATATTTTTACCGCATAAATCATAACCTTTATCTAATATAGATTTAACAAATCCCATTCCATCAGTATTATATCCTTTTAATACATTATCATTATTTTTTATAGTATTTACTGCACCTATTAATTTTGCATTTGAATCAATACTATCTAGGTATTTTATTATATCTACTTTATGCGGTATGGTAACATTACATCCTTCTATTTTTAATGCTTTTATACCATTTACACTATTTTTTAACTCATCTGGTTCTACATCAAAACATGTATATATTTTATTTTCATTGTATTTATCAAACAAATAATTATGTATTACAGGTGAAAAGCTATGTTTAACTGGATGACCCAATAAACATATTGTTTTAGTTGTTGATTTTATACTCATATGTTCTCCTATCTAGCTTTATTGTCATTCAGTTCTTAATTTATACAATTAAATTGTTAATTTTTACATATTCTTAAGTACTCTTCATAAATAAAGTCATCGCCTTTATTTTTAACTCTTTTTTTATAAATTTCAGATTCTTCATCTGATTTAAAATCTACTTTTATATCTATATCGTTATTTAATCCTATTTTTATATCTACTTCTCCGTTATATAGTCTTACTATAGATTTAGCTACTTCTATTCCCATATCTAAACTTTTTCTTTCTTTATCATTTATATATCTTTGATAACTAAATTGCCCTTTACTACTTATATGTATAGTAGTTTTATCATCTAATACATTTAAATCAACGCAAACTACACTATCATTATCTAAGTATCTTATTATCATAGATAGTAAAGTTAGTATAACTTTTTCTATATCTTGAGGATCAATTTTTGCTACTTTTTCTTCTTCATCTGTATCAAATAGTATACTCACATTATTTACTTTAACATATTTATCAAACTCAGAACATACATCTTCTACAATACTTACTATATTATAATAGTCCCTTTTAGACTCATGAAAATCTGATTCTAATTTAGATAAATTTATAATATTGTCAATTAACCCCATTAGCATATAAGAGTGCTTCTTGACTACTCCTACGGCTTTAGATATTTCACCTTCTGGATTTTTTTCTATATAATCTTTGTGCATAACTTCTAGTAATTGATTTGATGATGTTATTACATTTAATGGAGTCTTTAATTCATGAGACATATTTATGAAGAATTCATTTTTTATTTTATTTTCTTTTTTCTTTTCTTCTATCTCTTTCTCCATTAATTCAGCTTTAACTTGATCTGTTACATCTCTTGTTATACCAATCATTTTCAATTTTTCATTTACATCTATAACCATAGATCCACATTCTAAGTATACATCTTCTCCAAATTTATTTTTTATAACTTTTCTTTCAAATTTAACTACATCATTATCCTTTTCTGATGGTATTATAATATTTTCATTCATACTATTTTGAATTTCTTTCATATCAACACTATTTACCATACTTTCCATTGCTTTATTTGAATAAGTCATTTTCTTTTTAGGTAAATCTAATATGCATATACCTTCAGGAATTATGTTTACCAAAGACTCATATTTTTTCTTACTATATTCTAACTCTTGTAGTAATTTTTTATATTGTGTTATATCTCTTATAGTAATTACATTTTTAGTATTTTCTCTATCTTTAAAGCTTGTCCTATCAATATTTAAACATGTTTGTTTAGAGTTTTCATCTGTATAATATATCTCTCCTTTTATACATGGCTCTAGTATTATATTTTTTATATTTTCTTTATTAAAGTTTATATTTTCATTCTTATCATTGTCGTATAGTATATTATTTTCATCAGTAATAAGCACTGAATAAGGTATATTATCAACTACCTTTTTATATTTAGCATCATTTTCTTTTATTTTTAATTTACTTTTCTTTTCGTATGTAATATCTGTTACTGAACAGATAACTCCTATATTTTCATTACTAATTATAAAAGGAGCATAGTCTATTTCAAAATATCTTCCATCTTTGCCTTCTAATTCTCCTTTTATTTCTTTTTCAAATTCTCTAGCTTTTCTTAAATTATGTAAAAACTCATCTGAATTTTTTATACTTTCCATTAAAAATAAATTTATATTTATCTTACCTTTGAAACCTTCATACTCTTTCCACATTTTTATAAAATTATTTTCATCACTTACTATGTATCCATCTTTATCTATTATCATTATGCATTTTTTAGATTCATTTAAAATAGTTTCTAAAATTGTTTCTTTTATTTCTAAATTATCATTTATACCTTTAGTTATAGACTTAGTATGGATTAATTTTTCATTACTTACTTTCTTTTTATATTCCGCTTTATTTAATTTACTATTTAGAGTTAATTCTTTTTGAAAATTTTTTTAATATCTAGTATATATACAGTATAAAAAATATATGTTGATAATATTAAATCTAATGTGTCTTTAATATTTATAAACTTATCCTTAAATGCTAAACTCATTATTATATATATAAAATATATCCCTAAAAGTAATATATATTGTCTTTTCTTTTTTACTAAATTTAGCTGTATTACAGTTAGCACAATTATAAGTTTATATAAAAAATCAATCGTCATAAGATTATTATCTATTAAAAAAATAACCTTACTAATTGTTATAATACTCATTGATACTAATAAACTAAAATTTTTTTTGCTTTTATTTACGGTAAAATTTGAATATATTATGTATAAACTCATGAGAAAAATCGAGATGCTTAATATACTTATATATTTATACATTTTAATCCCCCCTCATGTTGACTTGTATTTTAAGAACTTACATCAAAATATATATCTGAAAACTCTATATCTATTTTTTCATTATCGCTAAAGTTATAGCCTAACTCTATATCTTTGTTTAAGGTATCATATATTTCATTATTGTCTAGCGTGATTTCAAATTGGCTCCCTTGTCCTAGTTTACTTTCAACAGCTATCTCTCCTTTGTGAACAGTTACTAATTTCTTAACTAAAGATAATCCTATTCCTGAGCCTTCTGCCCCTCTTGATAATGTTGTGTCTACTTGTTCGAAGTTATTAAATATAACTTCCATTTTATCCTCTGGTATTCCAACACCTGTATCTGAAACTTTAATTTTAACTTTGTCATCTTTAGCGCTTATAGATACTTTTATATTTCCATCTTTTTCTGTAAATTTAATTGAGTTTGATAATAAATTTAGCACTATTTTTTCTATTTTTTCTTTGTCCATAATCATTACTTTTTCTTCTACATTAGATTCAAAATAAACATCTAAGCCTTTTTCATAAATATAATATTTTGACTTTTCAACTATGTCTTTAATTAATTTTACTACATCATATTTCTTTAAATTCATACTATAGATTCTATTGTCTACTTTTTCAATCTCTTCCACATTATTTAATAACCTCATTAATCTATAGCAGTTTTGTTTAACTAATTTAGTGTAGTTGCTTATGTACTTAGAGTTATACTTATCTTTATTAATATTTAACATATTATTAACTGTAAATATGGTATCTATTGGCTTTCTTATATCATTTGTTAAGTTCGCTAAAAATTCTGTTTTAAACTTATTTTTATCGCTTATTTCATTTAATTCTTCTTCCATTTTTTCTATCTTACATTGATCATCTAAAGTTCTAACTACTACTACAAAAGTTTCATCTTCTATTCTGTCTATTATTGCAACAGATATATTAGTTTTCTCTTCTAGATTTAAAGTGAACTTTTTAAATACTCCATATTCACATTTATCAATGTAATCTTTTATTACTTCATTTAAATTTTCAACACCAATATCTTTTAATAGCTTCATCATAACCTTATTTCTGTATATATAATTATTACTTTTTTTATCAATTATCATTATCCCTTCAGGCAGTGTCTTTAATAATAATTTATATGTTTTTTCACTTTGTTCTAAATAAGTTATTACTTTTTCAGAATCAGTTATATCTATAGCTATGCTAAGTAACATACGTTCGTTATTTAATGTAATACTCGTTGTTATAAATTCAATAACTCTACCTTTCTTTGTCTCTAATTTCATTGTTGTTTTATCTTGCTTATTTAATTTAACTATACTCATATTCTTAAGAAATTCTTGTTTAAATTTTTTATTTATATTTAATTTCATATCGTCTACTAATATGTTATCTAATGATTCATTATCTAGATTAAATAATTCTATAGCCTTGTTATTTGCATAACTTACAGTATTCATATTATGGATTATTACTCCATCATTTAATATATCCATTAGTTTTTTATATCTTTCTTCACTTTCCATTAACTTATGTTGGATTAATGTGCTTTGAGTTATATCACTTAGCATGCATATCTGAATGTTTTTATTGTCAATTTTATTAGCAAAGCTTACAAATCTGTATATTTTACCATCATAGGCATTAAGATTTATACTGTTTTGTTTTTTAGATTTTATACTTTCTATGATTTCATTGCTATTTATGAACTTATAATTTAGATATGCAAATATATCTTTTTCTGCATTACTAACATTATCTTCTTTTATAAATTCTTTAAATGCTTCATTGCTATAAAAGTTTTCTTTTTTACTTCCTATAACAAATATAGGAGTTTCTGACTCCTCTATAGCTTTCTCTATTTCCTTATTTAATTTTAAGATTTTATCTTCATACTTATTTTGTAAGTTACATTCTACATTTATTTCATTAATATATTTAGAAATAATTTTTTTGTTCTTTCTTAACTTGTGCTTAACTTCTTTTATGTCTAGGGTATTTGATTTTATGTGATTTATTATTGTCGATTTGATTATAATAACGTTTATTAATATATTAGCTACAATAGGATATTTGTACCCTTGTTCTGATAAATATATTATAAATATTAACTCTATAGTGAAGATTAAAGATATAATAAGAAATGATGTGATTTTAGATGTTCTATAGAGTATAAGAGATATCAATGGAACTGATATAACTATAGCTATATTTATAATTTCCAATATATCTCTATGTTTATATAAAGTTATCATAATAGTCACCATCCTTTTCTAATTTATTACTGCTTAGTATAAATTTAATTGATTTTTAACTAAATACGATATATATATTTATATGTCTTGATAATACTCGTTTTTGCTACTATATAAGTTATAATAGCACATGGCGTTAGAATATTTTGTCACTTCTTGATTAGAAAAAACAAATTTGTTCAACAAAAAATTCTCTTTTTTAACACTTTAATACACTCTAAATAAGGTATATTAACATACAAAAAAAAGCCTTAAATAAGGCTTTTTTCTGATTTTAACTCTTTTCTAAGCTTCTTAAGGGCTCTTTTTTCAATTCTAGATACATAAGATCTGGATATGTCTAATTTTTGCGCAATTTCTCTTTGTGTCTTATATCCACTTGTAGTTAATCCATATCGTAAGAGAACTATTTCTTTTTCTCTCTTAGTAAGTATTTTTTCCAACTGTTCATACAGTTTGGATATTTGAACCTTTAGTTCTACTTGATCTATTATATCATCAATATCTGTTCCTAATACATCAATTAAACTAATTTCATTACCCTCTTTATCCATGCCTATAGGATCCTGAAGAGATACTTGAACTTTATTTTTTTATTTGTTCTAATGCTCATTAATATCTCATTTTCAATACACTTAGAAGCATACGTTGCAAGTCTAGTTCCCTTATCAACTTTATACGTTTCTATAGCCTTTATAAGGCCTATTGTGCCTATGGATATAAGGTCATCCTGATCTTCACTAGAATTGTTATACTTTTTTGCAATATGCGCTACTAGTCTCATGTTTCTTTCAATTAAAATTTCTTTAGCAGATTCATCTTTTTCGTCTTTAAATTTTGTTAGATAATTAACTTCTTCTTCAGGGGTTAATGGTTTTTCAAATGATTTAAGAATAGTCACAAAGCACCCCCTCTTTTTGACGTCTCATTGTAAATTATATGATGAGGGAGTGCTTAAATTGCTTGTTTCATAAATATTTATTTTTTATTTTTCATTTAATTTTTGGCATATCTCTTTAAATAGCGGTGTTGCAGACTTACTTTTATCAGGTTTTCCTTCTACTAATACTGTAATTGCGTACTTAGGTCTATTTTCTGGATAGTATCCTGTTATCCATCCATGGTTTATATCTTTTCCATTTGACCTACTTTGTGCTGTTCCTGTTTTAACTCCACACCCTCCATTTAAATCTTTTAATATCTTACCTGTACCATTTTTTGATACGTCTTTCATCATCTCTTTTATTCTAGTTAGTGTATAAGGAGATATAATTTCTTCTGACTTAGAACCTCTAAATCCCTTGATAATATTCTTCTTATTATCTATAATGCTATCATACATATATAAAGGTTTATATGTACCATTGTTGGCAACTATTTGAGTCATTTGATTTATCTGTAAAGGTGTAAACTCTATATCACCTTGTCCTATTGCTAAATTACGTATAGCTATATCTGTAGGTATATCTTTTTTCTTTTCTTCATCTAGTCCTATATCTACTTTCTCATCTAAATGAAGCTGCTTTAAAGCTTTTATTATGTTCTTTTCACCTACTTTTAATGCTATATCTAAAAATGCTGTATTACACGAATTAGAAAAGGCTTGTTGTAATGTTTGAGGACCATGGCCATCAAGCTTATTACAATTTAAAACCTCTCCTTTTACTCCAATTTTTGCATGCCCAGTACAAGTATAGGTATAATTTTCATCTATGATATTATTTTCAAAAGCCGCATAAAGAACTACTATTTTAAATACAGATCCTGGTGGATATGTAGCTTGTATAGCTCTATTTATAAATTCACCATCATCACTTTTATTATCTTTAGATATATTATTTAGATCAAAAGTTGGCCTTGAACTCATAGATAGTATTTCTCCAGTATTTACATCTGATATTACTGCAGCTGTTGGGTTCTCTTCTTTGTCTAACACACTTTCAACTTTTTTTTGAATATCTTTATCTATTGTTAATTTAATGTGCTTAGCATCTTTATTTTCATTTACTGTTTTTATGCTACCTTTTAATATATTTATATTACCTGTATTACCTGAATCTCCAGCTTTAAATGCAGACACATACTTTTCATTAGACCCACTAAGTACATCATTCATACTTTTTTCTACTCCTGACTGACCCATTTTATCTGAGCTTTTTATATATCCTATTGTATGAGATAGTAGTTTATCTGCTGAATATCTTAATGTCTTTTCTTCAACTATTAATCCATTATCTTCTAATTTATTTTTTGTTTTGCTGTCCATTTTATCTACTTCAATTTGAACTACTGATGAATCAATTTGCTTTTCTATATTTTTATATATACTTGCTTCATCCATTTTAGTGACTTCTTTTATTAGTTCACGAATATTATAGTCTTTAATAATTCTTTCTTTTTCAGCTATTATTATTTGCTTTTTTTCAACATCTGTTAGTGGCTTATTATTTCTATCATATATTGTTCCTCTTCCACTATTTAAATCTACTTTTTGTAAGCTTTGGTTATCGACTCTTTCTTTATAGATATTAGCATCTCTAAGTTGTATATCATATAATCTATAAATTAAAAATATATACACCATAGCACTTATAAAAAACATACTCCAAGCTCTTCTTATAAGTTTTTTATCTATTACACCCTTTTTTCTTGACATAAAATCACCCCTTAGATACTTGTCATTTTTGACAATTTCTAAGGGGTTAATACTATATATATTAATTTAATTGTGTTCTTATTTTAGTTATAACTATATCTATGGCTACTTCGTTTTGCCCACCTTCTGGCATTATAATATCTGCATATTTTTTATATGGCTCTATAAATTGATCGTGTGCAGGCTTTACTGTAGTTAAATATTGTTCTATAACAGAGTCTACAGTTCTTCCTCTTTCTTTTATATCTCTTTGAATTCTTCTAAGTATTCTTATATCATCTTCAGTATCTACATATACTTTTATATCTAATTTATCTCTTAGTTCTTCATCCTCTAATATCATTATACCTTCAACAATAATTATATCCTTAGGGCATATACTTATTGTCTCATTTTTCTTTCTTGTGTGAAGTTCGTAGTCATATATTGGTTTTTCAACAGTTTCTCCTTCGCATAAATCTTCTATATGTTTTATAAGAAGCTTGTTATCAAATGCAAGAGGGTGATCATAATTAGTTTTTAATCTATCTTCAAAACTTAAATGAGTTTGATCTTTGTAGTAAGCATCTTGTTCTAATATTGCTATATTTTCTTCTGGTATATTCTCTATTATAGCCTTACAGACAGTACTTTTTCCAGATCCAGTTCCTCCTGTTATCCCTATTATAAGCGGTCTTTTCTTATTCTTCATCTTTTGATTCTCTCCTTAACATACAGTCCTTATCCACATTTTGTGATAATTTGATTTTTACAATTTGTCCTTTTTCTGCTGACTCTATTTCTTCATCATTAGCGTTATATATTTGTTCTATTTTAGAAGGTATAGTTTCTTTAAGCGGAGATATTACTTCAACTTCATCTCCAATATTTATTTTATCTTCTAATTTTATTAAAGCTAGCTCATTTTCAATATTTTTTACTAAACCAACAAATTCATATTTATTAATATTAAAATATTGTTCGTCTTCATTATCATATTCTCTAGTTTCATCTAAATAAAACCCTGTTGTAAAATCTCTGCTAGTTCCTTTTTTTATTTCTTCTAACCATGTAGGATTAAACTTCCATTCATCAGGATTTTTATAAAACTCATCTATGGCCATTTTATATGCTCTAACTATTGAAGCTAAATTATAAATATTTTTTGTTCTTCCTTCAATTTTTAAACTGTTTATACCAGTCTTTATTAAATCTGGTATATACTCTATCATGCATAAATCTTTAGAGTTATAGAAAAATGTTCCTCTCTTATCTTCATAAACAGGATAATATTCACCTTGTCTTTTCTCTTCTATTAGATTATATTCTAATTTTCCTGAGTAATCATGCGAATTATTAGCGTCTCCTCTTCCATTTAGGTAGTTACTTATTAAACGTCTACCTGAATAAGATATACATATAGCTCCGTGCATAAATGCTTCTATATCCATATCAAAAGATGTCTTGGCTCTAATTTGAGATATCTCTTTAAATGATAATTCTCTAGCTACAGTTACTCTTTTTACACCTTGATTATACCAAAAATCAGCAGTTACATAATTGGCAATATTAGCCTGGCTACTTAAATGTACTTCCATATTAGGAACTACATTTCTAACTATACTTAATACTCCTGGGTCAGCGATTATAATTGCATCTACTTTAGCTTCTTGAAGTTCTAGTAGATATTCATCTAATTGTCTAAAATCATCATTATGAGGAATTACGTTTACTGTTACATAAAGTTTCTTTCCTAATTTATGAGCAAATTCACTACCTTCTTTTATTTCTTCTTTTGTAAAGTTTCTTGAAGTTGTTTCAGAACCAAAGATTTCTCCACCTGTATAAACTGCATCTGCTCCATACTTTAGTGCTATTTTTAATTCTTCTAAGTTTGATACTGGCGCTAAAAGCTCAATTTTATGCATTTATATCACCTCTTTCTTCTTTTTTGTAACTAAGAGCTACACCGTCTCCTATAGGTATTAGAGATGTATCTAAATAATCACACTTGCATATATAATCTAAATAATTTCTCATTCTTTTTACTATTGTTTTTTTTCTTCTTATTACAAAATCATCATGGGCTACCATACCTTTATAAAGTATGTTATCAGATATTAATAAACCATCTATTTTTAATTTATCTATAACCATATCATAGAATAATTGATATTGACCTTTAGCAGCGTCTAAAAAGATCATATCAAACTCACCTGAAACTCCGTTTAATAGTTCTTCAGCATCTCCTTCTAATATAGTTATGTTTTTTTCAAATCCAGCTAATTTTATATTTTCTTTAGCCTTTTCTATCATCTTTTCATTTCTCTCTACAGTTATTATCTCTACATCTTCACCTAATGTAGATGCAAATAATATAGATGAGTATCCGATTGCACATCCAACTTCTAATATTCTTTTAGGCTTTTGTACCTTTAATAATACCTTTAATAAATCAGATACTTCTTTGTGAACTATAGGTACATTATTTTCCTCTGCATAAACTTCTAAGTCTCTTAAAAGTCCACTTTTATCTTGTAATGTATTTCTTATATAACCTTCTACTAAATCATTTACTATATTACTCATAACACTCACTCCTTAAGTGACAAAAAAATTAATATAGGATTACACCTTAATATTCTAAAGCATAATCCATAATTTAAAATCTTATCATTAAATAATTTTTAGTCTATTTCTCATTAGCTTTATTTTTACTTAACTTATCTCTTTCATCTTTATATTCTTTAACGTATTTCAAATGGTCCTCGTAGTTTGTACTATAATTGTTTCCACCATTCATCTTAGCCACAAAGTATAAATATTCTGTGTCTTCTGGATACAATGTAGCCTCTATAGATTTGATTCCTGGATTAGCTATAGGTGTAGGTGGAAGACCTCTATTTTTATAGCTATTATATGGAGAGTTTATTTTTAAATCATTATATGTTACTATCTTTTTTCTTTCTTCAAAAATATATTGTACTGTTGCATCTGATTGAAGAGGCATGTTTATATCAAGTCTATTATAAAATACACTTGCAATTGTTGGTCTATCTTCATCTAAAACTGCTTCTTTTTCCACGATTGATGCTAAGTTTACAACTTGTGCAAGAGTCATTTTTAGCTCTTTTTGTCTATCTTTTAGTTTGTCGCTATAAACATTTTTAAATCCTAATAACATCGTGTTTAGTACTTCTTTTTCCGATACATTTTTGTCAAAATAATATGTTTCTGGATATAAAAATCCTTCTAAAGAAATTATATCATCCTCTTTTAAAAAGCTAGCTTCTTTATAAAAATCCTTTGGGTTTTTTATTAACTTTTCATAATTTTCTTTAGTCCCCAACTTTTTATCTACTAATAATGAAACTATTTCTTTTGATGTCGCTCCTTCTGGAATAGTTACTTTGATTCCATCATTATACGTCTTACCCGAAGCTAATATATTTAATATATCATTGTTTGAATACGTTTTATTAAGTAAATATTTTCCAGCCTTTATTGATGGAGCTTTATTACTTAATTTAACTATCACTTTAAATAAAGTCTTATTTTTTATAAGATTATTTTCATATAATATATTAGACATAGTGCTAACACTTGCACCTTGAGGTATCTCTATAACTATATTTTCTTTATTATTTTTATCAACTGCTCCCATTTGCATAAATACAAATATTCCGATCAAAACTATTAATATAATGGCAGTTAATCCTACTACTTTCCATTTATTCTTACTAAAATCCATAGAGTTTTCTACTCCTTATACATATATTTATATCCTTTATATTATAAATCTAAGCATGAAAATTTTCAATAAAATTGTCGAACAAATTTGTTTAATATATATTTATAATATAAAAAATTTTGCTAGGCTCATGGTTTTCAAAGCTTATTTATATTGAATTTTTTAATTTCTTACAATTAAAAAGCCTAACGTTATTGTTTACACGTTAGGCTTTTTATAATCACTTTTTAGAATTTTTTCATTTCATTTTTAGTTACAACACCATAAATTAATTTTTTAGGTACTACTTCTTCCTCTACTATTGAATAAGCTCCCATAAACCTTTCTTTAGATGCTTCAAATTTATCTTCTCTATCGTAGTGAATATATGCTAATATATCACCTTCATTAACATATTCTCCAACTTTCTTTTCTAAAACTATTCCTGCTGCCATATCAAGTATATCTTCTTTAGTCTCTCTTCCTGCACCTAAAATCATAGCTGCCATTCCAACCTCTTCTGCCTCTATTTTGCTTATATATCCAGATTTTAAAGCTTTCACAGGCACTATATTTTTAGCAGTTGGAAGTAATGAGTAATCATCAACTATGTTTTTGTCTCCACCTTGATTTTCTATAAATACTCTTAATTTATCAAGTGCTGCTCCTGAATTTATAGCCTCTCTTATTTTTTGTACTCCATCTTCAAAATCATCACAAACTTTAGCTAAAACTAGCATATAAGCTCCTAGAGTTTCACATAGAAGAACAAAGTCTTTAGGACCATTTCCCTTTAATGTTTCTATAGCTTCTATAACCTCTAAAGAGTTTCCTACTGCAAATCCTAGTGGCTCATCCATATCTGTTATCATACCTATAGTTTCTCTATTCATTCCACAACCAATATCAACCATTGCCTTTGCCAATTCAAATGAGTCATCTAATGTTTTCATAAATGCCCCATCTCCAGTTTTTACATCAAGTAATATAGCATCAGCGCCTGAAGCTAATTTTTTACACATTATACTTGCTGCTATTAAAGATATATTATCAACTGTTGCTGTAACATCTCTTAGTGCATACATTTTCTTATCTGCTACTGCTATAGATGCTGTTTGTCCGCATACAGCTATTTTATGCTCGTTTACTGACTTTATAAACTTATCAGCTTCCATTTCTATTGAAAATCCTGGTATAGCTTCTAGCTTATCTAGAGTCCCTCCTGTGTGTCCTAAACCTCTACCTGACATTTTTGCTACAGGCCCACCACATGCTGCTACAAGTGGAGCTAATGCTATTGTAGTTTTATCTCCTACTCCTCCTGTACTATGCTTATCTACCTTTATACCATCTATATCTGATAAATCTATTACATCTCCAGATTTCATCATTGCTTCTGTAAGATATACAGTTTCTTCTTTATTCATTTTATTTAAGTATATTGACATTAACAAAGCTGATGCTTGATAATCTGGTATTTCCCCTTTTGAGTATTTATCTACAAAGAATTCTATTTCAGCTTTACTTAATTCATGATTATCTCTTTTTTTTCTTATTATATCGTACATTCTCATAATAATTCTCCTTAATACACCTATATTAATTTATTATTTATGTTAATCACAATAAGCTTAATACTAATTTGAGAATTAGTATTAAGCTTACTATATAAAGCTATATTTTATTAACTACAGTTTTTACTAAGCTTAAGAACTCAGCTTTTACCTTTTGAGTAGTTTCTATAACTTCTTCATGATCAAGAGGTTGGTCAAGTATTCCCGCAGCCATATTAGTTATACATGATATTCCTATAACATCCATATTAGAATGAGATGCAACTATAACCTCTGGGGCTGTAGACATACCCACTGCGTCTGCGCCTAATATTCTTGCCATTTTAACTTCTGCTGGAGTTTCATATGTTGGTCCACTAAAGAACGCATAAACGCCTTCTTGTATTTCCATATTTAATTCTTTTGCACACTCTTTAACTAAGTTTATATACTCTGGCTTATAAGCTGTTGACATATCTGGGAATCTTGCACCTAATCTATCATCATTTGGCCCTAGTAATGGGTTGCTTCCACTTAAGTTTATATGATCCTTAATAACCATTAAATCTCCTGGCTTATAATTTTCATTCGCTCCACCTGCTGCATTAGTTACTATTATTGTCTCTACACCTAATGCTTTCATAACTCTAACAGGGAAAGTTATTTCTTTTTGAGTGTATCCTTCATAGTAATGGAATCTTCCTTGCATAGCTATAACTTCTTTACCTTCAAGTTCTCCTATAACAAGGCATCCAGCATGTCCTTCTACTGTTGATACTGGGAAGTTTGGTATATCATTATATTTAATCTTTACTGGGTTTTGTATTTCATCACCTAGTACACCTAATCCTGATCCTAATATAAGTCCTATTTTAGGTTTTACACTACTCTTTAATTTTATAAATTCTGCACTTTCTTGTATTCTATCAAATATATTATCCATAAATTTTGTCCTCCACAAATTATTTTGTCATCTCATTTTTAAAGCTAGTACCATGTTTTGGCATCTTAACATTTAATATATCTGCAACTGTTGCTCCTATATCTGCAAAGCTATTTCTTATACCTAAGTTTACACCTTCTTTTAATGATTTTCCATAAACTAATACAGGTATATATTCTCTTGTATGGTCTGTCCCCTTATAAGTTGGGTCGTTACCATGGTCTGCATTTATTATAAGTATATCATCACCATTTAATGATTCTATTATTTCGGGTATTCTTGCATCAAACTCTTCTAATGCTTTTCTGTATCCTAAAGAATCTCTTCTGTGTCCATACTTTGAATCAAAATCAACTAAGTTTGTAAATATTAATCCATTATTTTCTTTTTTAATGTAGTTTATAGTTTCATCTACACCATGCATATTGTCTTTAGTGTGTATAGCTTCAGTTATACCTTGTCCATTAAATATATCTTCTATTTTACCAACTGCTATAACATCAAGACCACTTTCTTTAATGTTATCAAGTACTGTAGGTTCAAATGGGTTTAATGAATAGTCACGTCTATTAGAAGTTCTCTCAAACTTCCCAACGCCTGTTCCTATATATGGTCTTGCTATTATTCTTGCTACAGCATTATCTCCCATCATTATTTCTCTTGCTATTTCACACATTTTATATAATTCATCTAACGGTATTATTTCTTCATGTGCAGCTATTTGGAATACACTATCAGCTGAAGTGTATACTATTACATCTCCTGTTTTCATTTGATGTTCTCCATACTCATCTAATATTGCTGTTCCAGAAGCTGGTTTATTTGCTACTACTTTTCTTCCTGTTCTTTTTTCAAATTCATCTATTATTTCTTTAGGGAATCCATTTTCAAAAGTTTTAAAAGGTGTTTCAACTAATATTCCTGTCATCTCCCAATGTCCTGTAGTTGTATCTTTTCCTTGAGATACTTCGCTACACTTACCAAATACCCCAATTGGGCTTTCTGTTTTTTCTAAAAAATCAACACCATCTATATTTCCAACTCCTAATTTTATTAGGTTTGGTATTTTTATATCTTTATGTTCTTTAACTATGTTTCCTAAAGTATTAACACCTATATCGCCAAATTCCTTAGAATCTGGAAGTGCACCTATTCCTACACTGTCGATTATAACCCATACTACTCTACTCATTTGTTTTGTCCTCCTTATTATGGTTTACTTTCTAGGATGTTTTTCTTTTATTTCTCTTCTTACATTTTTATTTATGTGGTTTAAGTATGACTGTAAACTAGATAAGTTAGCATTTCCTAATATTTTACTAACTACAGCTATATTTGCACCTTCATTTAATAAATGAATTGCAAATGAATGTCTAAGCATACTTGGGTTTATATTTTTATTTATATTAACAGAGCTAGCATGCTTTTTTATAAGTTTCCAAAGACCTTGTCTTGTAAACCTTTGCCCTAGAGAGCTTACAAACAATGCTTTTTCTCCTTTTAATGCTAATTCTGGTCTTGCTTCTTTTATATATTTTTCTAAATATATTTTAGTTATTTCAGAAAGAGGTATTACTCTTTGGTTTTTAGTAATATTACAATATATATAATCTATCTCTAAATCTACATCATCTATATCCATCTCAACTAATTCGGATACTTTTATACCTGTCCCATATAAGACTTCAAATATAGCTTTATCTCTTACTAATTTAGGAGTTGTTAATTTCGGAAAATCTAGTAATCTTTCTATTTCTTCTTCTGTCAATATATCTAAATCACTTTTTTCTATTTTAGGCTTTTTTATACTTTTTGCCGGATTGCTTTCACTAACATGATTTAAAAATAGATAATCATGAAAAGATTTTATTGAAGATATCATTCTTGATATTGTTGCTACTGATATATTGTCTTTTTCTAGTTTTATTATATACCCTATAATATCATTTTCTACTACATCATTTAATTTTATTGTTTTTTCTTTTAGATAATCTAAGTATTTTTTAATGTCTGTAAAATAAGATGATACAGTATTATCTGATAATCTTTTTTTATCTTTTATATAAGCTATATATTCCTTTATAACTTCCATAGTAAACTCCTTTATCTGACTAGGAACTTAATAATACCAATACTTATAGTATTTAATATTAATTGTAAACTAACTGTTATAGCTAGTACAATTATGGCGTTTAGTAAATATCTTTTTCCTAAAAATAGTATATTATCTCTTTTTCCCTTTTTCAACTCATAAATAACTTCTTTTAGGTAATTAAGTGAAATTAATATTAGTATGATTGCACCTGGTATGATAATTAAATTTTTAAGTAAAACTATTAAAATCATCTTACTACCTTTTAGCTTTAATGCTAGTATAGCACTATTTATAGTATAGCCTATTGATAAACCTTTTAGCATAAATATTATAAGTATTATAGGAAAAGTTATAACTAATAAAGTAAATATACTTATTGAACTCATAAATATAAAATCATTCTTTAAATTAGATATTACTGCATCCTTTGTACCTGGACTTAAATTATAGTATTCTATAACCGGATTGATATTATCCATTATATTATTTTGATGAACTGGCCATATTTTATTTAAAAATGAACCTAGTATAACAAATACTACAAATATAAATCCTACAACTATTATCTGTTCGTTTATTTCTCTAAAATTCCCTTTTCTATATGTTTTTCTCAAATTTATAACCTCCTCTACTACCTTACAAAATACTATGTAAGTAAAGAGGAGGTTATGCATTTTATATTAAATCTTTATTAAATAATAAAAGACCTATTGAAGTTTTTGCATCTTCAATTTCATTTCTAGATATCATATTATAAGCTTCTTCTAAGTCTATTTTATGAACTTCTAAATCTTCATCATCATCAAAGTTATTATCTCCAGCTGTAAGTCCTGTAGCTAAGAAAATATATACCTTTTGATTAGAAAAACCTGCTGATGTATAAAATTTATGTATTAACTTCATATTATCTGCACTATAACCTGTCTCTTCTTTTAATTCTCTTATAGCACAATCTTTAGGATTTTCTCCTATTTCTAACTTTCCTGCAGGAATCTCCCAGATAACTTTTTCTATTGCTTTTCTAAATTGTTTAACTAGTATAACCTCATTATTATCATTAATTGCAACTATCGCTACAGCTCCACCATGTTCTACAATTTCTCTTTTTTGATATCCCTTTTTTTCAATCTCAACAGTATCAACTTTTAGACTAATTACTTTACCAGTATATATTCTATCACTGCTTATGGTCTTTTCTTCTTCTCTCATCACAAACCTCCATTAAGTAATACGCTGCACTACTTGCAGCATCAAAAAATTCCTTATCTTGTTCGTAATTTCTACCCATACTTCTAACTTTAAGGCCAAAATGATTTAAATCATTTTGTGTATTATCATTTTTAATATATACTACATTATGTTTATCTTTTAATTTATTATTTATTATTTGTTCTTTTATTAAACTTAATTTTTCTTCATCATAAGTTGTTATCGGTATGTTTACATCTACATTAACAATATCTTTAAATACTGTTAAACTATGATGAGATATTCCTCTATGTCTATCTCTTTTATCTGCAAAACTTATTCGAGGTATAGCTATTGGAAATCCCCCAAGCTTTTTAATCGCATCTAATATAGGACCTTGTTCTATACCTGTAAATCCGTATTTAGTTCCTGTTCCTGCAATTCCTGGTCCCATACTTACAAATACTGCATCTGCTTTTAAAACTTCTTTTGCTGTAATTAAAGCTGTATATATATTTATGCAATCATAATCTGCACCAAATGCATTGCCTATTGTTATTGTATTATCTATTAGTCCTTTTTCTTTAAGTGTAGATACATTTTTGCTTAAAAATATAGGAAGTGCTGCTCCATCAGTCATTATGTACACTAATTTTTTATTAGGATTATTCTTTTTATATGATGCAACAAATGGAGTTAGCATACTATGAAGAGTACCTACTACCACTGGCATATTGTCCAAACTTGAAAAGTTTTCAATGTTATCATGATAAGGACTTTCTTGTTCTTCTACTGAATCGACCTTTACTTGAAATGGAGTATATCTTAATTTCATTATATGTCCGCCTTCAGTAAGGTTAGATTCTAAATTATTTAAATTTGCTATAATAAAGTGGTATCCTCCAGTTCCTAAACTAAGTTCCACTGCTGTTGTATTTAAAACAACCTCATCTCCTATATTTACATCACCTGTCATCTTAGAGTAATTATAGGCCCTTTGAATATCTCCATTTAAGTTAACTCTTATATCATCTAATCCATTAGTTCTATCCACTATGGATTCTACTATCGCTACTCTTTTACTTATCATTAGATTACCTTCCTAACTTATCTATGAAATTTAATACCTTGTTTTTTTCAATTATTTTTGTTAGTGAATATTTTTCTGTAAGTATATGTATAAAAATTAAAAATGCTAACCATAGTAATCTAACTTTTAACGAATATCCAAGTACAAATAATATTCCTATTGATATCCCAAGTACGTTAGATCCAGTATCTCCCATCATAGCTTTAGCTTTCAAATCATAACCAAAATACGCTAATACATTTGGAAGTATTAAAAGAGGAAGTACTTTTGTAAATCCAGTTAATGTTATAAATATTGATACCATTATAATTAAGTATACTTTTATAGCTCTTCCTGGTCTTAAATCTAGTAAATTCATTAAGTTTGTAGATAAAGCTATTATTAAAGTATTTATAATCAAATCTCCCATACTTTTAGATACTCCTAAAGATATTACAATACCTATAAATCCTCCAAATAACGCTTTAAACCCACCAGTAGTAAGACTACCTTTTAATAAACTTTTAAAGTGACCTTTTAACCCACTTACATCTCTGTTTCCTACAATATCATCTAGTATTCCTGCAAAAAACATAGATATCATTCCAAATATGTACATAAATAGGTATAATAAATTTTCAAAATTTGTTGTTGAAACTGCAATTATTGCACTATTTATTACTACCATTGGAAGAAATACAATACCCATACTTACAGGTATCATATCTCCTTTATAATTTGGTCTAACAACATTACTATCAACTAATAAGTTTTTAAATAAAGGTATTATAGAATATGTTCCAACTATACCTAATATTAATAAAATGGTATAAAGTATATAAGTTTCCAAAATACTACCTCCATTCTTTTCTTTTTTGTTTTAAAACTCTCTTAATATGATAGAACTGCTTCCCTCTATGAATAAATCCTTTTAAATCTCTTCCAGTTTCACTATGAGTCATATTAACTAGCACTTCTTTTATTGTATATCCATACTTTAATATATCTATTGTCATTCCAACTTCTACACCATATCCAAATGGTATTTCATCAAATTTTTCTAAAACTTCTTTTTTGAAAATTCTTTGTCCAGATAAAGTTGCATCTAACTCTTTACCTGTCATTTCTAAAACAGATTCTTTGGCTAAACTTTTTACAAAACCTAATCCACCTTTTTTCTTAGCAGGCGGGAATTTTGCTATTATTACATCTGCTTCATTATTTAATATAGGTTTTATAAGCTTTTCAATCTCACTTGATGAACTTCCTAAATCTCCATCTAAAAAACCTATAATATCTGCATTTTTCATAGCTATTTTAAGTCCATAGTTTAATGCATATCCCTTACCTCTATTTTTATCTAGCGTAAATACTTTAATTTTATCATCTTTAACATTTGATGCTACCAAACTTGTATTATCGCTAGAACCATCATCTACGACTATTACTTCATTTATCTCTTTTATATTTTTTATATTTTCTAACGTATCTTTTATTTTATCTTCTTCGTTATAAGCTGGTATTATTATACTTATATAAGGATTCATTTTTATCTCCCCTTTATTTCTTATATGGTAATAATGCATCTGAACCTTCTAATCTCCCAAAGTTTTCACCTGTTCTACCTTCTTTTAAAGATATAACTAAAGATAATTTTCCTACACCTTCATTTATATTATCTATAGTTGTAATTTTATCTTTAGCATATAGGTCTATATTTGAGAATTTGGCATCAGATTTTTGAACACCTACCATATACTTATTTTCTTCTTTTAACTTAGAAATTAATATTTTATCTATTTTTTCAAATTGTTCTTTACCAGTTTTAGGATCATTTCCTCCAACTAAAACAACAGAATCATAATTTATATAGTTACTATTTAAAGTATTTACTTTTATTACTCCTAATTCTTGAAGATATGTTAATTTATCACTAGCATCTTCACCTTTTAGTGCCTCTACTATATAGTTTATTAAGTCTTGCGTACTTTTCATTTCTATATTTAACTTTTCTGATACTTCCTTTAATTTAGCATCATCATATATATTATGTTTTAGGACAATATCAAATGCTAAAGAGCCATTCGCTTTAGTTATTGTTTCTCCTATTTCTTTTGTATAGTCATTATTTTCATTAGTTGATATTATACCTATATTTTTTCTTGTAATTCACCAACTATTACTTTTTCTACATTTTGGTTGATAAATTCTATTGCTTTATCGTAATCTGTAGTTACGCTAGCTAAAGTTTTTTCTAAATTATCATTTGTATTTTTTAAGTCTTCAAATTTAGTATCTAAGTCCTTTATAATTTCAGCTTGTTGTTTGCCCAGTTCTTGGTCATAGTTTAAGTTAAATCCAACTAATATACCTATTCCTAGAGCTATAAATATAGCACCTATAGTTACTATATAATATTTCATATTTATATGCATTTTTTTCCTCCTAATTTACATCTGTAATAATAATCTAAGCTTAAGTTGCATTAAGTGTATAAATTGTTGCGCGCCTGGCAATATCAAAATAAGAACTAATATTGGGAATAACGCAGTAGCTATAAGTGCCCAAATGTATTTCATTTTTAATTTACTTCTGTATAGTAAATTAACTCCTTTTGCATCTATAAGCTTAGAACCTATTTTTAATCTAACTAAGAATGTACTTGCCATACCTTTTCTTCCTTTTTCTAAGAAGTCAATCATATTAGAATGCGTTCCAAGAGCAACTATAAGTTCAGCCTTATACTCATAAGCTATAAGCATAGCTATATCCTCACTAGTTCCTGGCGCTGGAAATACTATTGCATCTAATCCTAAATCCTGTACTCTCTTAAGTCCTGGTGCTCTTCCGTCTGTATATGCATGTACTATTATTTCATTAGCTTTCTTTAGTGCTTCATCACTTACACTATCCATATCTCCAACTATAACATCTGGAGTATATCCAAATTCTAAAAGTGCATCGGCTCCACCATCAACACCAACTAGTATTGGTTTCATTTCTTCTATGTAAGATAATATTGTACTTAAGTCTTGCTTGTAATCCTGACCCCTTACAACAATTAGAACGTGCCTGTTAGCATAGTTTGTTGTAACATGTGGTATCTCAACTTCTCCTAGTATGAATCCTTTTTCTTTTTTTGCATAATCTATTGTATTATCTATAAATCTATCTAATTCAACAGATAAGTTTTCATACGCTTTTTTTAGTTTAATTGATACTTCTTGTTTATCTAAAACTTCACCTTGTCCTAAAATTTCACCGTCTCTATATATCTTTCCATCTATAACTTCAATAATTTGTCCTTCTTTTAGTTCATTAAATAACTCTTCTCCTACATTATCAATTATCAGGATATTTTTTTCAGTCAATATTCCTGGACCTTTATTAGGGTACCTTCCGCTTATGGATTGTGATGCATTTATTATAAGTTTGACTTTACCTTCTACTAAAGAGTTTGCAGCTACTTCATCAATATCTATATGATTTATTACTGCTATTTCTCCACCTGTAAGTCTCTTCGCAAGCCTTTTTGTTTTTCGGTCTACCTTAATAGGGGCTTCGACTCTCATATTTAAAACCTCCGATATCATTTTTAAAATCACATAACATTATAGCATTATTTAACAATAAAAGAAATGTTTTAAGGTTGTTTTGCTATTTTACTTATCTTTATTGATTTTCCTATATTAATAAAAATTTTTATTTTATTTTAAAATTTTTTTATACTTTAGATTAACTTTTACGACATAATTTTATTGTATTTTAGCTAGTTCTATTAGTATTTCGCTTTTATTTAAATCTGGATTTTTTATAACTTCATAAAGTAATTCTTCTAATTTTTCACCAATTTCTTTTCCTCTATATCCAATATTATTCAATAATTTTCCATCTATTTTCAAATCTTTTATAGTGTAGCACTCTTTATTTCTTTCTATTTTTATTATTGTGTTAACATATGTATCTAATACTTTATTTTTTCTTTTAATTTACAATTATCATCTTTTAAAATATAGTTATAATAAATTCTTTTTAATTTTAAAACTTTAATTAAATTACTATAGCCTATTTTTCTTAGCCTTTCTTTAATTTTTATTTTATCTATATTATTCTCATCTAAAAACATATTTTCAATTAATTTATTACAATTATCTGTAGTTTTTTTAGAGTATCTAAGTAAATTAATTATGCCTTTACCTTCTTCATATCTAAGTTCTTTTTCGCTTCTATTTATAATTAAATATTCTAACATAACTAAACGTTCTTCTAAGTTTTTATCACACTCAGATAATATATCTAGCTCTTTTTCAAATATATATTTTTCATCTTCATCTAAATCAAGTTTCATACCTATGTATTTTAAAATTTTAGTTTCATATAAAGTAATAATCTTTTTAGAATTTTTACTAAGTATTATTTTATTAAATTCATCTGTTATTCTCTCTATGCTTATATTTTTAATTATATTTGCATTTTTATATATACTTTTTAAAGTATCTTCTTCAATTTCAAATCCTAATTTTGCGCTAAACCTAATAGCTCTTACTATTCTTAATCCATCTTCATTAAATCTTTCATCTGGATTTCCTACTGTTTTTATAACCTTTCTTTTTACATCATTTACTCCATCAAATTTATCAATTAATCCTACTTTGTCGTTATACGCCATTGCATTTATGGTAAAATCTCTTCTTTTTAAATCATGATAAATATTTGATGTAAATTCTACGCTTTTAGGCCTTCTATTGCCCTCGTATTCACTCTCAAGTCTATATGTAGTTATTTCATATAGTTCGTTATCAATCATAACGCTTACAGTCCCATGCTTTATTCCTATTTCTATAGTCTTATAATCTTTAAATATTTCTAATATTTCATTTGGCGTCGCACTAGTAGTTATATCATAATCATTAGGCTCTAAACCTAAAATGTAATCCCTTACACATCCACCAACTATAAAAGCTTCATATCCATTTTCATATATTTTATTAATTATAAATTCAACTTTTTTAGGTAGATTTATTTTCATATTACTTCTCCTTACATACAGTAATAAATATATTGTATTTTTATATAAATTTTATGTAATTTTACTATTTATATACTTAGGCATAAATAAAGCCTTCTTTTATCTAGAAGGCTTTTTTTCTTTATATAATTATTTTACCATACTGTGTTCTAATCTTAATTTATCCGCTATCATTGCGATGAATTCAGAGTTAGTTGGTTTTCCTTTAGTATTATGAACTGTATATCCAAATAATTGGTTTATTGTATCAACTTTACCTCTACTCCATGCAACTTCTATTGCATGTCTTATAGCTCTTTCTACTCTACTTGGAGTAGTATTAAACTTCTTAGCTATACTAGGATATAATTCTTTTGTTACAGCTCCTAAAAGTTCAACATTTTCTATAACCATTTTTATAGCTTCTCTTAAATATAAATATCCTTTTATATGAGCTGGTACCCCTATTTCATGTATTATGTTAGTTATTTCTGTTTCTATATTTCCTACATTTTTAACAAAGTCACTTCTTGTCATTTGTATATCAGCATGGCTTTTAGGTTTTGTTTCTATATGGCTTACTCTATTTGACACTAATTCTCTTATTCTGTTAATAAATATTACAAAATCAAAAGGTTTAACTATATAGTAGTCTGCCCCTAAGTTTATCGCACTTTGTGTTATTTTATCTTGACCTACTGCTGATAAAACTATTATTTTTGGCATTTTAGGTATGTTCATAGCATTTAATTTTTCTATAACCCCTAAGCCATCTAAGTGTGGCATTATAACATCTAGTACTAGTAAATCTGGTTGCGTTCTTTGTACTAAGTCTAACGCCTCTATCCCGTCTTTTGCAATACCTAATATTTCTATATCATTTTCATTAGATAAGTACTCCTTTAGGACTTGACAGAAATCCTTATTATCATCTGCTAAAACTATTTTAATTTTTTCGTTCACTAAAATTCCCCCCATTAATAAAACATATTATCTTTTTTATATTTTTTATATATAATAATATCAAAAGTTTTTCACTATTAAGCATATTCGACATACTAAAATTATATTCCTTCTACAAGTTTTGTTTTTTTTAATATCTCTTATCTAATTCTATCATCTCATTTATAAAAATACCATATCCTTTTTTAGGATTATCTTTAAAAACATGAGTTACTGCACCAATTATTTTATTATCTTGTATTATAGGTGAACCACTCATACCTTGTACAATTCCACCCGTATAATCAATCAACTTTGGGTCTATTACTTGGATTACCATATCTCTATCACTATTTTTATCCCTTAATATACTCTTTATTTCTATATCATAACTTGTTATATTTCTATTTTCATCTTCAAATAAAATATATGCTTTTCCTAATTTTACATCCTTAGGGTTTCCTACTTCTATTAATTGATTAAATTTATTTTTTTTTCCTATCATACTTCCGCTTATTCCAAAATTAGAGTTTTCAGAAAACTTTCCTATTGGACTTTCTGTACTAAATTCACCTTTTATTTGTCCAACTTTATTGTCATTTCCCTTTATTATTTCAATACTTGTAGGATTATATATGTATCCTTGTTTTATTCTTAATAATTCATTTGTGTCTACATCTGTAATAGCATGTCCTATTGCCTTAAATTTATCATTTTCTGGGTCATAAAATGTTACTGTTCCTATTCCAGATATTTTGTCTCTTACCCATAAACCTAATTTAGATTTTCCATTTTCTTTTTTAATTTTAAATTTTCTGTCAAATATTTATTATCTCTTTCAAATACTACTTCTATTTTATCTTTTTTAGTTTCTTTTAAAATTTCTTTTACTTGTTTAGTGTTTTTTATTTTCTGTCCATTTATTTTTATTATATTGTCTCCTCTTTTAAGGTTACCTATATACTCAACATCATCTTCTTCATACCCTACTACTAACACTCCATCTGTGTCAGCCTTAACCCCTACTACCTTTCCAAATGGATACACATATTTTTTTTTATTACTTTCACTTAAATTTAGTGTTTCAACACTAGATTGTATATATTTTTCATTTAATATCTTAAATCCTAGAAATATAAAACTAAATAATGCGATAAATAATACTAATTTATTACTTTTAATATTTTTCATTTTACCCGCTCCCTGCTTTCTATTTTATGTATTTATCATTCCTTGGTATGAAAAATTTATTCCCTTTGTTAGTATTATTTTTTATACATTATTATAAAAAAGAAGCCTTAAAGGCTTCTTTTTGCTAATTCTATTATCTCACTAGCATGTTCCATTGTTTTTTCTGTTATATTGCTTCCTGCTATAAGTCTTGCTATTTCATCACGTTTTTGATCATGGTTTAATTTTTTTATAGTAGTAAAAGTTCTATCATTTGAAGTACTTTTTTCTATACAATAATGAGTATCTGCATTTGCTGCAATCTGAGGTAAATGAGTTATACATATAATTTGTTTTTTCTTACCTATATTACTAAGCTTCTCACCTACGATTTGAGCTGCTATTCCACTTATACCTGTATCTATTTCATCAAATACTAAGGTATCTATTTGATCTATATCTGCTAGTATTGTCTTAAATGCAAGCATAAATCTAGACATCTCTCCACCTGATGCAACTTTGTATATTGGTTTAATATCTTCACCTAAGTTAAATGATATCATAAATTCAATATCATCTTTTCCATTTGCAGTAAATGAACAATCTTTAAAGTTAACTTTAAAACTACATTTTTCATATTTAAGCTTTTTAATTCATCTAATAAAACTTCTTCTAATCTTGATGCTACTTTTAATCTTTCATTTGTTAGGTTATTCGCTTTTTCTGCAAGAACTTTTTCTAATTTTATTATTTCAGACTTTAATTGCTCTACTTTTTCGTCTCTATTTAATATCTCATCTAATCTAGCTTTAGTTTTATTATAATATTCAAAGATTTCTTCTATATCTTCCCCATACTTTCTTCTTAGGTTATTGATTTCATCAACTCTAGTTTCTATCTGTTCTAATTCATATGGTTCAAAGTCTATACTATCTTTATAATTTCTTATATCTCTAGATATATCTTGAAGTTCATACATTATTCTTTCTATATCATTATTGTAATCACTTAATGCTTTATCATATTGAGATATAGAGCTTAATTCGCTAACTGCGTTTCCTATTAAGTCAACTGCATTTACACTACCTTCATATAAATTTTGATACGTTAAGTTTAAGTTGCTATATATTTTTTCACTATTTCTATAAACTTCTCTTTGCTTTAGTAATTCTTCATATTCATTTTTACTTAAATTTGCAGCTTCAATTTCATTTATTTGAAATTTTAACAAATCAATTTCTCTTTGAATTTGCATATCATCTTTATTTTCAGTTAATGTATTTAATGCTCTTTTAACTTCACTATACTTACTGTATATTTCTTTATAATCAACTTTAAATTCTTCTAATTCATTTTCTCCAAATAAATCTAAAAATTCTAAATGTGTTTCTTTATTAAATAATGCTTGAGTTTGATGTTGTCCATGAACATCTATTAGTGTTTTTGATATATCCTTAAGTACAGACATTTTAACAGTTCTTCCATTTACTCTTGCAACACTTTTTCCATCTGAATATATAACTCTTGTTATTACTAGTAAATTATCATCTTCTAATTCTATATCATTTCCATTTAAAACTTGTTTTAGGTTAACATTTTGACATTGAAATATAGCTTCTACTAATCCCTTTTCCGTTCCTTTTCTTAGGAAAGATCTATCGTATTTTTCACCTAAGCAAAGTCCTAATGCATCTATTATTATAGATTTTCCTGAACCTGTTTCTCCTGTTAATATATTTAAATTTTCATCAATGCTTAGTCTTAATTCTTCGACTAAAGCACAATTTTTCATATATAGTTCAAGGATCAAATTAAATCCCCCTCTTTTTATATACAATTTATAATTATTATAATTTGTATGTTAGTATCTATTTATTTTTAATTTGTCTAGTCTAAAGTATGAGAAGCTTCTACAACTTCTAATATCTTTTTGCTATGCATTTCTCCATCAAAATTATATCCTTCATTTCCATTTCTTAAATGAATTAAGTATTCTATATTGCCTTCTGGACCTTTTATAGGAGAATAATCTAATCCTAATATTTCAAATCCATTTTTTACTGCAAAATTAGATACCATTTCTATAACTTCAATATGAGTAGATTTTTCTCTAACTACACCTTTTTTACCTACTTTTTCTCTTCCTGCTTCAAATTGAGGCTTTATTAATGCTACTACTTCTCCGCCAGGACATGTAAGTTCTTTTGCCTTTGGAAGAACTAGTTTTAGAGATATAAATGAAACATCTATTGATGCAAAATCTGCAAACTCTTTTGTGTCCTCTATCGTTACATGTCTTATATTAGTTCTTTCCATGCAAACAACTCTTTGATCTTGTCTTAATTTCCAAGCAAGTTGTCCATATCCCACATCTATAGAAAATACTTTTACAGCTCCATTTTGAAGCATACAATCAGTAAATCCTCCTGTTGATGCACCTATATCCATACATACCTTACCTTCTAAGTTTAAATTAAAGTTTTTCATAGCTTTTTCTAACTTTAATCCACCTCTACTTGCATATGGTATTGGATTGCCTTTAACTTCTATCTTTGCATCATCACTTACATCTACTCCCGCTTTGTCACATCTTTGATCATTAACAAATACAAGACCTGCCATTATAGCTCTTTTTGCTCTTTCTCTACTTTCAAAATGACCTTGTTCTACTAATAATACATCTATTCTTTTTTTCATGAAGTTACCTTTCTTGTTTATAAACTTTTTATTTTATCTGCTATTTTACTTGGTGATAAATTTATACTTTCATAGATGTCATCTGCATTTCCATGCGGTACAAATTCCTCTGGAAGTCCTATATTTACTATCTTAGATTTATATCCATTATCAACAGCAAATTTATTTACTCTACTTCCAAATCCTCCAACAACTACATTATCTTCTATTGTAACTATAGTCTTATGCTCTTTAAATAAAGAATGTAGCATTTCTTCATCCATAGGTTTTAAAAACCTTGCATTTACTATAGTAGGATTTACATCTGATTCTAATAATATTTTCTTAGCTTCTATACTATGCTTAACCATAGTTCCTATTGATAATATTGCTATATCCTTACCTTGTGATAAAACTTCATAACTTCCTAATTTTATGGGCTTATAATCTCCTAAATCTAGATCATATGCATTTCCTCTTGGATATCTAATAGCTAAAGGTGAATCTAATTCTAAAGATAAATCCATCATTAGACTTAATTCCCTGCTATCTTTCGGTGCCATTACTATAATATTTGGAACTATATTTAAATAACTTAAATCAAACATACCATGATGTGTTTCTCCATCATTACCTACAATTCCCGCTCTATCTATAAGGAAGGTCACAGGTTTTTTCGTTATACATACATCATGTATAAGTTGGTCATAGCCTCTTTGTAAGAAAGAAGAATACACTGCAAAGTATGGCTTCATTCCATTTTTTGCAAGTCCAGCTGCAAATGTAGCTGCATGTTGTTCGGCTATACCTACATCAAAGAATCTTTTTGGATACGCCTTTTCAAATATATTAAGCCCTGTTCCAGACGGCATAGCTGCAGTTATTGCAACAATATTATCATTATTAGCTGCCATTTGTACTAATTTATCACCTACTTGTGAAGATATTGACTTAGTACCTGAACTTTTTATTCCTTCTTTTATATCAAATTTTGATACACCATGATATTTATCAGGTGCTTCCTCTGCGTATCTATATCCCTTACCTTTTTTAGTTATTACATGAATTAAAGTCGGGCCTTTGCGATTTTTTACCTTTTTTAATATTTCTATTAATTCTTTAGTATTATGACCATCAACTGGGCCGTAATATTTTATACCTATAGACTCAAAGAACGCACATTCTTGAGGTGTAAACTTATCTATAATACTGTCTTTTACTTTATTTGCAGTCTTAGATATTAAGTTCCCTCCTGGAGCTACACTTAATATTTTTTCAACTTCATCTTTTACTTTATTCATTGTTGAATTTCTTATTAAGCTTGATAGGTGTTTTGACATACCACCAACATTTTTATCTATAGACATTTCATTATCATTTAAAATAACTATCATATCTGTATTTGTATATCCTAAATGATTAAGCCCTTCAAGAGCCATACCACCAGTTATAGATCCATCTCCTATTACTGCTATTACACTGTTGTCTTCATTTTTTATATCTCTAGCACATGCGATACCTTCAGCTACTGAAATTGATGTAGAGCTATGCCCAGTATCGAATATATCATGAGGACTTTCATTCTCCTTTGGAAATCCACTTAATCCATTAAATTGTCTTAAGGATACAAAGTCATTTTTTCTTCCTGTAACAATCTTATGTACATAAGATTGGTGACCTACATCCCAAACTATTTTATCTTTTGGACTATTAAATACTTTATGAAGTGCTAAGGTTAACTCTACTACACCTAAATTAGATGCAAGATGACCTCCTGTTTGAGAAACAGATCTTACTAGAAATTTTCTTATATCCTTTGCTAAAAAATCCATTTCATCTATGCTCATAGCTTTTATATCGTTTGGAGAATTTACTTTATCTAAATATTTATACATGCTATCCTCACCTTTTACTGATCAAATTTTTATTAACTTAAAAAAGCCTTCTATGAGAAGACTTTTTCTTTACATAGTTTTACATAATCGCAAAATGAATATATCTTAGTATTGACTAAGTTATATTCATTTTATAACTATATTAAAATATAAAAATCATATCATATTGTATATGCTCTTTCAAACTAAGACATTACTATGGCAGTTACAATTCCTAGTATCGCTCCAAATAAAACCTCTTTTGGAGTATGCCCTACTAATTCCTTTAATCTATTTTGTTCTATATGTTTTTTATGATGTAAATCATCTAATATTTGATTTAAAATAGCAGCTTGCTTTCCTACCGATCTTCTAACACCTGATGCATCATACATTATTATAAGTGCAAATACTGCTACTATTGCAAAGTCCGTTGAACTAAATCCTCGTTCTATTCCTACTAGTGTAGCTAGACTTGTTACAAAGGAACTATGAGAACTCGGCATACCTCCTGAAGTAAAAATTCTTGCAAAATCAATTCTTTTACCTTCTCCAGTAAATATTTTGAAAAATTGTGCCAAGAAACAAGCATATATACTTATTCCTAAAACCTTGTTGCTAAAAATCTCCGAAAAAACGTCCATTTATCCTCCTTAATACTCTCTATCTATTATATAGTCTGCTAAGCCAATTAGAAACTCTGAACTAGTTCCTATATCTTTTATACTATCTTTAGCTTCTTCTATTAACTTATGTGCAATTATTTTAGATTCTTCTAAACCTAATAAAGAAGGATATGTTGATTTATGATTGTCTATATCACTTCCAACTTTTTTACCTAGTTTTGCCTCGTCACCTACTATATCTAATATGTCATCTACGATTTGGAATGATAATCCTATATTTTTTGCATATTTTGTTATCTTATCTAAATTTTCTTCGCTAGCATCACCGATTATAGCTCCCGCTCTCATACATCCAATTATTATTGCCGCTGTTTTATTATTGTGTATATAATCTAACTTTTCCTTAGGTATTTGTTTATTTTCGCTTTGAACATCAACTACTTGACCACCAATCATACCGTGTATTCCTGATGACTTTGCTATTTCATTTATAGCTTTTAAATACTTTTTAGGATTTTCCTTTTCTACCGAATTTGAAAGCATAATTTCAAAAGCATAATTTAAAAGGGCATCTCCTGCAAGTATTGCCATATCTTCTCCGTATACTATATGATTAGTTTTTCTTCCTCTTCTTAATTCATCATTATCAAGTGCTGGTAAATCATCATGTATTAATGAATATGTATGTATCATTTCTATAGCTACTGCAAAAGGTATTACATCTTCCTCATTACCTCCTACAACTTTGCATGCTTCTAGTGTTAAAATAGGTCTTAACCTTTTTCCACCTGCCCTTAAGCTATAATTCATAGACTCCATAATAGTCTTTTGATACCCTTCTTCTTTAGGCATATATCTATTTAATAACGCTTCTATATAATTAGCTCTTTCCTTTAGAGATTGTTTAAATTGCACTTTTATTCCTCCCTCATATCTAAATCTTCTTCTATTCCTAATTGAGTAAATTTACTTATTTTAAGTTGTGCATCTTCTAAAAGTTTATTGCAATGTTTATAAAGACTGATACCTTCTTCATATAAACTTAATGATTCATCTAGGCTAGCACCTTTAGATTCTAATTTTTCTAATATTTCTTCCAATTTTTTATAGGCCTGTTCATATGTTAAATTCATATTTATACCTCTTTATTTTTAATTTTCTCTACAATACACTCTATATTTCCATCTTTTAATACTATATCTATATTATCTTTGAATTTTAATTCTTGTACGCTATTTATAACTTCTCCATCTTTTTGGACTATACTATAACCTCTGTCTATTGTTGCAAGTGGACTTAGGTTATGAAGCATAGCTCCCATATTTGAAAGTTTTTCCGTTTTGGTATATATATTATTTTCTATCTCAGAACTTATTTTATCATATATTTTGTCTAATTGTATAATTTTATCTCTTATGATGTATGATTCTAGGTAACCATTTATTTTATCAAATGTTGAGTTTAATTTATACTCATTAACTTGAATATTATTTATTAATGATTTATTCATTCTATTTTTTATATTCTCAAGTTTATAGTTTATATCATCTAATGATGGAGTTGCTATTTCTGCCGCTGCAGAAGGTGTTGGTGATCTCATGTCAGATACAAAATCGCATATAGTAAAATCTGTTTCATGACCTACTGCCGATATTATTGGTATTTTTGATTCAAATACTGCCCTAGCTACAATTTCTTCATTAAATGACCAAAGTTCTTCTATAGAACCTCCACCTCTTCCAACAATTATAGTATCTACATTATTTCTTTCGTTGAAAAATTTAATACCTTCACATATATCATACTTTGATTTATCGCCTTGAACATTTACTGGGTAAAGTTTAATGTTAACTTTAGGATATCTCCTTTTTATAACATTTATTATATCTCTTATAACTGCTCCTGTTTGTGATGTTACAACGCCTATTGAGTTTGGAATTTTAGGTATAGATTTTTTATACTTTGCATCAAATAATCCTTCTTTACTTAACTTTTCTTTTAGCTTATTAAACTCTATATATAAGTTTCCAATTCCTTCTATTTCTACACTATTTATATATAATTGGTATGAACCATCCCTTTCATAAACAGATATATACCCGTTAGCTATAACCTTTACCCCATTATTTAGCTGCAATGTAGAATCATAGTTACTTTTAAATATTACACAGTTTAATTTAGAATTTTCATCTTTTAATGATAAATAAACATTACCACTAGTGTGTACTTTAAAGTTTGATATTTCTCCTTTAACTTTTAAATTATATAATATTGGATCATTACTTAAAATTCTTTTTATATATGAGTTTGCTTCACTTATATCTAAAGCTCTTAGTTTCATTTTTATTCTCCTAAAATTTGCTTATCTAAGCCTATTATAGCACATCCTATACCATTATCTGTTGCATACTCCGGCTTTGTAAAATATGTATCTACTTTATGCTTTTTTAGCTTTAAGCTTAATTCTTTTGATATATATTTACTTGCTGACACTCCTCCTGCAAATACAACCTCATTTACATTATATTTTTCACTTAAATATAATATAGACTTATACATATTTCTAACAACTGAATCTAGTACTAATTTAGATATATATTCTTTGCTTTCATCATTTATAATTTTATATATTTGATTTTCAAGACCTGATAAATTCATGTAACCTTCTTTTACAGAAGTTTTTAGCCCTTGTTTTATTTTTTCTTTGCATTTCATAGCAGATTCGTCTATATATTTTCCCGCTGGAAATTTATATCCAAGCTTTACACCTACTCTATCTATAAATTGTCCAAAACTTATATCTTTACTTCCCCCGACTATATCGATACTGTATTTTGAATTAATTTTATCTTTGTTTTCATTTATCAAAAGTATTTCCGTAGTACCTCCAGACATATGAACAGATAAGAACTTTTCTTTATTTTTTATTTCATTTGTCAAAAGACTTGATTCTATATGATTTTCTTGATGACTAGTTACGTATAATGGACATTTCATCATACTAGATGATAATTTTGCAAAATTATACCCTGCCATAAATACTGGCATATAAGAATCTTTTACTGGCCTTGGTTTATTTGATACACATATACCTACTATATTGTAGTCTTTAGTAAGTTCTTTTATATCTTCACTAAGTGCTCCTAAGTTATTAATGTGCTGAAATACAGCTTCACTTTGTCTAAGCCCATTTCCATTTTCTTTTACCTTCAGCATAATTTTTTTATTAAAAATTTCTTTTTTACCTAAAGATATAGCTGCTATAGAAGTTGTATAGCAGCTAGTATCTATTCCGATTATTATATTATTTTCCTGAAAGTTCATCAACAACACTTCCTAGTATTCCGTTTACAAACTTAGGAGCTTTGTCATCACAGTATATTTTTGAAATTTCTACTGCTTCATTTATAGAAACTTTATTTGGTATTTCTTTTGCAAATAAAATCTCACATACCGCTAATTTTAATATCGATGCATCTACCTTTGGCATTCTATCTACTGTCCAGTTCTTAGCGTATTTGTTTATTAATTCATTTATCTTATCATTGTTTTCTTTTAAGTAACCGCACATATTTTTCATATAATCTTTATCTATTACACCTTCTAATTCTAATGTTCCAAGTTCTATTTCTGGATTATTAGAGTATTGTAATCTAAGTTCTTCATATCTATTAACTATATATTCAAAGTTATTATTTAAAAAACTATCTAATATATCACTCATATCTTCTTTAGTTAAATCCGCTTGATATATTAATTTCATCATATATTCTCTACTTGTTACTTTCTTTGCCTTATCGTTTCTCATTGGTTGTAATCCTCCTTCAATTCCTATTATGCGCACATTAAGCAAGAAAAAACCCTCTGATTTTTCAGAGGGTATGTATTAACTTTTTTTGATCTGCTTAGCTTCTTCTTTCTCAGCCTTTTCTCTTTTAAAGCTGATTCCTTGAACATGTATATTCACTTGAGAAACTTTTAATCCTGTCATTGTTTCAACAGTATTAGCTACATTTTCTTGAATCTTAAAAGCTATGTCAGGTATAGATACACCATAGTCTATCATAACCATTACATCTAAGTTAACTTCCTCTTCTTCTATTTGTATTTTTACGCCATTATTTTTAAGTAATTTATCTGTGAATGTTGTATTCGTTTCTACGCCTTCAACCTCTAAAGCTGCAAGTCCTGCTATAGTAGCAATAACTTCGTTAGATATTTTCACTTGTCCAAAATTGTTATTTTCCATGATAAAGACTACCCCCTTATTTTAAGGAACTATTTTATAAGTATAATAATACCAAATACAAATGAACTTTGCAAGAAAATAACCTCAGTTATATTCTGAGGTTTATATATTTTCTTAAGATATTTGTGGTTATTTTATTTCTAATTTTGATTATTATTCATTAATTTTATATTTTCATATTTTACACTTGCTTGTTGTGCTACTAAGTCGAACACTTTAGCTGCATCTGCTTTTTCTAATTTTTCTTCATTTACAACAACGTTTACATTTTCATTGCTTATGTACACTAGTGCATCCTCAAATCCTTTAGCACTTAATAAATTTTCTATTTTTAATTCTGTTTCTTGATCTTTAACTAATTGAAGTTTCATTGATGAAGCTTCTTTTCTAGATTCTTCAGTTGTAGATGGGTTATTTATCATTTCATTTAAATCTTGAGTTAACTCATTTCTTTGTTTTTCTCTAGTCATTTTCATATCTAATATATATGTAGCTTTTTTCATATTTTTTTCTGATGTTAATTGGTTTTTTATTTCCTTACTAGTTTCTGTAGCTTTTTCATTTATTTTGTTAGTTTTACTATCTACCACTTCAACTTCTACATCTTCTTTACTTGCTTCTTTTTTAGCTTCTTTATTATTTTCATTATCTTCATTTTTTTTCATTTGAGCTTGTTCATATGCTTTCATCTCTTTAGATGTCTCAAGTACAGACTTTTGGCTTAACTTATAATTAACTGTTCCTACTACAACTAGCATTGCTGCTAAACTCACTACTACAAATCCTCTTCCCTTATAATTAAATTTCATTTTTATCCCCCCAAGTTTAATATAATTATTTAGTATGTTACTTCTATTTGATGACCTGATACTTGTAATGCTGTTTGTGCTACACTATAAATAGTTTCTTTAATCTTTGGATCACTAGCTCCACTTGATACTATTACAACTCCTTTTATTTTAGCTTCATTGGTTTTTAATACTACAGGATTATTTGAACTAGATGTTATCATTGTTTTATTTTCATTAGATGTTGTTACTGTTCTTTCCCCACCTTTTGCATCTGTTTCTTGTGTTTTTTCTGTACTTGAATTAGAGTTAAATGCCGGTTGAATCTCCTCACTAGATTCAAATGTTATCATTACATGAACATCTCCAACTCCCTCTATTTTTGATAGTATATTTTTTAACTTTGATTCTATAGCGTCATGTTCATTTTCCTTGGATACTTCTGTCTGCTTATCAGCTTTAGCATTTTTTTCTTCTTCACCTTTTTTATCATTAGAAAAGCTTGGCAATACTATAAGCGCTATTGCACATATAACCCCTAAAGATAATAGTGAGTATATCTTTTTCTTATCTTTTTCATTTAAGTTTTTAAACATTCACCCAACCCCTATTAATCAATTTCTATAGTTTCAATTGATACATCAAGTATTTTTACTAGATCTTTTTTTAACTTATTTTCATTTAGATCAAGTTCATGCTCCTTATCTTTTGGTGCATCCTTATCTTTAAATACTTGTTTAGATTTTTCTTTTTCATTAGATTGTATGTCCTCATTTTTACTTTTATTACTATTATTTTTTTCTTTTACTTTAATATTTCCTATTTCTGACCCGTTAAATTCTATATCATCAAGCTCATAACCATATTCATCTAATTTAAGTTTTAATACATCTTTTAATCCATTTTCATATCCTTTTGATAAGCTATTGTTGCCTGTTTTATCAGCCAATGTATTTATACTATCTACGTATTCTTTATTATAGTGGCTCATAGATTGCAATATTTTATCTTCTAAGCTAATATCCTTTGAAAAGAAGCCTATTATCGGAGTTAGTACAATAAACACAAATATAAAATTAAGTACTAAGTTTATATATGGCTTTATTTTAGATTCAGGCAAAATCATATTTACTATATTTACTATAAATGCTCCTATTAAAATAGTTATAATCCACATTTTTATGTTATCTATCATATAGCCCCTCCTCTATCCTTGAGCTACTACACTTATTGAAGTTAATACTGCTACTGTTACAAAAAACATTATTGTTATAGCTATTATACATGCAAGCATTATTACCATTAAGTTTGCAACTTCATTTAAAAAACTTGATATACCTTCTTCTCCTATAGGTTCTACTACTATTGCAGAAACCTTATATACAACTATTATTGATAATATTTTTATTACAGGTACTAAGCAAATACCAACTAATAAAACAAGCCCTAATCCACCAAATACACCTTTTATAAGTTGAGATGAAGATAATAATATATCAACTGAGTCTGATACAAATCCACCTACAACTGGTATAAAATTTCCTATAGCATATTTAGCTGTCTTTACTGTAAAGTTATCAATGTTTGTTACATATAAACCTTGCATGGATACAAGCCCTAAATATATGGTAAACATTGCTCCTAAAGACACTAGGTTTATTTGTTTTATAAATGATGATAGTTTTTTTAGTTTAATATTTTTAGATAAGTTATTTACGACTAAAATTGCAAAAGCAACTGCAATTGACACGAATAAAAAGTTTTTAAATACAACATTTATAAATGTTACTCCACCTATAAATATTGGATTTAATACTGTCGATGTGATTGGAAATCCAATTAATACTAATAGTGTTATTAGCACTGGCATTATGACTTGCATAAGTCCAACAGTTGAATCTATGGTGTTATTACATATTTCAAGTACATCTTTAAATCCTATTAATGTAAGTGAAACCATTGTGATAAATACTATGTATGTAGTTATCTGACTCACTGCCCCTGATGAGAAAGAATTATCCAGACTTTTTAAAACTGATGATAATAATGCTAAAACTAAAATTATTGTTGCTACCTTTATGCTAGACTTAACTTCGTCAAATATCATTAACTTGATTCCTTCTTTGTTAAATAAGTCCAACATTGTTTTATCTCCACTGACAAGCTCTTTTATAAATGTTTTTAGGCTTACATTTTCTAAAGCTGTAGATTCTTTTATATAACCTTGTATTTCATCTAAATTTATTTTTTCTAGCTGCCCATCAATATATTTATCTATACTTTTTTTAGTCTCACCATAGTTTTCTTCCCCCTTATCATTTGCAAAGCAAATCATAAAAGATCCAAATACTAAAAATATGACTAATACCATGCTCGAAAATATTTTTTTCATAAGTAACCATTCTCCTATGGGATAATATTTAGTACCATTTCTACAATTGATAAAAGTATGGGAAATGACATTGTCATAACTATTATTTTCCCTCCAAACTCTAGTTTAGAGGCAATATTTCCTTCCCCACAATCTTTGCAAAGTTGTATGGCAAACTCCATAAGATATGCTATCCCAATTAATTTTATTATTAAAGATATGTACATAGTAGGAATATTGGCTCTCTGTGCCAAATCTTGTATACTTTCTACTATAAAATTAAGCTTAAATATTACTGATAATAATATTGTTATTCCTGTAAGTATTGCTATAAACATTGCTATTTCTGGTCTGTCCTTTTTTATTACTAAACAGAGTGTTGTTGATATTATTGCAATCCCTACTAATTGCATAACTTCCAAGATATCTCCTCCTCTTTAGTAAAGTTGAAACATTGTCTTAACTGCATTAAATAAATTACCTATCTCTCCTAGTACCATACTTAATACAATTATTACTCCCGCTAATGTTGTAAATGATGCCCAATCTTTTCTATCTGTTTTTTCTAAAAGCATATTAAGGACTGATATTAATAAACCAATTCCTGCAACCTTTATTATTAAAGATATATCCATAGCTCCCTCCTATATTAAAATTATTCCTATTATTAATCCTATTACGGTAGATAATTTTCGATAGACTGTACCTTTTTTTTCTACATCTTCTTTAGTCTCTTTAGTTAAGTCCTTGAAGTTTTCAATAGATAAATCTATCATCCTTGTTTGAGATTCTATATCACTTTGTCCTAGAGTAAGTATAAGTTTTTTTAATTCATCAACCTCCTTATTCTGTAGGTAAGTCTCTTTTATTAAAATTCCTATATTGTCATTTAAAATCTCATCTAATACTTTGCTTTGATTATTATGTAGTTCATATTCCATAGTCTTAAAAAATTTTGATGTGCAATACTCTGTTTTCTCCCCAATTCTTTTAAATATTTCCTCTAATGTATATAACCCAAAAGATAAATCCATTCTTATTATCTCTAATATTCTTATGAGGTCATTTAGCTGTTTATGCCTATTTGTATAAGCTTTATAAATATGTTCTCCTATTAAATAACTGCATCCAACTAAAACGCCTATAATAATTATTTTAATTTGCAAAATACCATCTCTTTTCTTCTAAATCATATATTTTTTCTATGGTTCCTGGACCCCTTTTAGCCGATAATATGATTACTTTTGTAAATAGTTCTTTATCTAATAAACAACTTAGCTCTTTTCTACTTTTGATATCTTCTATAGAATCTCCATGGACTGTAGTAATTAAGCTTACTCCTCCATTTAGAGCAGTATATAAAGCCTTTATTTCATCCATATTTCCTATTTCATCTGTTACTATAAGATTTGGAGACATTGATCTAAGTAGCATAGTAATGCCTAAATCTTTTGGACAGGTTTCTATTATATCGGTTCTAATACCTATATCCATCTGAGGTTGTCCTAGGTATGACCCTGATATTTCATTACGCTCATCTATTAATGCTACCTTTATTCCTTTAAAACCATAATTTTCATTTCCGTTACTTAAATTTCTTACTATATCTCTAACTAAAGTTGTTTTACCACATTGAGGTGGTGATATTATCAGCGTATTATTTACTTGATTTTCTCCCCTTATAATATGAGATAAAATTTTATCTGAACACCCAATTACTTCTCTAGAAACCCTTATATTAAGTGAAGATATATGTTTTATATTTTTAACTTGTCCATCTTCAACTATTGCTTTTCCTACTAGTCCTACTCTATGACCTCCTCTAAGTGTTATAAATCCTTTCTTAATATCATCCATAAAAGAATGGATTGAGTATTTACATATTATTTGAAATGTTTGTTCTACATCTTCTTTACTTACTATATATGGGTTGTCCATATTTAAATCTAACTTATTTGAATTTAGATTATAGAAGTAGTCTTTATTATTTGCATTTACTATTAATGGCTTATTAGACCTAAGTCTAATTTCTTCTATGCTTACATTATCATTTGAAATATTTTTTATTTTTTCTCTTAAGTTCATTGAAAGTGAGTTTATTATCTCATCACAAAGTTTTTTCATACCTTGTCCTCCTCTCTTGTTTGTTTATATAATTCTATTTATAAACTCATAAAAATATTACAAAAATAAAATAAAAAATACCCCTTAGAGAATATTTCATCTTTAAGAGGTATTTTTTATCTTATATTACTTGCATATTTCTATTCTATTTTCTTCTAAGACACTAACTTTACCTGTAACTACTTTAATTGATTCATTTTCCTTTAAGTTAGTAAATATAACTGGACTTATATCTGACTTAGCATTATTTTTTATAAAATCAACATCCATTTGTATTAATTTATCTCCAGCTTTTACTTTATCTCCAGCTTTTACAAAAGTTGTAAAACCTTCACCTTTTAAATTTACAGTATCTATTCCAAGATGAATTAACATTTCCATTCCATCATTACTTTTTAAACCTATAGCATGCTTGGTTTCAAATACCATTTCAACACTTCCATTTATAGGAGATACTATATTTCCATCACTAGATTTTACAGCAAATCCATCTCCCATCATTTTTTGTGAAAAAACTTCATCTGGTACTACAGATATATCTAATATTTCCCCATTAGTAGGCGATACGATTCCTTTGTTTTTTACTGATGCTATATCTTCTTGCTTTGATTTTTTAAACATATCAAAAAATCCCATAATCTTATTCTCCTCTTTATGCTAGTTTAATATTTTTAAATTCTTCGATAGTACACATAGCAGCAATAGCCCCTTTTTTAGTTGTAGTGTCTGCTGCATACTTATTACTAAATAATAACATATCTTTTATTTTTTCGTCACTTATATTTTCTATTTCATCTAATTCAATATTATTTTCACCTAATTGATATAAAAATGATCCTATAAAAGAATCTCCAGCACCTGTTGTATCTATAGCATTAACATTAATTCCTTCTTTTTCAACAACTTTCATTATATTATCCTTTTTAGTGATAAAACACGCACCTTCTGGTCCTTTTGTGTATATTATTATCTTTATATTTCCAACAAACAGGCTTTCTAAGGCTAATTTTTCATCTTTTATACCTGTTATAAATTCTAATTCCTCATCAGATATTTTTAATATATTTGAAAGTGGTAAAAATTCTTTTATTACATCTTTACAATCTTGTGGGTTGTTCCAAAGTGGTAACCTTACATTAGGATCAAAACTTATAATAGCATTATTTTTAACTGCATATTCTATAGCTTTTTTATGAGCATATTTCATAGGTGACTCTACTAAATCTACTGAACAAAAATGTAGAATTTTACAATCTTCAAACCAACTTTCTTTTATTTCATCTTTACTAAGTAACATATCTGCACTTGGATTTCTATAGAATGAAAAATCCCTATTTCCATCTTCTTTTAATGATACAAATGCAAGCCCTGTATTTGCTTTGTTAGTTCTAAGTAAATATTCTGTATTTACATTTGCATCGTTTAAAATATCTATTATATGGTCTCCAAATGAATCATTTCCAAGTTGAGATATAAAATAAGCATCACCCGATAGCTTAGCTATAGCTGCTGCTACATTTGCAGGTGCACCTCCTGCAACCCTCTCAAACCCATCTACTTCTTTAAGCATACAACCCTTTTTATTGGGTATAAAATCTATTAATGCCTCTCCTATAGTAATTATTTTATACATATCTATATTCTCCAAGTTCATATAAATTTATTTTTGCATTATCTAAGTTTCCTTTTAACACTATTTTATCTTTATTATTTTTTGGATAAACACGTGTTGTAAATACTTCTTCTCCACCATTTACAAATATTTCAAGAGATGATGTATCACTAAAAATTTGTAATCGACTTAATTCATTTAAATCCACAGCTCTACATCCTCTACCATAACCACTATTTCCTAAAGTTAATTTTATCAATTTCTTATATTTATTGAATGTTATTTTACAATCTTCCTTTAGCTCTAATTCAAAGTTATTTACTGCATTATTAAACTCTATATCTAATTCGAAAACTTCAGCTTTTAACTCATCATATATACTAATATTATTTAATCTTTTCGTTATTTGATTTTTTCTCAACTCTTTTAATTCTTCAATTGGCTTTTGGTATATCTTATTATCTACAAGCTCTAGTACTCTAGGAATTGTAAGTGCATGTTGCCATCCTAATTCAACTGTAGGATTTGTATAATAATCATCATCTATATCAGGTAACCCCATCCATCCAATTAGTATATTTCTGTTTTTTTCATCTAAAAATGTTTGTGGTGCATAAAAATCAAATCCTCTATCTAATTCTGTAAATTCTTTAAAATCATATTTTCCATCATTTAAATTCATATTTCCTAAGAAATATCCACTTTGATATATATTATTGTACTTATACCCGTTTTTTTCTATTCCTTGTGGAGATATGCATAAAATTGTTTTTGTATTTTTACTAACTTTGTCAGTTAGTTCAAACATATCTGGACATTCCCACATATATCCAAATTTTTCATCACTAGTTATTATATTTATAAAACTCCAATCTTCAAGATTTGAGCTTTTATATAAAAGTACGCATCCTTTGTCGTTTTTATCTCTTGCACCTAATACCATATAGTAATTATTGTCTTTTTTAAATACTTTAGGATCTCTAACATGACATGTCATATTTTCAGGGTAATCAATATTTTTAAATATTAACTTTTTATTAGTAAAGTTTATTCCATCATTACTTTTAAACATTATTGTATTATGTTGCCTACCTTTATTTATATAATCAAAATCTCCAACTTCTTTAACATTTCCCGTGTAATAAAAATACATTTGATTATTTTCAACAAAAGCAGAACCTGAATAAACACCGTGACAATCATTTAAGTTATCTGGGTAAACTTGAGCCCCCATATCATTCCAATTAATCAAATCCTTTGATTTATATTGCCCCCAGAATTTTAATCCACCCTTAGCATCAAATGGTGAATATTGATAGAAAATATGGTACTCTCCATTGAATTGACATAATCCATTAGGATCATTTAACCAACCAATTGGTGGCATTAAGTGATATTTCAATCTAAATTCATCATCATTTACCTTATCTTTTTCTACTTCTTTATACATATCTATAAGCTTAGAAAATTCTCTTTTTAAAATACTCATCCTCTATCTCCTTGTATTTTTAAAAATTCGCCAGGTTACCTATATTTTAATTTCATCTTAAATATAAGTAACTAGCGAATTATTGTAATCTAAATTTATAAAACTAATCTTCTTTAATACCTAATATCATTGTTAATCCAAATGAAACTCCAAGCGCTATAGCAAACATTATTATATATTGTAGTGGAGCATGTAGAGTAAGAAGTATTCCAAATATTCCTGTTACCCCTGTTCCTGTAGCTCCAAGACCAACAATTGCAGCATATAAGGCTGCTACAGCTGCACCAATAGAAGCTGCTATAAATGGTTTAACAAATCTTAAGTTAACACCAAATATCGCTGGTTCTGTTATACCTAAAAGAGCACTTATACCCGCCGGAAGAGCTAATGCTTTTGTATTTTTATTTTTTGATTTAAGTGCAACTGCAAGTGCAGCTCCACCTTGCGCTATATTTGCAGCAGATGCTATTGGTAAAAAATATGTCATTCCAAATTGTGATATTTGACCAAAGTCTATTATTGTGTACATATGATGTATTCCACCGACAACTGTAGTACTATATATACCACCCATTAAGAATCCGCCTATTCCATAAGGTATTTGTATTAGTTTCTGAACTCCATCTATTAAAGTATTTTCCAGACCTACAAATATAGGTCCTATTATTGTTAATGTTAAATATCCCGTTATAAAGACTGTTAATAATGGAGTTAAGAATAAATCTAACATTGCCGGAACAATTTTATGAAGTTTATTTTCTATAAAACTCATTAAGTAAACTGCTATCATTATAGGGATTACATGACCTTGATATCCAACTAATGGAATCTCATATAATCCACCCCATACACTTAACGTAGATTTATAACCTTCTGTTGCAACAGTCCAAGCATTTTGCAAATCTGGATGAATCATAATCATTGCAATTACCGCACCTAAGTATACGTTTCCACCAAATACCTTAGCTGAACTATACCCTATAAGGATTGGTAAAAATACATATGCTGCGTTACTAAATAACTTTAGCATTACAAAGAATGAATTATTCATATCTATATTTACATATCCATTTGCTGATATAAAACTTAAAGCTTCTGTAAGCCCCATCATTAAACCACATGAAACTATAGCTGGTAATATAGGTACAAATATATCTCCTAAAGTTCTTATTAACCTTTGAAATGGATTTGATTTTTTAATTGCTGCTTTTTTTACTTCATCTTTAGTAGAAATTTTTATATCTGCAATTTTTGAAAATTCTTCATAAACCTTATTCACAATACCAGTACCAAATATTATTTGAAGTTGACCTGCTGTTATAAATACACCTTTTACTCCTTCAATATTTTGTATTGCTGATTTATCAATTAATTCTTCATTTTTTAAAACTATACGTAGCCTTGTAGCACAATGAGCTGCTGAGTCTATATTGCTATTATTGCCTATGTTACTTAAAATTTCTTTTGCTACATTTTTATAATTCATACGCTTTCTCCTTTATATACTTTATTATGCTTTCATTTTTTAAGGTATCGTTCCCATACGTTCTGTATGAAACCGTTCCCTTTTTTATTAAATTATATATTTTTTTTTATAATTTGTAAACATTTTCTTATGTTATAAAAAATACTTTAACATAAAAATAGTCTATATAAATTAATAAAGTTTTTACCTCATCTATTTATATAGACTATTTTTATAATTTAACACTTTCTCTGATTTTAAGTTCATAGCCTAACTTAATATTATTTATGTTATTTTTAGCACTTATCATATCTAAAATCATTTTAGCACTTTCTACTCCACTTTGTTCATAGTGGTAGTTAATAGTTGTGAGTCTTGGAGATATTATATTTGAAATTTTAGAATCACCTATTGAACATACACTTATATCATATGGGATATTTATATTATTTTCTTTTAAGTATTCCATAGCTCCTAATGCGATGTTATACGTTGCACAAAATATAGCATCTATACCTTTATTATTTTCAATTAATTCTTTTGCATTTTTATATCCTGATTCTTGAGAAAACTCCCCAATTTTTATTAGATTTTTATTTATTTTTAAATTATTATTTTTTAAACAATCTTTATATCCTAATTCTCTATTTAACCCTGCTGATATATCATCTTTAGTTACACCTATGTATGAAATTTTTCTATGACCTTTTTTAATTAAATATTTTGTCATATCATATGCTGATTCATAATCACTATGATATACACATGGATATCCATCTACATTTTGACCTACTATAACAATAGGTATCTTCATATCCTTTATGATATCTAAATGCTTTTTAGTAATTATTGTTGCTACAAATATTACTCCATCAACATTTTTATTTTTAAATATCTGTAAATACTCTATTTCTTTTTCTATATTTAAATCTGTATTTCCAAGTATTATATTATATCCACTATTAGAAGTTTCTTCACTTATACCACTAACTACTTTACCTATAGTTTCAGAACTTATTTTAGGCAGTATAACACCTATTAAATTTGTTTTTTTAGTTCTTAAAGTTTTTGCATGACTTGATGGAATAAATCCTGTCTCATCAATAACCGTTTGAATTTTACTTCTATTTTCTTCACTTACATATCCATTATTTAAAAATCTTGATACAGTGGATTTAGATACACCTGCAAGTTTAGCTATATCAATAATATTCATATATTTTCTCCTAAATATTTTTATAGTAATAGGAAATTATATTCATTTTAAATTTATTAATAAGTATAATTTTCGTATATGTGCTTCAAAAAAGCCGTCATTTACAATAATTTATAAAAGGCTTTTTTATAAATTAAAGTTTATATTATTTTTTATATTATGTCCATAGTATTTAAAAAGTCGTACTGATATTATACAGTACGACTTTTTATAAGCTTAATATTTTTTAAATACTAAAGTTGCATTATGCCCACCAAATCCTAGAGAGTTTGACATTGCATATCTAACTTCTTTTTCTCTTCCTTTGTCTAATACATAATCTAAATCAAGTTCTTCATCTACATTTTGAACGTTTATCGTAGGAGGTACAAAACTATCATTTATACTCATTGCACATATAACAGCCTCAACTGCTCCTGCTGCTCCTAATAGATGTCCCGTCATAGATTTTGTTGATGAAACACATATATCATATGACTTATCTTTGAATATATTTTTTATAGCTTGAGTTTCAAGTCTATCGTTGTAAGGAGTTGACGTACCATGAGCATTTATATAATCAACTTCATCTAATGGAACATTTCCATCTTGTAACGCCATTTGCATAGCACGAGTTGCTCCTTCTCCACCTTCTGCTGGTGTAGTCATATGATAAGCATCTGCTGTTAATCCATACCCAACAACTTCTGCGTATATTTTAGCGTTTCTTTTTATAGCATGATCTAATTCTTCTAGTATAAGTATTCCTGCACCTTCACCCATTACAAATCCATCTCTGTCTTTGTCAAATGGTCTTGATGAAGTTTTAGGGTCATCGTTTCTAGTAGACATAGCCTTCATATTACAGAACCCTGAAAATGCAAGAGCTGTTACTGGCGCTTCACTTCCTCCAGCTACCATAATATCAGCATCCCCTCTTTGAATAAGCTTAAAAGCATCTCCTATTGAGTGAGTTCCTGATGCACATGCTGTACATACGTTAGTATTTGGCCCTTTAGCTCCTAAGTATATAGAAACTTGACCTGCTGCCATATTTCCTATCATCATAGGAACAAAGAATGGACTTACTCTTTTATTACCTTTATTTAAAAGAATCTTATGTTGTTCTTCTATAGTTTCAACTCCACCTATACCAGAACCTATTATAACTCCCATACGATTTCTTTCTACTTTATCTAAATCAAGCTTTGAATCTTCTACTGCCATTTTTGCAGATGCTATGGCAAACTGAGTAAATCTATCTAATCTTCTAAGTTCTTTTTTATTTATATATTCTTCTCCATTGAAATCTTTAACTTCACCTGCAACTTGTGTTTGAAAAGTACTAGCATCAAATCTAGTTACTGTATCAATTCCACATACTCCAGATTTTATATTATTCCAAAATGTTTCTTTTCCATTTCCTACAGGTGTAATACATCCAAGACCTGTTATTACAACTCTCTTTTTCATAGAGAATACCTCCAACTATTTATTAGCTTCTATAAATTTAACTATATCTCCTATAGATTGGAATTTTTCTGCTTCTGTATCTGGTATTTCAACATCAAATTCATCTTCAAGTGCCATTATTATTTCTACTGCATCTAATGAATCTGCTTCTAAATCCTTCATTAAAGAAGTTTCCATAGTTATTTCTTTATCCTCAACACTTAATTGCTCTCTTATTATTTCTACAACCTTATTAAACATATTTTTTCCTCCTGAAATTTAAATTAATTTTATTTTTGAAATTTTCAATTATTTAACTTTAAAACTTGTTTATAAATTTTATCTATTATTGCATTACCATTCCACCATCTACATTTATAACTTGGCCAGTAACATAATTTGACATATCACTAGCTAAAAATGCTACAACATTAGCAACATCTTCAGGCTTTCCAAATGTATTTTTAGGAATGTTATTTAACATATTTTGTTTTAAATCATCACTTAGTATTTTTGTCATATCTGTATCTATAAATCCTGGTGCCACTGCATTTATATTTATATTTCTTGATGCTAATTCTCTAGCCGTTGATTTAGTAAAACCTATTACACCAGCTTTTGAAGCGCAGTAATTTGCTTGACCAGCATTTCCTATAACTCCTACTACAGAAGCCATATTTATTATTTTTCCATACTTTCTTTTCATCATAGGCTTAGTAACTGCTTTAGTACAGTTAAATACACCTTTTAAATTTATTTCTATAACCTTATCAAAATCATCTTCTTTCATTCTCATAAGTAATCCATCTTTAGTTATACCAGCATTATTGACTAATATATCTACTTGCCCAAATTCCTTTATAGCCTTCTCTACCATGCCATTAACTTCTTCAGATTTAGAAACATCACACTTAGCTGTTATACACTTCACTCCTAAAGCTTCTATTTCTTCTTTAGTTTTTAGGGCTTCTTCTTCTTTCGAAGTATAGTTTATTAATAAATCAGCTCCAAATGTAGCTAATTTTTTAGCAACTTCTTTTCCTATACCTCTTGAGCCCCCAGTAACTATAGCCACTTGCCCTTTTAAATTTATCATTATATCTCTCCATTCCTGCAAATTTGTATAAATTCATTTAAAGATTCTACACCATCTACATTATAAATGTTTACATTAGCGCCCTTACTAGAAGATATTTTTTTTATGAAAGCTTTTAATGTTTTTCCTGGCCCTATTTCTATGAAAGTATCATAACCTTCATCTAATAATTTTTCTATTGAATCTTCCCAAAGTACTGAAGAACTAACTTGCTTTATAAGTAAATCCTTACCTTCATCTTCATAGTAATCTGCATTTACATTAGAAAGTACAGATACTTTAGGTTTCATAATATTAACTTTATCTAATTCTTTAGATAATTTTTTTCCAGCTTCTTTTAACATTGATGAATGGAATGGTCCACTAACATTTAGCTTAACTGCTCTTTTTGCACCATTTTCCTTAAACCTTACAATAGCCTCATCTATTTTATCAAATTCTCCTGATATAACTATTTGGCCTGGAGAGTTATAATTTGCAACTTCAACAATTCCATTATCTATACTCTTTATAACATCTTCTACCTTACTTCTATCTAAGCCAAGTATTGCAGCCATAGCACCTTGCCCCTTTGGAACTGTGTCTTGCATATATCTTCCTCTTTTTTTAACCAAAGATACGGCATCTTTAAAGTCAATAGCATCGGCTGCAACTAATGCACTATATTCTCCTAAAGATAATCCTAAGCACGCATCATAATTTAAATCTACTTCTTCTTTTATAGCTTCTAAAACAGCTATACTGTGAGCTACTATTGCAGGCTGAGTATTTTCTGTTTTTGATAGTTCTTCATCACTACCTTCAAACATAATATTTTTTAAATCCATATCAAGAACACTACAAGCATCATCTATTATACTTTTAGCTTTGCTATTTTTTTCATATATATCTTTTGCCATTCCTACATACTGAGCACCTTGACCTGGAAATACTAATGCTATTTTTCCCATAGCTTACCTCCTAGTTTATAGATTGATGTTTGGCATAATATTTCTTGCCTCGTTAACCATACTATCAATAATTTCTTTACAAGGCCTTACATCTTTTATTATGGATGCTATTTGACCTGCCATAAAAGAACCATTATGTACATCGCCTTCTTTTGTAGCTACCCTTAAAGAACCTATACCTTTTTTATCTATCTCTTGTGAATCAACACCTTGTTTTTCCATATTTAAAATTTCTTTAGCTAACTTATTTTTTAGAGCTCTGACTGGATGTCCTGTACTTCTACCTGTTACAATAGCATCTCTATCTCTTGACTTTAATACCATATTTTTATAATTTTCATGTACACTACATTCATCACTGCATATAAATCTAGTTCCAACCTGTACTCCACTAGCTCCTAGTGCAAAAGCCGCAGCAATACCTCTTCCATCAGCTATTCCTCCAGCTGCTATTACAGGTATTTTAACAGAGTCTGCAACTTGAGGAGTCAATACCATTGTAGTTAACTCTCCTATATGACCACCAGCTTCTGTTCCTTCTACTATTACAGCATCTGCTCCTAGTTTTTCCATTCTTTGAGCAAGTGCTATACTTGGAACTACAGGTATTATCTTTGTTCCTATTTCTTTTAACGAATCTATATATTTTGCAGGATTTCCTGCTCCTGTAGTTATTACAGGTACTTTTTCTTCTATTATCAATTCTATTATTTCATCTACAAACGGAGATAGTAACATAACATTAACCCCAAATGGTTTATCAGTTAACTCTCTACATTTACGTATTTCTTCTTTTATAACTTCTTTAGGAGCATTACCTCCTGCTATAAGTCCTAAGCCTCCTGCATTTGAAACTGCACTTGCTAAATAAGCATCTGCAACCCAAGCCATCCCACCTTGAATTATAGGATATTCTATATTTAATAACTCACAAACTTTATTCATTATTTCCTCCTTGTATACTCCAATTAATTACTGAAGCTCCCCAAGTTAAACCACCACCGAAGCCTACTAAAACAACATTATCACCTTTTTTTATTTTACCTTGTCTATAAGCTTCATCCATTGCTACAGGAACTGATGCAGCAGACATATTTCCATATTTATCTAAATTCACAAAAACTTTATCTTTATCTAATTTTAATTTTTTAGCAGATGCATCTATTATTCTAGTGTTTGCCTGATGCGGTATAAGGCAATCTATATCTTCAGTAGTTAAATTTGCCATTTCAAGAGCCTTCAGGGATGCTTCTCCCATTATTCTCACTGCAAACTTATAAACGCTGTTTCCAGCCATTTTTATACTGTGTAATTTATTATCTATAGTGTCTTGAGCTGCTGGAAGTTTTGAACCTCCAGCTGGTATATTTAAGGCGTCTGCTCCGCTTCCATCAGATCCTAGATACGTAGATAATATTCCTCCACACTCAACATTTCCTATTACTACAGCTCCTGCTCCATCCCCAAATAATATAGATGTAGTTCTATCACTATAATCTAAAAATCTAGAAAGAGTTTCAGCACCTATTACTAAAACATTTTTATACATTTTAGTGTCAACAAATTGCTTAGCTATAGTCATTCCATATAAGAACCCTGAGCATGCTACTGATATATCAAATGCAGCTGCATTACTTGCTCCTATATTTTCTTGTACTAAACATGCAGTTGAAGGAAAAATCATATCAGGAGTTGCAGTCGCTACAATTATTAAGTCTATATCCTTAGGAGTTAAATTTGCACATTCAATTGCCTTTAGTGCTGCTTTTGTAGATAAGTCTGAAGTTGCTTCATTTTCGCTTGCATGTCTTCTTTCACTTATTCCAGTTCTTGTTTTTATCCATTCGTCCGATGTATCCATTATCTTTTCAAAATAGAAGTTGTCAATAATAGTTTCTGGAACATAACTTCCAACTCCTAAAATACCAGCTTTTTTGTTCATATTTAATTTAAACCTCCAAGATGAGTTTATTTTATTATTCCATTTGTTTATCTTCCATATCTTTTATAAACTCTTTTATATCTTCAACAACATTTCCTTTAGCAAATTTTATTCCTTGGTTTATAGCATTTTTTATAGCTGTTGAATTTGAACTTCCATGAGCCTTTATAACTCCACCATTAACTCCAAGTAGTGGTGCACCTCCATACTCTGAATAGTCCATAAAGCTTTTTAATTTTTTAAGGTCATCTTTTATAAACATAGCTCCTATTTTTCCTTTAGTGCTACTTAATAAGGTTTCCTTTATAAGCTTCATAACAGACATCGCTACACCTTCTGCTGATTTTAGTAATATGTTTCCTGTAAATCCATCACAAACTATTATGTCTGTATAAGCATTTATAACATCTCTTGCCTCTACATTTCCAATAAAGTTTATATCTATATTTTTAAGCTCTTCATAAGCTTTCTTTACTAAGTCATTTCCTTTTCCTTCTTCTGAACCTACATTAGCTAATGCTACCTTAGGATTATCCATCCCTAAAACTTTTTTAGCATATATGTTGCTCATTGCTGCAAAGTCAACTAAGTTTCTAGGCTTACAATCTACATTTGCTCCACCATCTGCTATTATTGTCATTCCTCTTTTTGCATTTGGTAGTGCAGGGCATAAACAAGGTCTATCTATACCTTTTATTCTCCCTACTACAAATAAACCACCTGCAAGAAGTGCTCCTGTGCTTCCTGCCGATATAATTGCGTCTGCCTTGCCTTCTTTAACCATTTTAAGTGCAACAACCATAGAAGAGTCTTTTTTCGCTCTAATAGCCTTTACTGGCTTATCTTCATTTTCTATAATTTCGGTAGTATGAACTATTTCTAACTTACTTCTATCAAATTCATAATTAGAAAATTCCTTTTCTAATATTTCTTTATCTCCAGTTATTATTAGATCAACATTGTATTCTTTTATAGCATTAACTACGCCCTCTACATTAGATTTAGGTGCATTATCTCCACCCATTCCATCTATTACTATTTTCATAACTTTTCCTCCTAGTCTAATTCTTCAAATATGAATTTCCCTCTAAATATTTGTTCTTGTGCTTTATTATTAACAATAACTTTTACATAGTGCTTTTTATCAGCTTTTTTATAAATTTCAGCCTTCGCTATAAGCCTATCCTTTTGTTCTATTAATTTCAAGCATTTTACATTTGCAAACCTCATAATAACTTTTGGCGCATCTATTATGGCCATTGCTAATGAGTCTGCTAGAGAGAATATATATGTGTCTTTTAAAGTATTAGTTTTAGAGTAAAGCATGTCTTCTGTAACTTCTAACATAGATATTCCTAGTTGCCCTACAGATAAGTCAATTATTTCACCTGTAATCTCTTTAATTCCTAAAGTTTTAACTTTTGAACTTTCCGATTCAGCTATTGTCTTAACTCTTTCTCTTAATTCCGGTATATTTAGACTCATTCTATCTAATCGTATAGTCTGAATACTAACTTCAAATAACGCTGCTAATTCTTCATCCGTATAAAAAGGGTCAGCCTGTAGCATTTCAACAAGTTCTTTTTGTCTTTGGGCTTTGCTTTTCTTTTTCATATTACCTCCAAGTTTTTATAGCTGTAATTAGTACCAGCTACTAATAGTAGTATATAATATTGCATTAAATTTATCAACACTTTTATTATTATTTTTATTATTAACTTTAAATAAGAATATATTTTTATTATATCATTTATATATAAAATTTCCATTATTCGACATTTTTAAAAAAACACGTAGACTAATCTACATGTTTTTTTTAGAAGTTATTACTTAGATACAACTTCTTTACCTTTATAATATCCACAATCTGGACACACTCTATGTGGTAATTTTGGCTCATGACATTGTGGGCAACTTACAAATCCTGTTGCTTCCATTTTTGAGTTAGCTGCTCTTCTCATATCTCTCTTTGATTTAGATGTCTTACGCTTTGGTACTGCCATTTACGCCACCTCCTTAGTCATTTTTAAATATATCTTTTAATTTAGCAAAACGGGGATCTATAATCTCCTCGTCGTTCGCGATTTCATTGCAAGAGCATTCTTCTTTATTTAAGTTTGCTCCGCATCCTTGACAAAGACCTTCGCAGTCTTCATTACACAGAACTCTTGCTGGTAATTTAAAGTCTAATGTTTGTTCTATTAGATCTACAAGATTTATAGCTTGTCCATCATATATAAACGCATCATCATCTTCGAAAATGTCTTCATCAAAATTTTCTTTAACTAAAAATCCTTGTATAGAATATTCTATAGGAACTTCTACTTCTTCTAAGCATCTTGAACATTTATCAACGATTATAAAACTTACATCTACATCAAGGTATAATCCCTTATTAGTATTTGAAATTTTACCATCTACACTTATCGGAGAAGCTAGTTTATAACTTTCTTCACAATAATTAATAGTATCAACTTTTTGAGAAAAATTCAAGTCTATTTTATCAGTTTCTCTTCTAATTAATCTATCCAAACTAATTTGCATTAAATTCACCTCAATACATTACCAAATTTATTATACAAATCTAGCATTTGTTTGTCAAGTATTTTTACTTGATAGATATTTTTGGCAGTATATAAATTATTTTATAATCTAGCTACTTTTAATATTATACCACAAGACAAAACTTAAGGTAGGTTTTACCCTACCTTAAATTATTATATCCATTTATAATTATTTTACTAAAGCAACAGTATCTCTAGCTATCATTAATTCTTCGTTAGTTGGTATTAATAATATCTTAACTTTTGAATCTTCTGTAGATATTACTCTTTCTTTTCCTCTAACCTTGTTAGCTTCTGCATCTAACTTCATTCCTAAGAATTCCATGTTAGAAGCTATAGCTTCTCTTATTTCTATACCATTTTCACCAACACCAGCAGTAAATACAACAGCGTCTGCTCCGTTCATTTCTGCAGCGTAAGATCCTATGTATTTCTTAACTTTTTGAACATAAGCATCTAAAGCAACTTGAGCTTTTTCGTCACCTTTTTCAGCAGCTCCTTCTATATCTCTAAAGTCACTTGATATACCAGTCATTCCGTATACCCCAGACTTTTTATTCATTAAGTCAGATAATCCTTTAGCATCTAATCCTTCTTTTTCCATTAAGAATGGTAATATAGCAGCATCTATATCTCCACATCTAGTACCCATTATTAATCCTTCAAGTGGAGTGAATCCCATAGATGTATCTACACACTTACCACCATCAACAGCAGCTATAGAAGCTCCGTTTCCTAAGTGACAAGTTATTATCTTAACGTCTTCTATGTTCTTTCCAAGCATTGCAGCAGCTCTTTGAGATACATACTTGTGAGAAGTTCCGTGGAATCCGTATCTTCTTACACCGTACTTAGTGTATAATTCATGAGGTAATCCGTATAAGTAAGATTTTTTAGGCATAGTTTGGTGGAAAGCAGTATCGAATACTCCTACCATTGGAACACCTGGAAGTATTTCTTCACAAGCTTTTATACCCATTATGTTAGCTGGGTTGTGAAGTGGTGCTAATTCTATACACTCTTCTAATGCAGCCATAACTTCGTCAGTTATTTTAACTGAACCAGCGAATTTTTCTCCACCGTGAACAACTCTGTGTCCTACAGCTTCAACTTCACTTATTTCTTTAACTCCACCGAATTTAGCGTCAACAACACCTTCTAATACTAACTTTATAGCATCTTGATGGTTTTTCATAGGTTGTTCTATAACTAATTTACCTTCTACACCATCTTTTTCTTGCTTAAGTATAGAACCTTCTATACCTATTCTTTCAACTAATCCTATACATAAAACTTCTTCATTTGACATGTCTATTAATTGATATTTTAATGAAGAACTACCACAGTTTAATACTAATACTTTCATTAGTATACCTCCTTAAGTTTATAATTAATATGTAAAAAAACCTTCTCAGGCTTATTATTCACAAATTTTTTATCGTTGTATACATTAAACATTTCGCCATAAATAATATAACACTTTTCAATGTAAAAGTATAGTCTTTATTGTATTAATTTGTTTAATATATTTTACTTAACATAGATTATTTTTCTCCATTTGTTATAATATTATAATATAATTATTTTTTTTAATTATTTTTTAAATTATACATTAAATATAAATTTAATTTTTTTTAAATTAAAACTTATTTATATTTAACAAAGGAGATTTTTTATGAATATACTTGGACTTGTAGTTGAATACAATCCTTTTCACAATGGGCATTTATATCATCTATCTAAATCATTAGAAATAACTAATGCTACTCATAGCGTTGCTATAATGAGCGGCAACTTCTTACAAAGAGGAGAGCCTGCTTTGTTTGATAAGTATACTAGAGCAGAAGCGGCTGTTAAAAATGGTGTTGATTTGGTTATTGAGCTTCCAACTATGTTTGCTTGCCAAAGTGCAGAAATTTTTGCTCACGGGGCACTAGCTACTCTTAATTCTTTAAATTGTATCAATTCTATTTGCTTTGGTAGCGAAGAAGGAAATGTTGATATACTATATACTATTTCTAAAATATTAGTGGATGAACCTGATGAATTTAAATCTTACTTAAAAAAATATTTAGACGAAGGACTACTGTTTCCTACAGCTAGAAGTTTTGCTTTATTTGACTATATTAATAAATATAATTTAGTAGATATTTCTAAAGAAGACCTTTTATCTGTTTTAAACTCCTCTAATAACATTTTAGGACTAGAATATATAAAAAGTCTACTAAAATTAGAAAGTAATATAAAACCTTATACTATTTCTAGAATTTCTACGTCTTATAACTCAGAAAATATAGAAAGTAATATTTGTTCTGCTACTGCTATTAGAAAATCACTAAAGGATAATAATAACTTATCACTAATATCTAATGTTGTTCCAAAACCTACTTACGGCATTTTAGATAGTAAGTTAATAAATAATTTCACCCCTATGTTTGATGATAAGTACTTTGATTTATTATCTTCAATAATACTTAGAGATTATAATACACTAGATAACTATTTTGAAGTTAATGAAGGTATTGAAAATAAAATATACCAAAGTGTTTTCACTTCAAAATCCCTTTATGATTTACAACAATCTGTAAAGTCAAAAAGATATACTTTAACTAAAATTAAACGTACTCTTAATAATATCCTTCTTGGAATTACTAAAGAAGATATGAATAAGGTAAAAAATATCAATTCTATTCCTTATGTTAGGGTATTAGCCTTTAATGATAAGGGGCGCGAGATTTTAAAAGCTATAAAAAAGAATTCCGAAATAAATATAATAAATAAATTTTCAAATATATCTTTTTCTATGGATGATGATGTTTTTAAAACTTTAATACATTACGATGTAAAAGCTAGTAATATGTATAATATTATTTATTATGATAAAAACAAAAATTTACTAAAAGGTCCCATGGATTTTTATACTTCACCAATATATGTAAGATAATATTTTATATCAAAAGACTTAAGAAAATTTCAGATAATTCTCTTAAGTCTTTTTTGATTATTAAATTAATATAATAGTCATATATTCAATAACTCAATAGGTGATTTTATGAAAAAAAGTAATCTTATAACGTTTTTTACTCCTGTATCAATTGTTATACTTTTAATTTTAGGTATTATTATTTTTCCAAACGAATCTATAGTTGCAGCTAAAGAAGGGTTAAATATATGGACAACTGTTTTAATACCCTCTCTTTTACCATTTGTAATTGGTGCAAACCTAATTGTAGATTTAAAAATAGTAGATATAATAGGATTTATAATAAACCCTATAACTAAATTTATATTTAATGTTTCAGGAAAAAGTGCTCTAGTATTTGCTATATCAACTGTTTCTGGATATCCAGTTGGTTCTAAGCTAGCATCTGAACTTAGAAATAACAATGAAATATCTAAATTTGAAGCTCAAAGGTTAGTATCATTTTGCTCAACTTCTGGACCTTTATTTATAATAGGTGCAGTAGCAACAGGTATGTTTCAAAATTCATCTTTAGGATATCTTATGATGGTTTGTCACTATCTAGGCTCAATATCTGTAGGTATACTCTTTAGAAACTACGGTAAAGAGCTGCTAACTAGTTCTAAGTATCCATTAAGAAGAAATATAAAAAATGTAATTGATACTAAAGTATCAGATGGGAAGGGATTTTTCGTTTTATTTGGAAATGCAGTATTCAGTGGAATAAATACATTACTTATGGTAGGAGGATTTGTAATAGTATTTTCTGTTGTATTTAAGATATTATCTTTATTTAATATAATTTCATTAATGTCTTCTATATTATATATTCCGTTGTCATTGTTTGGTGTTACTCCGAAGCTTTGCCATGCCCTTATAAGTGGTCTGTTTGAGATGACAATAGGTTGTAGTAAAGTAGCTAGTATAATATCTACTCCTGAAGTTCTCAGAGCCTCTCTAGCTAGTTTCTTAATAGGTTTTAGTGGATTATCTATATTAGCTCAATGTTGCAACTTTTTAGCCAAAACAGATATAAATACTAATCTATACATATTAAGTAAATTTTTACACGGAATGCTAGCTGGTGTGTTTACATTTTTACTATATCCGATATTCCAATCATCATCTATTGTATCTAATTTTTCAAACATATACAATGTATTTTATAATAACCCTATATGGAATTATTATATTATTAATTACAAGACAATACTTCCTATATTTGTAATAGTATACATACTTGCAGCTCTTATAATTTTAGAAAAAACTAGTTATAAAAATAAAAAAGAAAGCTAATGCTTTCTTTTTTATTTTTAGCAACGGACCTGTCTTTCAAGGTCGTTGGCGATATGAATGAAATGAATTTTATCTATTTGGATTTAATTCAGCTTTATCTCTTGCTACTTCTTGTAATATATCTTTTAAATTATATTCTATTGTTGTAAGTACATTCTCTGCATATTCAATAGATCCTAATTTTATTTCACTAGCTATGTTTTCTGCTCTTTTTACTATTTCATTTGCTTTTTCTTCTGCTAGTGCTACTGGTTCACTAGATTCAACATATGCTTTTACAACTTCTTCTGAATTTTTCTTTAACTCTTCAATATTGTTAGTGTACTCTGCTCTTATTCTCTCCGCTTCTTTATTAGCTTGTTCTACTAATTCAGTAGCCTCTTGCTTTGCATCATTTATAAGCTTATGCCTTTCCTTATTTATCCAATCTGCTTGTTTAACTTCTTCTGGAATTAGTGTCTTTATTTCACTGATTATTCCTAATACTTCATCTTTATCTATACCACTTTTATGTGAGAAAGGTATTGAAGAAGCATTTTTTATAACACTCTCTAATTCTTCAAATAATTCCATCATTTCTAAATCTACATACATATCTTTTCTCCCCTATTAGCTTTTCTTTTTAATTCTTTCAAAACAATATCAGGTACTAAATTTTTTATATCTGCATTAAATGCTAATACTTCTTTTATTAAAGATGAACTTATAAAAGAGTATTTAGTACTTGTTGGTAATATAATTGTTTCTATGTTTGGATTTAACTCTTTGTTCATATGAGCCATTTGTAACTCATATTCAACATCTGCCCCACTTCTTATGCCTCTAACTAAAGTATCAATCCCATTGTCTCCACAATAATCTACTAAAAGACCATTAAAACTTACAACTTTGATATTACCTAAATGGCTCGTACATTCCTCAATAAGCTTAACTCTTTCGTCAAAGTTAAATAATCCTTTTTTATTAGGGTTGTAAAGAACCCCTATTTGTAGCTCATCAAATAGTTTTGATGCTCTGCAAATAACGTCTAAATGACCATTTGTTATTGGATCAAAGCTACCTGCAAAAATAGCTTTTCTTATTTTCTTTTCCATTTTATGCTTATTCCTCCGGTTTATAAAATGTTATAGTAGTATTTCCATACTTTTTATTTCTAGTTTTTTCTAATCTTCCTATATTTTCTGGAAATACATCCTTACTATCATGTTCTATAATTATTATTCCATCTTCATTTAATAAACTTGCATTATCTATTTTTTGTAATGCATCTATAAACATATTTTTATAATATGGAGGGTCCATAAATATTACATCAAATTTATTTCCTTGTATTTTTAGCTTGCTTATAGCATCTTTAAAGTCTGAATTTAAAACTATACTTTCATTTTCAACTCTAGCTTTTTTATATTAGACTTTATTATAGAAATACTTTCTTTACTTATATCTACAAAAACACATCTATTAGCACCTCTAGATAAGCACTCTATACCTAAAGAACCTGTTCCTGCAAATAAATCTAGTACATTACTTTCCATTATATATGGATTTATCATATTAAATAAAGATTCTTTGACTCTATCTGTAGTAGGTCTTACATCTTCATTTTTAGGCGTATTTAACTTTAATCCTCTTACTTTTCCTGATATTACTCTCAACAGTCTTCACCTCATTGTATATTTTAACATAATTTTAATTTAATTTAACGAAATTTCTTCTAATGAATGTTCAAATTTGTCAATTATTTCGTTTTTTATATATTTATTTTCAAAATTTTGTAATTTATGATCATTTCCTAAAATATATCTAGCCTCTTGCTGTGCTATTTTTAATATTTTCATATGTTTAAATATATTAGCTACTTTAAGCTCTGGAAGCCCATGTTGTCTCGTTCCAAAGAATTCTCCAGGGCCTCTTATTTCTAAATCCTTTTCTGAAATTTTGAATCCATCATTAGTTTCTTCCATAATTGACATTCTTTGCTTACAGACATCTGATTTTGAGGCATATATTAAAATACAATATGATTTATGACTACCTCTTCCTACCCTTCCCCTAAGCTGATGAAGCTGAGCTAGTCCAAATCTTTCAGCATTTTCTATTATCATCAAAGTTGCATTTGGAACATTTACTCCTACTTCTATAACTGTTGTTGATACTAGTATATCTATTTCTTTATTTTTAAAACTTTTCATTATAGAATCTTTTTCACTTGCTTTCATTTTTCCATGTAATAGACCTACCCTTAAGTCACTAAAGTATTCTAATTTTAATTCTTCAACAAGTTCTACTGCTGCCTTTGCTTCTATTGCTTCACTTTCTTCTACTAAAGGGCATACAATATAAACTTGTCTCCCTTTTTCAACTTCGGCTCTAACTAAAGAATTATACGCTCTATCTCTCTTCCCTTTATCAACCGCAATAGTTTCTATAGGCTGTCTACCTGGAGGAAGTTCATCTATTATAGATATATCTAAATCCCCATATAGTATAAGAGCTAGTGTTCTTGGAATTGGAGTCGCTGTCATTACAAGTATGTCTGGATTAAATCCTTTAGATGATAGCTTATTTCTTTGCCTTACTCCAAATCTATGTTGTTCATCAGTTATAACAAGTCCTAAGTTACTAAACTCAACCTTATCTTCTATTAAAGCATGGGTTCCAATTAATATATCAACTTCATTATTTTTAACTTTTTCTAATACATTTTCTTTTTGTTTTTTAGTAAGACTTCCAACCAATAGTTCAACTTTCATTCCAAACTCAGATAAAGTCTCTGTAAGAGAAATAAAGTGCTGTTCTGCAAGAATTTCAGTTGGTGCCATTAATGCACCTTGATATCCATTTAAAACACAATTAGCTAGCGCTAAAAGTGCTACTACAGTTTTACCACTACCAACATCGCCTTGAACTAATCTATTCATAAGCTTATCTGAATTCATATCTTGTGTAATTTCATTTAATGCTCTATCCTGAGCTCCAGTTAATTTAAATGGTAGAGAATTCAGTATATCTTCTAATTTTTCATTTTCTTCAAATTTTATACCACAGGCTTCGTCTACGCCATTTTTAAATATGAATAATCCCAACTGTAAAATTAAAAATTCTTCAAATACAATTCTGTAAAGAGCAATTTTTAAAGCTTCTTTACTACTTGGTGAATGGATATTTCTTATAGCATAATCTATGCTACATAGTTTATATTTTTCAATTATCCTTTGTGGTAAATATTCTTTTATTTTAAGCTCTTTATCACTTAAAACATTTTTTATTATACTTATAATTTCCTTATTAGTTACACCATATGTAAGTGGATATATAGGCATAACCTTACAAGTATTTTTAGGTGAATTTGTAAGGTGTTCTACTTCACAAGAGCTTATTTCTATAGTTTTGAACTCTTTTTTTACTTTCCCAAATACTAATATTGTATCTCCTGGTCTAAAAGTATTTTTTACATAATCTTGATTAAAAAATACTAGCTTTGCATATCCAGTTTCATCCCTTACATCAACCTTAGTTATATTCATCCCTTTTCTTGGGCTAGATGTTGATATTCCTACTATTATAACTTTTATAGTTGCTTTTTCTTCATTTTCTAATTGAATTATTTTCTTTAAATTATTTCTATCTTCAAATTGTCTTGGAAAATAGTACACTAAGTCCTTAAGTGTAAATATTCCTAACTTATTAAGTTTCTCTGCCCTTTTAGGGCCTATTCCTTTTACATATTGTACATCTTTTCTTAAATCAATCATATTTATCACCTATTACACAAAATTAGCTTATCTTAAGCCACTGCGTGGGCGCTACACTTCATGTTGCCAACACAGTTGCTAAAAAAAATCCTGTATAATCACTTTTACTAAGTATTATGATTATACAGGACTTTTTAATCTATTCAACTGATATTAAGTAATAATAAAGAGGCTGTCCTCCGTAATATAACTCTACATCTATATCTTCAAACTTTTCTTCTAATTCATCACGAAGTTTTGAAGCATCTTCTTCTGATACATCTTCTCCAAAGAATAAAGTTATTATTGCAGTATCTTCATCTACTAATTTTTCAACAAGAGCTGTAGTTATTTCATCTACCTTTTCTCCTGCAGATAGTAATGTTCCTTCTGCAATTCCTATTATATTTCCTTCTTTAACTTCAATGTCATTCATAACTGTATCTCTAACAGCATAAGTTACTTGACCTGATTTAACTAATCCAAGGGATTCCATCATAGCTTCTTCATTTTCTTCTACAGTTGCATCACCATTGAAGTTTACTAAAGCTGTAAATCCTTGTGGTGTATTTTTAGTTGGTATAACCACAATATTTTTTTCACTTATTTCTTTAGCTTGATTTGCAGCCATTATTATATTACTGTTATTTGGGAATATAAATATATTTTTAGCATTTATAGTATCTATTGCTTTTACGAAATCTTCTGTACTTGGGTTCATTGTTTGACCACCTTCTATTATGTGATCTACCCCAAAGTCTTTAAATATTTTAGCAAGCCCGTCACCCATAGATGTTGCTATAAATCCAAACTCTTTTTCTTCTACTGAAGAAGCAGTCTCAGATTGTGCATCTAAAACTATATTTTCATGCTGCACTCTCATATTTTCTATTTTTATAGTTATTAATTGACCGTATTTTAAAGCATCTTGAATTACTAGCCCGGGGTCATTAGTATGAACATGTACTTTTATTACACCTTCATCTCCAACAACAGCTAAACTATCTCCATACTTTAACATCATATCTCTTATGCCAGTATCTTCTATTTTATCGCTTTCTAATATAAACTCTGTACAATAACCGAACTTTATATCTTCAGTACTTATTGTTCCTGCTGAAGTGTTTATAGTTTGTACATTATTTGAACTTGAGTCTTTTATTTTTATAGGATTACCTTTTAGAGCCGCGTGCATTCCTTCATATATAAGAACTAGACCTTTTCCTCCAGAGTCAACTACTCCAGCTTCTTTTAAAGCTTTTAAAAGTTCTGGTGTTCTATTAAGTGATTCGTTAGCTTCTTTTATAACCATTTCTAAGAACTTTAATAGATCATTTTCTTTTCTATATGACTTTATAGCGAATTCTCCACTTTCTCTAACTACTGTCAGTATTGTACCTTCTATAGGCTTTATAACTGCCTTGTATGCAGTGTCAGAACCATTTTTAAACGCCTTTGCTAAATCTTCAGTTGATATTTTATCTTTACCTTCTATTGATTTTGCAAATCCTCTTATTATTTGTGATAATATAACTCCAGAGTTTCCTCTAGCTCCCATTAAAGAACCTTTTGATAATGCCTTGCCTATATCTGTTATATTATTATTTTCTAACTTTGACAATTCCTTCATTGCATAAGATATTGTAAGCGACATATTAGTTCCTGTGTCTCCATCTGGAACAGGAAACACATTTAGCTTGTCTACCAAATCTTTATGATTTTGAAGATTATTTGCACCAGAGACAAACATATCTCTTAAAATTTTACCGTCTATATATTGAATCATTTTCTTCCTCCTAATTACTTGACTCTAATTCCTTGCACATTAATATCTATTTTACTTACTTTTATTGACGTTAATTTCTCAACTGTATATTTTACTCTATCTATTATATTGTTTGCAACAGTAGATATATTAGTTCCATATTGTAGTATAACATAAAGCTCTATTGCTATTGTATTATCTTCAAGTTCTTCTACTAAAACACCTTTAAAGGCATTTTCACCTTTTAATAATTCTACTATACCCTTAGATTTATATGCTAAACCTACTAAACCGTAACTTTCCATAGCAGATCTATATGCTATTTGTGATATAACTTGCTTATCTATTTCTATACATCCATATTGATTCATTACTTTTGCACTCATGGTTGACCCCCTTAAGTTCATTTTTATTTTTATTTTTTCAAATATATTAAAATTTTCTATTTTTTATAGCTCATAGAAAATTATATATCCTATAATACTATAAATATGGTATAATTTAAACCTAGCCATATTATTTTGAAAATATTTTTGTAAAATGTTAGGATATTTAAATAAAGAAAATATTAGTATTTCTTTTTTAATATTTACTTTATACAAAACTATATATATAATTTTATATGATAACAGCAAATTCTTCAATATGTGTAGAGCAAATATATATTTCTGTTGCACGTTTTCAATATTTATGTTAATATAAATATGTTTTTAGTCTTTAAATAGTTATCATTTTAAGGAGGTGTACGAAAAATGGCAAAGATATGTAGCGTATGTGGTAAAGGTAAGGTTTCTGGAAACCAAGTATCACATTCAAATAGACACAGCAGAAGAACGTGGTCAGCGAACTTAAGAAGCGTTAGAGCTATAATAGATGGTACTCCTAAGAGAGTAAAAGTTTGTACTAGATGTTTACGTTCTGGTAAAGTTGAAAGAGCTTAATAATTCTTTAAAAGCCTACTAATTTTAGTAGGCCTTTTTTATGTTTTAATCTTTTTTACCACCTCTCATAAATTTTAATACAATATTTGAAATCCATTTTGGTAATTTGATTGTTACCATTTTCATAATCTATTCCCCCTGTAATTTAATTTTTAACCTATTTGTCTAGACTTTAAAGATTATTCTTAGTTTTTTTAATTATTACTAGTTATTTACCTATATAATTGCTTTTTAATTAATATAAGAATAATAATACTCCACATCCAATAAGTACAAATGCCGTAAGTGCCGTCCATATCCAATTAGGTAGTATCATAGACAGTATTACAGCAGCTCCAGTTGCTAAACATACAATCCCCAATAACCCCTTTGATTGATTTCTCATAATCGCCTCCTATGGCTTTTAAATCTATTAGTTACTTTATATAGTTAAATTTATGCAAAATATTATAAAATTAGACCTGTCCTACTTTTTAATTTAAAAATTTAATACTTTGCATAATAAAAGAAGTGCAAGATGCACTTCTTTTATTTGTTTATGCTATATACATGGTCTATTAAATTATTTATATACTTCTTATCTGATAGGTCAACTGAACTTTCAAATCCCTTTAATAAGTTTTTATCATCTTCAGTTAAATCTCTTATACCTTTTGCTTCTAAATTTTTTTTCATAAATTTCATCATAGCTTTATGTATTATACCTAGTTCTTTATAGCTAAATGCTCCTTTAAAGTGATATAAATCAATTTTATCTATTCTCTCACCTTCAAAGTTATTCTTAATAATTTTATTTCTGCATTCCTCACTATATGATTCCATTCCAACAGTAAATACTATAAGGTTTTTATTTAATAATTTTTCATAATTTTTAATTATAAAATCTACACCCTTTATTTTACCTACATATAAAGGACCTCCATATATTACAGTATTATATTTATCTAAATCCTTAGTTCTTATATCTGATAGTTCATATAAGTCAGCTCCTAATTTAAGTGCTATCCACCCTGCGTAGCGTTTTGTAGTGCCGTATTTACTTTTGTATATAACTGCTATCTTATCCCCCATAATATACCTCCTTATTTATAAACTTATAATTATAATTATATGACTAAATTCACCTTTTCCCTTTAATATTTTTAAATAAAATTCGCTTTGCTCAAATTTACTAGGTTATAAATCACATGTAAAAAAGATGGTTAAAAACCATCTTTTTTATTTATTTCTTATTATAAGTAAATTTCCTTTATTAACTTTTACACTGCATTTAGATTTTACCATAACGTTAGATATACCAAGTGGTAATGAGTACTTCATATTATAATCAGTTAAGGGATATTCTAATTCTTTAAGAGTAACACCTATTGCATCACCTTTTATAGGTATTACAGAAATTGTATCTCCCTTATTTCCATTTATAATTTTTTCTTCATCTATTGCTATATATATATCTTCTTTATCAGATATTATTTTAGTACTTATATTCATGCTTCTTACATAATAAAGTAAATTGATATTTGCAAGCATATGATCTATCCTACCACCTAATGCACCTAAAAAATCTATTTCTTTAGCGCCAAGTTGTTTTGCTAGATAAATACATAACTCTGTATCAGTTTCATTTTTCTTAGATGGAAACTTCTCAAATTTAACTCCACATTTTTTATAATAATTTACAATATCATTTGACACAGAATCTAAATCGCCTATTATATAATGTGGTTTTATTTCCATATTATAGGTATGATTAGCTCCCCCATCTGCACAAATTATATAATCATACTTATTTTCATATATTATTTTTTTTGTATTTTTATAATCTTGTATTTCTCCATTTAAAACAATACAAATTTTCATATATATTTCCTATTTAGATGCATTCTCTCTAAATAATTTAACTGTAGTAGGTATATCTTCACTATTAAATATAGCTGAACCTGCAACTATTATATTAGCTCCTGCTTTAACTACCTTGTCTACATTACTAGGTTTTATACCACCATCAACCTGTATATCCACACTTAGTCCTTTACTATCTATAAGCTCTTTTAACTCTTCTATTTTAGGTACCATACCTTCTATAAATGATTGACCTCCAAATCCTGGATTAACTGTCATTATAAGTACCATATCTACTTCAGACAATACATGTTTTATTGATTCTATTGGAGTAGCTGGATTTAGGGCAACTCCTGCTTTTATACCATAAGACTTTATATTTTGTATAGTTCTATGTAAGTGAGTACATGCTTCTTGATGAACAACTATCAAATCACATCCTGCATCTACAAAATCTTTTATATAAAGATCTGGATTTTCTATCATAAGATGTGCATCAAATACCATATTTACATCTTTTCTTAGTGATTTTACAATTCCTGGACCTAAAGTAATATTTGGTACAAAATGACCATCCATTACATCTATGTGTAAGTATTCACATCCTGCATTTTCTACCTTTTTTACGTCTTCTAATAATCTAGCAAAGTCTGCTGATAATATAGATGGTGCTAATTTAATCATTTTAGTATCTCCTTTTCCCTTGTCTTATTTCATTTAGTAATTGTATATAACTATCATATCTTTGTTTAGATATTTTACCATTTTGGGCAGCCTCTTTTATAGCACAACTAGGCTCATTTTCATGTACACATCTTGATCCAAATCTACAATTATCAAATTCATCAAACTCTATAAAATAATCCTTAAGCTCAGTTTCACTTATATCATCTAAAGTTAATGAACTAAATCCTGGAGTATCAGCAACCATAGCACCACAGTCTAACTTTAAAAGTTCTGCATGTCGTGTAGTATGCTTTCCTCTTTTTATTTTGTCACTTACTTCTCCTGTTTGTAATTTAAAATTACTATCTATTTCATTTAGTAAACTAGATTTTCCAACTCCAGATGGACCTGCAAATACTACTACATTTCCACTTAGTTCTTCTCTTATTTTATCTATATTTAGCTTAGTTTTATTACTTACAGGTATCACTTTATATCCGCTAAGTTCATACACACTTTTTAGTTCATCTAATGTATTATCATCATCTAAGTCAGCCTTTGTAAGCACTATAACTATCTCTAAATTTTCCTTTTCAGCTAAAACTATAAATCTATCTAATAAGGATAAGTTTGGCTTAGGGTTTTTTATAGCAAATACTATAAGAGCCTTATCTACATTAGCTATAGGCGGTCTTACAAGTTCTGTATCCCTTTTATCTATTTCCTCAACTACACCCTTTTTATTCTCTTCATCAACTACACTTATACCAACTCTATCTCCAACTAAAGGCGTGATTTTTTCTTTTCTAAATATACCTCTAGCTCTACATTCATAAAGCCCATTTTCTGTATCTACGTAGTAAAATCCCCCTATTCCTTTTATAATTTTTCCATTTATCATTTATTTCCTCCTTAAATTCTAACTCATATAAATATTGTATCCTATTTTTATATAATATCATAAATAAGATTAAAATTTATTATTATTTATTTGTATTAAATATAATAAATTGCTTTTATAGTATATAGCTTTTACAAAATAAAAGTTTTAATTTCATTAATAATATAAAAAAAGCTCACTTATTAAGTT
>NZ_HG529232.1 GCF_000499525.1 Faecalimicrobium dakarense | reverse complement strand
ATATCTTGACTTACCTCTGGTGGTTCATTAGAACCTTCTCCACTGCCTGTTCCAGGAGTTTCTGTCCCTGTCCCAGGAGTTCCTCCAGTGTTTCCTTCGCCAGTTGATCCATTTCCTCCATTGCCTCCTGGAGTTGTTGGTCCACCTGTTCCGCTGCCTCCATTATTTGCTCCATTACCATTTCCGTTAGGCTTTGAACCTGATCCATTATTACTCCCCCCAGAGTGTGACCCTCCATTTGAGCTTCCTCCTCCTTCACTGGGATTAGTAGGTGGTGGAGTTACATTTTCTTTATTATCTTCCTCTTTTGGTGTTTCAGGCTTAACTGCCTCTGGACCTCTACTTACAACAACATCTATCTTATCGCCTTCTTCTATTGTTCCAGCTCCAGATTTTGGACTTTGTCTTAAAACAATACCTTCTTTAAAAGTATCACTATATTCATAGCTTATATTTCCTAATTCTAGTTTATTTTCTTTTAGTATATTTTCTGCTTCCCCTAATGTAATTCCAACTACATTAGGTACTTCTGCATTTTTAGATCCTTTACTATATACTATGCTTATAGTATCACCTTCTTTAACATCACTACCTGATGCTGGCATCTGAGATATTACATGATCCTTTTCTACATTTGGATCGTATTCATCTCTTAATGCTACTTTTAGACCTAATCTTTCAAGTTCCCTTTGAGCATCATCTATGTGCATACTCTTAAGGTCTGGTGCTTTTAAAGCTTCTCCTTCTTTAAATCCTAGCATTGGACCTAAGTATTTAGCAAATGCAAATACTTGTGTAAGTAAAACTAAAACTAAAACTCCAATTAGTATTTTAAGCCTTTTTCTTGTTTTAGGACTTTCTTCTTTTTCTTGTTTTTTTCTTTTCTTTATTTCTTTTCTACTTTTTGGCTTTTCTTCTTCAAACAACTCATCATCTTCATCTTTATCATTCTCTTCAAAACCTACAGGTACTATTTTAGGCTTTGTAGATTTTTGCATATCTCTTTCATCAATTTTTTGAGTTGCATAGTTATCATATTCCTTTATAAAATCCAAATCTATATTTTTTTCTATATATTCTATATCCTCTATTAACTCTTCAGCACTTTGGTATCTATCTGAGCTTGACTTTTCAGTTAACTTTTTTATTATAGTTCTAACACTTTGAGGTATATTTACTTTTTCATCAGGTGTAAATTCTATTTCATCATTTATATGCTGAAGCGCTATAGATATAGGACTATCTCCTCTAAAAGGAACTTTCCCTATTAACATTTCATATAAAACTATTCCTAAAGAATATAAATCTGCATTATTACTTACAAATTTACCTTTTGCTTGTTCAGGAGAAAAATAATGTACTGAACCTATTATACTCCCAATATTTGTCATAGTTGAATTTGAAACAGCTTTTGCTATCCCAAAGTCAGCTACTTTAACTATTCGTCCTTCATTAGATATAAGTATATTGTGAGGCTTTATATCCCTATGGATAATACCTTTTTTATGCGCTGCACTAAGAGCCATAGCTATTTGCTTAGTTATGTCTAGTGCAGTATACTCATCTAAAGTTCCTTCATTTTTTATTATTTCTTTTAGGTTTTGTCCATCAATAAATTCCATTACTATATAATGAACTTTACCATCTTCACCTACATCATACACATTCACTATATTAGCATGAGAAAGACTTGCTACCGCTTCAGCTTCTCTTTTAAACTTACCTAAAAACTCTTCATCATCTACAAACTCAGGCCTAAGTACTTTTACAGCTACAGTTCTGTTTAGCAGCCTATCTTTAGCCTCATAAACAAAGGCCATCCCTCCATCACCAATTTTTCTGATGATTTCATATCTGTTTCCTAAAACAGTTTCTCCCACTTTATCACCGTCCTATTTATCTTCTATTAATATAACTGAAACATTATCCTTGCCAGAAATATTATTAGCTGTATTTATTAACTCTTCAGTTAAAATCATTATGTCTTCATCTTTTAATATTATCTCTTTTATGACTTCATCATCAACAAATCCTGTTAATCCATCTGTAGCAAGTAGGACTTTATCTCCTCTATTTATCTCTATCTTAAATATATCTACTATAACTAGCTCATCTGTGCCCATTGCTCTAGTTATATGATTTCTACGAGGATGATTTTTAGCTTCACTTTTTGTAATAATATTTGCTTCTATAAGCTCTTGAACTACAGAGTGATCTCTTGTTATTTGTTCAAAATTATTATCCTTTAATAAATAACATCTACTATCACCTACATTAGCAACATATAAGTTATTTTTATATAATATGGCTGTCGTTAAAGTAGTTCCCATGCCTTCATAATCAACACTAGATATAGATTTTTCATGTATAATGGAATTCACATTATTGTAAGCTTGTTTCACTATATCATCTACATAATCTATTTTTATGTTTGTACTTTGTAATAAATTCTCTTTTAAAAAACAAATTATATTTTCAACAGCTAATTTACTTGCAACTTCACCTTTTTTATGACCGCCCATTCCATCAGCCAAAGCAAATATTCCTATAGATCCATAATCTGTATCTATAATTTCCCCCTTACAGTAATCCTCATTATTTTTTCTAACGTTTCCTATATGGGAGGCACAACTATAAATCATACGACTTCCCCCTTAAAGCTACTTGTGTTTTCTTCTTAATTGACCACAGGCTCCACCTATATCTGAGCCCATAGAAATTCTAACCGTAGCTGGTATATTGTTTTTTTCTAAGATATCTCTAAACTTATAAATATAAGTTTTATCCGGTCTTTCAAAATCTCTTTCTTCCACGTTGTTTATAGGTATTAAATTTACATGGCATAGCATGCCTTTTAATAATTTTACAAGAGCTAATGCTTCTTTTTCTGAGTCGTTAACTCCTTTTATTAGTGAGTACTCTAATGTAACTCTTCTATTAGTTTTTTGTATATAATACTTACATGCATCTAATATATCTTTTATAGAATAGGCTTTAGCCACTGGCATAATTTCTATTCTTTTTTCATCATAAGGAGAGTGTAAAGATAAAGCTAAGTTTATAGGTATACCTAAATCTGCTAATTCTCTCATTTTAGGAGCTATTCCACAAGTTGATAGTGTTATATGTCTATATCCAATATTTAGACCATTTTCATCATTTACTATTTTTAAAAACTGTTTAGTATTTTCAAAATTATCTAACGGCTCTCCGCTTCCCATTAAAACAAGGTTTGATACTCTTTTACCAGTATCTTCTTGTATCTTTAATATTTGATCTAGTATTTCCCATGGTTCTAAGTTTCTAAGTAGACCATCTATTGTAGATGCACAAAATTTACATCCCATTCTACACCCTACTTGATTTGAAATACATACTGTAACTCTATCTTCATAATCCATCATTACAGTTTCTATTATATTTCCATCATTTAATAAGAATAAATACTTTTTTGTTTTATCAACTTTTGATTCTAGTTTTAATTCAACTTCTATATTACCAATGTATGAAACTTCATCAAGCTTTTCTCTTAAGCTCTTAGGAATATTATTCATATCATCAAAACTCTTAGCTCCTTTATATATCCATGAAAAAACTTGACTTCCTCTAAATGGTTTTTCTCCTATAGTTTTCATAAATTCTTTCATTTCTAATTCTGTAAAGTTTTTTAATGCCGTCTTTTTCTGATTCATATTATCACTACCTTACTTTCTTTAATTTTGCTATAAAGAAACCATCCATACCATGAATATTTGGATATATTTTTAGATATCCTTTATCTTGATTATCTAAATCTATATTTATTTCATCAATTGGTACTAATTCAAATTTATCATTTTCATTTAAAAATTCATTGACTATATTAATATTTTCGCTATCTTGAATTGTACATGTACTATAAACTAATATTCCATTAACTTTTACATACTTTGATGCATTTTCTAAAATTGTCTTTTGTATTGATGGTAATTCTTTAAGTTCTGCCTTAGATTTAAATTTTATTTCAGGCTTTCTTCTTATTATACCCAATCCAGAACAAGGCACATCAGCTAATACATAGTCATATTTTTCTATACTTTCTACATCTAATTTAGATGCATCGTAACTCTCGATTTCTACATTTTCAAGACCTAATCTTTTTACTGTATTATCTATAAGTTTTAACTTATGTTCAAATACATCTCTTGCTACTACTTTACCCGTGTTATTCATAAGTGTTGCTAAATGAGTAGATTTACCTCCTGGTGCACTACATACATCTAATACTAAAGAGTTTTCCTTAGGATTAATTACTTTTCCTACTAACATAGAACTAATATCTTGTATTGTAAATAAGCCTTCTTTAAATAACTCATTATTTTCTATATTCTTAAGATTTTCAACCTTTATAGCTTCTTCTACATGAGGTACTTTATAAGCTTTTATATCCATTTCCTTTAGCTTATTTAAAAGTTCATCTCTATTAGTTTTAAGTGTATTAACTCTTAAATAAATACTTGGCCTTTCACTATTAGCTTCTAGTAAATCTTCTGTAAATTCTTTAGAGAAATTATTAATCCAATTCTTTATCATCCAAGGGCTATATGAATACTTAGTAGATAAGCTCATTATTTCACTCTCTATGTCTACCTTTAATACTTCTTTTTTATTCCTTATTATATTTCTAAGAATTGCATTTACAAATCCAGATGATCTTTTATCATATTTCTTAACTAAATTCACAGTTTCATTTACAAGCGCATAATCTGATATACTATCTAAAAATGCGATTTGGTAAATTCCCATCCTTAGCAATATTTTAACATAAGTTGATAATTTTTGCGTCTTAATCTTTGAAAGTTTATCGATTATATAATCTAAATAATATTTATTTTCTACTACTCCATATATAAGTTCTGTAGCAAAACCTCTATCTTGATTGCTTAAACTTAAATTTTTAAAATGCTTGTTTATTGCTATATTAGAATAGTTATTATTCTCTTCTATATCGCAAAGTACCTTAAATGCTATTTCTCTTGCGTTCATATAAAATTCTCCTTAAAGTTATATACAAATTCACTTCGTTCATATCGCCAATGACCCTTAAAGTCAGGTCCATTGCTTAAATAGAAAAAGTCCTAGAAATACTAGGACAATCTCCTTTAATCATTGTTTCTATTTGCTATTGCTAATAATCTTAAAAGTTGAAGTACTGAAGTTAAAGCTGCTGCAACATAAGTTAAAGCTGCTGCTGTAAGAACATCTCTACTTTGATTTTTTTCTCTTCCCTCAACAAGCCCTAAGTTTGCAAGTTGAACTACCGCTCTGTTTGAAGCATTAAATTCTACTGGTAAAGTTACTAGTTGAAATAATACTGACGCAGCGAATAATAATATCCCAATTTGTAAAAATGGACCTCTCATAATAAATCCTAAAGCTATTAAAAGCCATGATATATTTGATGAAAAGTTTACTACTGGAACTAATGCAGTTCTAAAGTTAAGTGGCATATATCCTTTTGCATGTTGGATTGCATGGCCACACTCATGTGCTGCAACTGAAACTGAAGTTATTGAAGTTCCATAGTATATATCTTGTGATAGTCTTACTACATTTCTTCTTGGGTCATAGTGATCACTTAAATGTCCTCTAACCATTTCTATGCTAACATTATATAATCCATTTGAATCTAATATTTTTCTTGCTACTTGTTCACCTGTATATCCTCTTTGAGCATTTACTCTTAAGTATTTACTTGTTGTTGAACTCACTTTAAACTGAGCGTACATAGTAAATAATATAGCAGGAATTAATATAACCATTGTTGGATCGAAAAATCCATAACCATATCCATAGTATCCAGGCATATAAAATACACTCCCATCATTAATTTTTATTTATGAAAAAGTTTATAGCTTTTTCAACTTCATTTATATCTATAGTTGTATCTACACAAGGTCCATTAGGTCTTTTATTAAATACTCCTAATACAGGTATACCTTTAACATCCTGAACACCTGATGTTAAATCTCTTTCACAAGCAACTGCTATAACTGCTTTAGGTTTATTTTCTATTATAATTTTTCTAGCTAAAGTTCCTCCTGTAGCTACGAATATATTTACATTTGTTTTCTCTTTTAGTTTAACTAAATCTCCTACATTACATAATCCACATTCTGCACAGTTTTCTATTTTAGTTGTTACTTTTAATTTACAACTACTTTTTTGTATACAGTGAGGTATTAGTATAAGTATTTCTTCACTCTTTAAATTATATTTATTACTATATATATAATTGTTATTTAACTTAACAAATACTTTTCTTAACTCATTTTTAGATACACCTATGCTATTTCCTATAAGTGTTATTACAGGAAATAATAAACTTACTATATTAAAATTAATTTTCATAAAATGTGGACTAACTCTTTTATCTTTAATAACATTATTTGTAATAATTAATGAAAATATTATTATACATACTAGTACTACAACTATAATGTTTATTAATACTGAAAAAACATGAGTTAAATTAGATACGAATATATTTATACCTAATCCTCCAACTATAAGTACTGCTATTAATATACCTACAGTAGTCATATACTTTTTTGCGTCCATAATGTCTTCCACCTAACCTAAAACTATATCGGTTTCTATACTGTTTCCTTTTATATATTCTGATACTAAAACTCTTTTCTTTCCTGGCATTTGCATTTCTTTTATTAAAATTACATTATCTTTGCTTGAAACTCTTATACCTTCTTTATCTACTTTAAGTATTGTTCCAGGTGCTTTTGTACTACTTTCACTTAGAACTTTAGTTTTCCAAACTTTCATAGTAGCATCATTGTACGTTGTATAAGCACTTGGCCATGGATTTACTCCTCTTACAAGATTATGTATTTCTCTTGCACTTTTATTCCAATCAATATTACCTAATGATTTATTCATCATAGGAGCATAAGAAAATTCATCATGATTTTGAGCTATTCTTGGTGCGCATCCTTTTTCTATTAAGTCTATTGTCTCTTTTAAAGTTTGAGCTCCTATTTCCATCATTTTATCATGAAGTTCTCCAGCTGTTATTTCATCGTCAAGATCAAATTCAGATGTTAATATCATATCTCCTGTGTCTAATCCTTCATCCATGTACATAGTTGTTACACCAGTTTTTTCTTCTCCATTTATTATTACCCAGTTTATTGGAGCTGCTCCTCTATACTTTGGTAATAATGAAACATGGACATTTACACATCCAAACTTAGGAATATCTAATATTGATTTAGGTAGTATCTGACCAAATGCAACTACTACTATTAAATCTGGATTTAATTCTTTTAATATATTAACAAATTCTTCATCTCTAGCCTTTACTGGTTGATATACATCTATATCATATTTTAAGGCAAGTTCTTTTACAGGTGGCATACCTAGTTTTTTACCTCTTCCAACTGGTTTATCTGGTTGAGTTACTACACCTATAATATCATGTTTTTCATCTATAATTTTTTGTAAACATCCAACTGCAATGTCAGGCGTTCCCATAAATAATATTCTCATTAAATTAACACCTACTACTTTCCTATTTTATCTACAAATAATACTCCATCTAAATGATCTATTTCATGACAGAAAGCTCTCGCTAATAGCTCTTCACCTTCCATTTCAAATAATCTACCTTGTCTATCAAATGCTCTTACCTTTACATAATATGGTCTTCTAACAGCACCTGACTCTCCTACAACACTTAAGCACCCTTCATCATCTATTTGTTCTCCAGATGTTTCTATTATTTCAGGATTTATAAGTTCTATTAATCCATCTCCAATATCTATAACAACAATTCTTTTAAGTATACCTACTTGTGGTGCAGCAAGACCAACACCATCTGCATTATACATTGTGTCTGCCATATCATCTAATAATTGTATTATTTTATTATCTATTTGTTCTACCTTTTTTGATTTTTTTCTAAGTACTGGTTCTCCTATTTGAACAATCTCTCTTAATGCCATTTTTCTTTCCTCCTAAGTTTATAATACGCTGTTTGGGTTAATATCTATCGATACATTAATTTCTTTATTAAATACTGTATCTCTTTTCGTTATACATATATATTTTATTATACCCTTTAATAAATTAATTTCAATATCATCATCCTTAAATAATATCTGCCATCTATAATTTTGATTTATTTTAGATATTGAACAAGGATTTGGCCCTAATACAAAATCAAAATTATTTATACCTCTATTTTTAAGTAAGTAAATAATTGAATCATACATATTTTGAGCATTTTGTTTTACTAATCTTTCACTTTCTCCACTTATTACAACACTAATCATATTATTAAATGGAGCGTATCCAAAAGCCTTTCTAATCTTTATTTCATCTTCATAAAATCCTTCATAGTCATAGTTTATAGCTCGTCTTATTGCATAGTGATCGGTGTCATAAGTTTGAAGTATTACCTTTCCTTCTTTATCAGATCTACCTGCACGGCCTGAAACTTGAGTTACTAATTGAAATGTTGTTTCAAAGCTTTTAAAATCTGGGAAGTTTAAAATCATATCAGCAGATAAAATTCCTACTAAAGTAACGTTATCAAAATCTAATCCTTTACTAAGCATCTGCGTTCCTATTAATACATCAGCTTCCTTATTTTTAAATTTGTTTAAAATTTCCTCTAAAGAACCTTTTTTTGATGTTGTATCTTTATCCATTCGAAGTACTTTAATATCTTTAAATATACTCTTTAATTCTTCTTCAATTTTTTGTGTTCCTATACCAAAAGGTTTTACATAGTTACTACCACACTCAGGGCATTCTTTTGGTATTTCTTTTTCGTACCCACAATAATGACATCTACCGCTGTTGCTTCTTTTATGGTAAGTAAGAGATATATCACAGTTTTCGCACTGGAATACATATCCACATTTTCTGCAAGATACAAAACTTGCATATCCTCTTCTATTTAAAAATAGTATTACCTGATTTTTATTTTTAATTGCCTCTTCTATTTCTCCTTGAAGCCTATTACTGAATATACTTTTATTTCCGCTATTTAATTCAGATTTCATATCTACAACTTCAATTTTAGGAAGAGGCTTTTTATTTGCTCTTTGTTTTATCTCAATAAGCTCATACTCACCATTTTTTGATTTATAATACTCTTCAACTGAAGGAGTTGCTGACCCTAAAACTAGAGATACATCATTTTTCATAGCCATGAACCTTGCTACTTCTATTGCACTAAATTTAGGATTTTTTTCTGATTTATACGATGATTCATGAAACTCATCTATTATAATAACACCTAAGCTGTTAAATGGTGCAAATAATGCCGACCTTGCACCTATTAAAATTCTTACTTTTCCAGACTTTATAGCTTTATATACATCATGCTTTTGGCCTTCTGATAACTGACTATGAAACACTCCTACAATATCACCAAATCTATTTTTAAATCTAGATATTGTCTGAGGAGTAAGTGCTATTTCAGGAACTAATACAATACTATCTAATCCTTGGTTTAGTGCATAATCTATAATTTCCATATATACTTCCGTTTTACCACTACCTGTAACACCTTTTAATATATATGGTTTCTTATTTTCATCAAACATTTCTGATGTTACCTTGTTTATTGCATGGGCTTGTTCATCATTAAGTATTATATCTTTATTTACTGATTTATATATTTCATCTGGATTTCTATAATAATCTTTTAATTCTAATGTAATTAAATTTTTATCATGTAGAGAGTTTATACTTTGTTTTGATGCTTTTAAGATTTCAACTAAATCATTTATTTCAACATTATCATTATTTTTTAGGAATTTTATTATTTCTTTTTGTTTACTTCCTAAATTTATTTTATTTGTCTTTATAAATTCATCTATTTCATCACTTTCAATAGCTAATGATATATAGCATATTTTTTTTTCATTCTTATGATTTTTATATTCCCAACTTAACTTAACTATACTTTTCTTACTCATTCTATCTAATAAGCCATTTATATTTTGTATATATTTTAACTTTTCAACCTTAACTTTACCTTTACTTTTTAAAATTTCATCTACTACTTTACTTTGATTTTCATTTAGTGTTTCTAAAATTTTTTGAAATTGAATATTGCTTAAACTTAAAAGTTCATCACTTAAACTTACAACTTTATAGTTATTAAGTTTATATCCCTTTGGATATATTAAATTTATACAGTCTATATATGTGCATAAGTATCTATTTTTCATCCAATTTACTAGTTCTAAATCTTCTATCCTAAATATAGGATTTTCGTCTAATAAATCTATAACATATTTAGCTTTTATTTTTTCATCTATATCATTTGTAAGTTCAAATACAAAGGCTTCTGTTGGTTTATTTCCCTTTCCAAATGGAACTAAGACCCTATGACCTATATGTAATTCATCTATTAAAAAATCTGGAACTTGGTATGTAAATAGGTTGTCTGTATGTATAGTATTACTTCTAACTATGACTTTTGCATATTTCTCCATATTATAACCTCGATTTTTATAATACTGTTATTTATAATTTAAAACTCGTTTTTCAAACTTAGTTTCTGAAAATTATATTTTTTCCATAAATCAAATAAAATATAATTTTATTGTACTTAAAAAATATAAGCATCTATTAAATAGATGCTTATCTTTCAAGTAGTAATTTAACTTTATCTAAAATAACGTTAGCTACTTCTTCTTTTTTCATTTTTGGGTATTCAGTAATGTTTCCATCCTTATCTACGATTTTTACTATGTTAGTGTCAACTCCAAATCCTGCACCTTCTTTAGTTAAATCATTTGCTACTATAAAATCAAAGTTTTTCTTTTTAACTTTACCTTTAGCATTTTCTATAAGGTCATTAGTTTCTGCTGCAAATCCAACTAATATTTTATCATTTTTAACTTTTCCTATTTCATAAGCGATATCTTTATTTCTATCTAATTCTATAAATAAGTCATCATTAGTTTTTTTGATTTTTTTATTAGAATAATTTTTAGGCTTATAATCCGCCACAGCTGCACTTTTTATAATTACTTGATTCTCATCCATATTATTTATAACTGCATCATACATTTCTTGAGCTGTTTCTATTCTAATTAATTTTTTAAGATTTTGTGGTGGATTTATATTTGTAGGTCCTGATATTAAAGTTACATCAGCTCCCCTACTTATAGCTTCACTTGCTATTGAATATCCCATCTTTCCACTTGATCTATTCGTTATATATCTTACTGGATCTATACTTTCCATTGTTGGTCCTGCAGTAACTATTATACTTTTACCACTTAAATCTTTTTCTTTTGTAAGTAATTTGACAACTTGATTTACTATATCTTCTGGAGTTGCTAACTTTCCTTTACCAATATCCCCACAAGCAAGTCTACCACTTTCAGGTTCAACGAATTCATATCCTAGTTCTTTTAATGTGCTTATATTTCTTTGAACTATAGGATTTTCATACATATTAGTATTCATAGCTGGTGCTATTAATACTTTTCCTTTTGTTGCCATAACTGTTGTTGTAAGCATATCATCAGCTATTCCATTTGCCATTTTCCCTATTACATTAGCAGTTGCCGGTGCTATTAAAAATACATCTGCAGCTTTAGCTAGTGATATATGTTCTACATCCCAAGTTTTTGGCTCTTCAAACATGTCATAAACTACATAGTTTTGACTTAAAGATTGAAATGATAGTGGAGTAACAAATTCAGTCGCTGACTTAGTCATTATAACACGCACATTTGCGCCTAATTTTTTTAGCCTACTTACAACATCTAGTGCTTTATATACGGCTACTCCGCCACTTACACCAATTACAACAGTTTTATTTTTAAGCATTTGGATTACTCCTCTTCTACTGATTGTCTTTGTTCTGCGTGATTTTTAGCTTCTTCTATATCTATTTCTTCTTGTGTTAATAATCTATAAGTTATTTCACCTTCAGCAACTTCTTGAGTAGCTATGCTAACTGGCTTAGTTTCATTTTGTCTATTATAAACATAGATGTCTGCACCGTCTATTATTTCTCTAGCTCTTTTTGCAACAGTACCTACTAAGTAGTATCTATTGTCTATTTTGTTTAATACTTCATTGATTGATGGTTTTAACATATTATAATTCCTCCTTAAACTTTTCTATTATATTATTTTTATATCTAGTAACTTTATTTTTTTCAGCTACTATTATGCTTTCTACTTCTTTCGTTGATTGTTTTACATCTTTATTTACTACAAAGTAATCATAATTTACTATTTGATTTATTTCTTCAAATGCACAGCTGAATCTTTTATCTATTTCTTCTTTTGTTTCTGTTCCTCTTCCAACTATTCTACTTTTTAGTTCTTCAAGAGATGGAGGAAGTACAAATATAAACACTCCTTCAGGATAAACTTCTTTTATTTGCTTAGCTCCTTGCATTTCTATTTCTAATACAACATCTTGCCCATTTTCTAAGCATTCTATTATAGCTGCTTTTGGAGTACCATAAAAATTATCATAAATTTGAGCATACTCTAAAAACTCACCTTTTCCTATCATATCTGTAAATTTCTCTTTCTCTATAAAGAAATAATTTACTCCATCAACTTCTCCATTTCTTGGTTTCCTCGTTGTTGCTGATACTGATAATTTTATCTGTTCATTTTTTTGTAATAACTCTTTACATATAGTACCTTTTCCAGCACCTGATGGCCCTGATACAACTAATAATAGCCCTTTTCTCTTAAGCATTAATATCTTCCTTTCTCATTATACAAATGTTTCTCATTTTTATTAGAATCTATGTTATAGTTTTTATTTCTATCTACTCTATATTTTGTATTTGTTCTCTTATTTTCTCTAATTCACTTTTTATTTCAACAACTAAGTTAGTTATATTTAAATCTGATGATTTTGAGCCTATAGTATTAGTCTCTCTATTCATTTCTTGAATTAAAAAGTCTATTTTTCTTCCTATTGATTCATTTTTTACAACTGTCTTTTTAAGTTGTTCTATATGAGAATTAAATCTAACTATCTCTTCAGTTATACTACTTTTATCTGCGTATATTGCAACCTCTTGAGCCAGTCTATTTTCATCTATTATGCTAGGATTTTCTAAAATCTCACTTATTCTATTATTTAACTTCTCTTTATAGTCAATAACAACATTATATGAGTACTTTTCGATTTCTTCAATATAATTTTTAAGAAGGTCACATCTCATTACAATATCTTCTGCTAATTTCTTTCCTTCTTCACTTCTCATTTCTTTTAATTTTACCAACGCTTCTTCTAATGCTTTTTTAAACATTGACCATAGTAAATCTTCATCTTCTTCTTTTTCTTCGCTTTTTACTACATCAGGAAACTTTGCTACGTTCATAACACTTATATCATCTACTAAATCAAATTTTTCTTTAATTTGTTTTAATATACCTACATATTGAGTAGCTAACGTTTCATCAAACTTTAAGTTTACATCCTCGCTACCTAAGAAGTCAAGTTTTATGTATAAGTCAACTCTTCCTCTTTTAATGTGATCTTTAATTAAGTTTCTTGCCTTATCTTCTAAAAATGATATCTTTCTCGGAAGACGAATATTTATATCTGCATATTTATGATTTATAGTTTTACACTCTACTAAAAAATAGTAGTTATCATCTTTAAATTCTCCTCTTCCAAATCCTGTCATACTTACAGCCATCTTATACCTCCAAGTTTCCTTCACATATTTTTACAGCAGGTCCTGTCATATAAACAAAATCTTCTATATCTATCTTTACACATCCACCTTCAGATGTGACATTCACATTTTTGTCTACCTTATTTAAATAATTACAAATCACTGCACATGCACTCATTCCTGTTCCGCATCCTAGTGTATATCCACATCCACGCTCCCATGTATGAACATGTATGTTTTTATAATCATTTATATTAACAAAATTTACATTTGTTTTATTAGGGAATATATTATGATTTTCTATTTCTTTCCCATATTTGAATACTTCTTCTTTATCTAATTTGTCGACTAATATTACTACATGAGGTACTCCCATTAGTACGAAGTTTATATTAAATTCTTTATCTAAAATTTTAATCTTTTCATTTATAAATTTATCTTTATTGTTATCTAGTAAAATATCATTAGATTTAAAACTATATCTCCCCATATTTACTTTTATAGTTTTATTTTCTATATTAAATTTTATATTTTTAATACCATCTAATGTTTCTACACTAAACTCTTCTTTAGTAACTATATTATTATCATAAACAAATTTTACAAAACATCTAAGTCCATTTCCACACATTGCAGCTCTTGATCCATCTGAGTTATAGTATACCATTTCTACATCCGCTCTGTTAGAATTTTTAACAATTAATAAACCATCTGCTCCAACTGAAAACCTTCTATGGCATACAATTTTAGCTAAATTAGAGTAGCTTGAGGATGATTTTTGATCAAATCTTTTGTCTATAGCAATAAAATCATTTCCTATTCCATGCAACTTCCAAAATTTCATAATATCTCCCCTTTTATTTTTAATCTCTAACTTATAATTATACAATATTTCACTTAGAAAAGGAAATTTTATTAAGTTAAAAAATATATTAAATGTTAGACTAAAAATTTGATTAAATAAAGCTAACTATTCACAATATATATATATTATGTAATAATTAGTTTATAACGTACTACGTTTATGAAAGGAGTGATATCATGGCTTTAGATGGTTTAGTTATACATTCTATAGTAAATGAATTATCATCAAAAATTTTAGGTGGTAAAGTAGATAAAGTTCATCAACCTGAAAATGATGAATTAGTTTTACATATAAGAAATAATAAAGAAAATTTTAAATTAGTACTAAGCGCTAGTGCTTCTAATCCTAGGGTATACCTTGCAGAAAATTATAAAAAAGAAAACCCAATAAGTGCACCAATGTTTTGTATGTTATTTAGAAAATATATCCAAAACGGAATTATAGTAGGAATATCTCAAGTTGGATTCGAAAGAATTATAAAAATTAGCGTTGAATCTTTTGATGAACTAAAAGAAAAAACTACTAAGGATATATATGTAGAAATAATGGGAAGACACAGTAATATAATACTTACCCACGCTTTAGATAATAAAGTTATAGATTCTGCTAAAAGAATTCCTTTTAGTGTAAGTAGAGTTCGTCAATTATTACCTGGTGTAACTTACATTTTACCTCCTTCTCAGGATAAACTTAATCCACTTGATAATATATCTAAAGAGAGTTTTATAACTTCTTTAAATGGCTTTGAGGGTCCAATTTTTAAGTCTATATACTCTAAGTTTCTAGGTATAAGTCCTATTGTTGCTAAGGAAATTTGTTTTAGAGCTAATGTAGATGAAAAACTTAACTCTACGGATTGTAGTGTTAGCGAATTTGATTCACTTTACAATGAATTTTCAAATTTATTTAATAATATAAATAATAATAGATATCATCCATGTATTGTTATTAATGAAGATATAGATAAAGTTATAGATTTTAGCTGTATTGATTTAACTTTATTTAAAGAATTATCATTTATAAACAATGAAAGTATGTCAAAAGTACTAGAAGATTATTATAGAACTAAAGATATAAAAGATAGAATTCATCAACGATCTTCTGATTTAAGAAAAAGTATATCTATTAAACTTGATAGACTTTACAATAAATTACACAAGCAAGAAGAAGAATTAGTAGAATCTGAAAATGCAGACATATTTAAAATTAAAGGTGAGCTAATAACCTCTTATATTTATATGATAGAAAAAGGAATGGAAAATGTTGAGGTTTCTAATTTCTATGACCCAGAATATAAAAATGTAACTATATCTTTAAATAAAAATCTTACTCCTTCTGAAAATGCACAAAAGTATTTTAAGAAGTATTCTAAAATGAAAACTGCTAAAAAAGAACTTGCTCATCAAATGGAAATAACTAATGATGAAATTAACTACTTAGAAAATATTATCTTGAGTATAGAAAACTGCGAAAATTTAGCTGAACTTTTAGATATAAGAGAAGAACTTTCTAGGGTGGGATATCTAAAACTTAAAGGTAAAAATAATAAAAAAGTAAACACTAATAAAGAAACTAAGCTTACTACAAAACCTCACGAATTTATAAGTTCTGATGGGTTTAAAATTCTTGTTGGAAAAAACAATAAGCAAAATGATCATCTTACTTTAAAGATTGCAGACAATAATGATATCTGGATGCACACTAAAAATATACCTGGATCTCACGTTATTATTAAAACAGAAGGTAAAAAAGTTAGTGATGAAGCAATATTTGAAGGTGCTATGCTTGCAGCATATTTTAGTAAATCTAAAATGTCTGCTCAAGTTCCTGTTGATTATACTAAAAAGAAAAATATCAAAAAACCTAACGGAGCTAAACCTGGTATGGTAATTTATGAAACTAATTCTACTGTATATGTTACGCCAACTGAAGAATTAGTCGCAAAATTAAAGATAAAAGAATAGATTATCAATAAACTAGATAATATATAATCCTTCAGCATTTAAAATAACCGCTTGAAATTAATTTTCAAACGGTTATTTTTGCATAATTCCTAAATTTTCTTATTATTCACACTTAAGTAATCTTTACCCCTTCCAATCTATTATCGCTACTAAATTTTTCATTACAGTATGCCCAATATCCGTCAAAAATTTTTGCATTACTTGTAAATATTAATTGAACATCACCGCTATCATACGGGCAAGAATAACTACCAGCCTCATACCATTTACCTATGAATACATTACCTATTATTCGTCCTTCCATACTGGCCTTTCCTAGCTTATATGAGCCTATTGCTACACCTCCATTTTGAATAAATCTTATGTCTCCAATATTTGTATTCCAATCACCTGATATATTTAACGGCTCTGGACCAACTATTCTACTTACTTCAAAGACTTTATTTTTATCTATATTTCCGTCACAATCTGATAAATATATTTTTGCATTATTTATTGGTATATCAAACTCCATATATAACTTTCCCTTATCCTCTGGACAATCATAAGTTGGTGCTTTAACCCATTCACCATCTACTATAAATTTATTTAAGTTATCATTTTTTTTGATATCGCCATTTAATCTAATAGGATTTTCATTTAACCCTCCTATATAAGTTCCATCAACTTTTCCATTTCCTTGCTCTAATAGTAATAACCCGTTATTAATTGTCCATGAGCCATCAACACTATTCACTTCTGGTTTAGTTATTTTCGCTCCCACCCATACTCCACCTTTTGTTAAATCACAATATCTCCAGGTACCTTCAAAACTTTTGCCTGTGACAGAAAACTTAAACTCTAATTCCCCTTTAAGATCTGGGCATTCATAAGTTGGTGCTTGCATCCAAGTTCCTTTAAAATTATATCCATCTACTGTTCCTTCGAATCTACCATTATCCCATTCATAATTTCCAGTAACCACATTTCCTTCTTGAGCTAATTTTAAAATTCCCCAATTTGTTGACCACTGACCTGATACATCTAAATTATCTCCTCTTCTTTTATAGTTATTAATACTATTTAAGGAAGTATATTGCCCTAAAATGTAATCATAAAATATCTTGTTATACCAAACTTCATTCAAATAATTTTTATCTTTTTTCATGATTATTCCCCCTATTCCCTTAAATATAGTCACTATATTAAAAAGCCATACATTTTAATATAATAACTAATTCCACTATCTATGTTACTTTGTCATCCATAATTAATTAACTCTTACCCCTTCCCATTTCTTATTACCACTAAATTTTTCATTACAATATGCCCAATAACCTTCAAAAACAGTTGCATTAGTTGCAAATATTAACTGTACATCACCACTGTCATATGGGCAAGAATAATTACCTGCCTCATACCATTTACCTATAAGTACATTACCTAATATTCTTCCTTCTATATTAGCCTTCCCTTGCCTGTATGAACCTATTACCATTCCTTCATTTTGAGTAAACTCCATCTTTCCAACATTAGTGTTCCAAATTCCTGCTACATTTAATGGCTTTGGGCCAGCTATTCTACTTCCTTCAAATACTTTATTTTTATCTATATTTCCATCACAATCTAATAAATATAGCTTTGTATTATTTATTGGTATATCAAATTCCATATATACCTTTCCTTTATTCTCTGGACAATCATAAGTAGGTGCTTTAATCCATTCACCATCTACTACGAATTTATTTATACTATCATTTTTTACAATATCTCCATTTAATCTAATAGAATTTTCATTTAATCCTTCTATATAAGTTCCATCGATCTTTCCGTTACCTTGCTCTAAAAGTAATAATCCATTATCAATTGTCCATGAGCCATTCACACTATTTACTTCTGGTTGAGTTATTTTTGTTCCCATCCATACTCCAGCTTCCTTTAAATCACAATACGACCAACTACCTTCAAAACTTTGTCCTGTAACAGAAAACTTAAAATCGAGTCCCCCTTTAAGATCTGGACATTTATAAGTTGGTGGTTCTGACCAAGTTCCTTTAAAGTTATATCCTTCTAATATTCCTTCTATTTTTCCATTATCCCATTCATAAGTTCCAACGACTTTATTTCCTTCTTGTACTAGCTTCATAGTTCCCCAGTTTGTTGCCCACTGTCCTGATATATCTATTTTATTCTCACTTCTTTTATAGTTATTAATACTATTTAAAGAATAATATTGCCTTAAAATATAATCATAAAATATCTTGTTATACCAAACTTCATTCAAATAATTTTTATCTTTTTTCATGGTTACTCCCCCCTATTCCCTCAAATATAGTTCATAAATTAAAAAGTTATACATTTTAATTTATGAACTATATTTAATATAAGATACAATTATTATATTTAAAAATAAAAAAGCCATAAATTTGATATCATATCAAATTTATGGCTTTTAGTTTTTATAAAAAATTTATATTTATTTTACTAATTTATTGTATTCATCTTCACTCTTAGGTACTGATATTTCTCCTTTTAATACCTTTTCTTTTTGTATATTAACATAATCTAAAATTTCCTTAGGAACATGCTTAGATGTATTTTCAGATAATCCAACACCATCTTCTTTTAATCCATAAACTTTACCTTGTCCACCCTTGTATTTACCTTCAACTAATTCTTTAGCTAAGTCATAAGATGCTACATTTAGTTTCTTTAATGCTGATGTTATAACATTTTCTTCAGCTAAGTAGTTTTGATCTCTATCTATACCTATTGCAAGCTTGTTGTTTTCTTTAGCTGCTTCTATTGTTCCAACTCCTGTATCTCCTGCTGCTGGTAATATTATATCAGCATTTGATGCAAACATTTGTTTAGCTATAGATTTTCCTTTTGCTTGATCAGTAAAAGTATTTGCATATTGTTCTAAAACTTTTGCGTCTTTATTTGTAGTTGTAACCCCATATTTAAATCCATAATGATATTTAACAACAGATGGAGCAGGTAATCCACCTATGAATCCTACTGTATTAGTTTTAGACATTTTAGATGCTATTACACCAGCTAGATATGCTGCTTCTTCTTCTTTAAAAGTTACAGGAACTACATTTTCTGGGATTTTATCATATGTTTCATCCATTATAGCAAACTTTTGGTCTGGGTAATTTTTTGATGCATCAGCTATAGATTCTTTTAACTGATATCCAACTCCAATTATTAAACTTGTATCTTGATCTATTAAAGTTTCTATATTTTGTAAGTAATCAGATTTTTGCTTTGATTCTAAGTATTTAACCTCAATCCCAAAATCTTTTTCCGCCTTCTTTAATCCTTCCCAAGTAGATTGATTAAATGATTGGTCATTTATACTACCTTCACCTAAAACAATACCTATTGAAAGTTTTTCTTCTTTATTTTTTGAGTTTGAAGAACATCCTGTTAATAAAGCTGTAGATACTAACACAGATGTTGCTATTGATAATAGTTTTTTAAATTTCATAATGTCCTCCTAAGTTTCATTTTCATGAACTTTATTGCGCTTTTTAAAAAGTTCGTTCGCCAACAGAATTTTATTTTACAAGAAAAATTAAATTCTGTCTATATTTTTTATTTTATTTTTTATTGTTAAGTTTCCCTATGTAAAAATATTAATTCATATTTTCTATCTTTAACTTTATTTTTTGTCGATTTTTATATTTTATTTTTAAAATAATTAACCATATTTTGTATTTGTTTTAAAATAATAATTTTATATTTTTTTAATAAAATAAAAAAAGCACCTATTATAAAATTATAATAAGTGCTTTTTTATTTATATTGACGTAACTTTTAATTCTACTACATTCTCAGTTTCATTATTTTTAAAGTCTTTATTGTTTAATACTCTATTTAATACAATGCCTACTATAGCTGATAAACTAAGTCCTGTTATAGTTACACTTTGAGTTATAGGTATTCCTATTGTTATACCTTTGTTCCCTAAGTAAGTAGTTCCTAAGCCTATTAACATTATAGTTGCTATTATTATTATATTATTTTTATTTTTTATACAATCACTATCTTTCACAGTCTTTGCCCCTACAAAAGTTATCATAGAGAACAGTATGATGCTTATTCCTCCCATGACTGCTGTTGGTATACTTTGTAAAAATCCTCCAAACTTACCAATACATGAAAGTAGTATTGCAAATACTGCTGTTCTTCTTAATAATGATGGGTCATAGTTTTTAGTTATTGCAAGTACTGCTGTATTTTCTCCATAAGTAGTATTTGCTGGTCCTCCTAAAAGCCCTGCTACTATTGTAGCTAGCCCATCTCCTAATAAAGTTTTATTTAATCCTGGATTTTCTATGAAATTCTTACCTACAACAGCTCCATTTGTTGTCATATCTCCTATATGTTCCATAAATACCGCTAGAACAACTGGTGCTATTAAAACGATAGCCTCTAAGCTAAACTTTGGCATAGTGAATGCTGGTATTTGAAGTAATGGTGCATTTATTATTGTAGATTTATCTATAATCCCCATTGATAGACATATTAAATATCCTGAAACTACTGCTATTAATATCCCTAATTGCTTTATAAATCCTTTACCAAACTTATTTATAAGTAGTGCTATTGATAAAGTAATAAGTGCTATTAATATATTATTTGATGCCATATCAAATGCTGTTGGTAATAAATTAAGTCCTATTACAGCGATCATTGCTCCTGTAACCTGAGCTGGGAAATATTTTTTTATTTTATCTACTCCCACCATCTTAACTAAAAATGACATAATTACATATATAATACCTGCTACTACTATTCCACCTTGTGCGTAAGCTAAATCTCCACCAGAGGCTTCTTTTGCTGCTAATATAACTGGTATAAATGCAAAACTTGAACCTAAGAATACTGGTACTTTTCCTTCTGTACAAAAATGGAATATTAAAGTACCTACTCCTGCACAAAATATTGCAACTGCTGGATTAAACCCTGTTAATATTGGTACTAATACTGTAGCTCCAAACATTGCTAATAAATGTTGTAATGACATTACTGTTTTTTTCATAAAAAAACCTCCCAAATATAATTTTAGGGAGATATAAATCTCCCTTTTTCAGTATCTCTGTACTGAATTAAAAGGCAATATAAACTCTTTATAGTCTATGTGTCTATTCTTTTATTGTTACTGAGTCTTCTTCATCAGTTTCAACTAATTTTACCGATATAATCTCATGTCTTGATGTAGGAACATTTTTTCCTACATAATCAGCTCTTATTGGCAATTCTCTGTGCCCTCTATCTACTAAAACTGCTAATTGAATTGATTTTGGTCTTCCTATATCCATAATAGCATCTAGTGCTGATCTAACTGTTCTTCCTGTATATAAAACGTCATCTATTAAGATAACTATTTTATCATCTATATTAAAATCTATTTTTGATCCATTAAGAATTGGGTCAATATCTACTTCTTTTAAATCATCTCTATATAAAGTTATATCTACTTCACCTGTGTTAACTTTTGTTCCTTCAATTTGTTCTATCTTTTTAGATATTCTATCTGCAATAGGTAAACCTCTAGTTTTTATACCTACTAAAACTATATCTTCTACACCTTTATTTTTTTCTATGATTTCATGACTTACCCTTGTTATTGCTCTTGAGATTGCTTTTTCATCCATTAATTGGGCCTTTTCTCTCATTTCTGACCTCCTAGTATTTTAAGTTAAATTTTAAAAATTCGCTTCGCTCATGTCGCCAACGACTGAGTCCGTTGCTCAAATCTAAAAAGCTCCTTATCATAAGACAAGAAGCTTGTATGTATCAAAATATACAAATATATTACTCACTTTTGCCTTATGATATCTCTGTATCATTTAAAGGTATTTATTTACCCTTAATTATATAGTCTCGAAATGTTTTTTGCAAGAATTATTTTATTTTGGCAATTATATCCTCAAAATATTTTGATAATTTAGAATCAAATTCAACATACTCTTTACTAGTTGGATGTATAAATCCTAACTTTTTAGCATGTAGTGTTTGACCTTTTAATTTAAATTTAGTATTTTTAGGACCATAAACAATATCTCCTAAAAGTGGGTGATTTATAGATAAAGCATGAACTCTTATTTGATGAGTTCTTCCAGTTTCAAGAGTAGCCTTCATATGTGTAAAATTATCATATCTTTCAATAACTTCAAAATGAGTTACTGCACGTTTTCCACCCTTCACAACTGCCATTTTTAACCTATCCTTAGGATTTCTACCTATTGGCTTATCTACTGTTATTTTATCTTCTTTTACAACTCCATGGCATATAAATTCATACTCTCTAGTTATAGAATGGTCTTTTAGTTGCTGAGCTAAAGAGTTGTGAGCATTATTATTTTTAGCTATCATTAAAAGTCCAGAAGTATCCTTATCTATTCTATGAACGATACCTGGCCTTATAACTCCATTTATAGAAGATAGTTTATCCTTACAATGATAAAGTATTGCATTAACTAAAGTATTGTCATAATTACCTGGTGCAGGATGAACTACCATATCCTGTGGCTTGTTAACTATTAAAACATCACTGTCTTCGTATACTATCTCTATTGGTATATCTTGAGGAGTTACTTCTAAAAGCTTTGGAGCTGGTATCTCAACTATTATCTTATCATCTTCCTTAACCAAATATTTAGCCTTTTCTATCTTTGTATTTACACTTACTTTTTTATCTTTTATTATTTTTTGAATATAGCTTCTAGACATATCTCCTAACTCATTTGCCAAGTATACATCTAATCTATCACCTTCATCTTCTTCTAATACTAAAAATTCTCTTATTTCTTCCATATTGTCACCTACTTTTCATTGTCAAAGAATAATATATATACGCATAAAAGTATCGTTCCTACAACTACGAATACATCTGCTACATTAAATACATATTCCCATATAAATCTAAAATCAAAATAATCTACTACAAATCCTAACCTTACTCTATCTATTAAGTTTCCTATGGCACCTGAAATTATAAGAATTATTCCAGCTTTTCCTAGTAAGTTTATATTTTTGTTTTTATATAGATAGTATAACCCAAATATAGATGCAGATAGTGCAACTATTACAAATATCATTTGGTTATTTTGAAACATTCCAAAAGCTGCTCCTCTATTTTCTACATACGTAAGATGAAATACATTTTCTAATATAGGTATACTTCCAATGTATTTTAAAGAATTTAAAGCCCATACTTTAGATAATTGATCTATTCCTATTAATAAAACTATTATTAGCGCATATAACAATATATTTTCCTCCTAAATTTTTATATACTACTATTATACAAAAAAAAGCTTCCTAATTGGAAGCCTGTTATTTCTTATTTTGTGTTTGCTTATCTTTATCCATATGATTCATAAGTTCTGATATTGTTACAAATTTATAGCCTTGTTCTTTTAGCTTTGGTATAACTATTTTTAACGCTTGTATAGTTTGAGTTGTTGAATTTTTAGAATTATTATAATCATGTAAAAGTATTATAGTACCATTTTGCACTTTATTTACTATAGTTTCTACTATATAATTTACTCCTGGGTTTGACCAATCTCTAGGGTCTAAATTTGACCATAAAATTATATTCATATTTTTATCTTTTGCTATAGTGCACATATTTTTACTTATCGCTCTATATGGTGGCCTAAATAAATTTGGCTCTTTTCCTATAACTTTTTTTACTGCTTCTTGAGTTTGGTTTATTTCTTTATTTATTTCAGAATAACTTCTTTTTTCAACGTTTATATGAGTAAAAGTATGATTTCCAATTTCATGACCTTCGTTGTATTCTCTTTTTACTATCTCAGAATTCCAATCTACCATTTCCCCTACTACAAAAAATGTTGCTTTTACATCATTTTCTTTTAATACACCTAATATTTGTGGCGTAAAGTCTTTATGTGGTCCATCATCAAATGTTAAAGCTATTAACTTTTCTTCATTATTACCATGTTTTATTATAATATCTTCGTAATCATTTAAAATATCTTCACTTAAACTTATAACTTCTTCATCTTTTATGCCTGCTTTATTATGAAAGTACATACCTACTACCAAAAGTAATAGTACAGGAATCATATATAATATCTTTTTCATATTACATTCCTTCTTTCTTATAAACTTTATTTATTATATCTATTACTTGTATTATTATATCTTTTAGCTGGATCATTTATATCATTTAATTGTATTAAAACTTCATCATAAAAACTTTCACCTTTATTAATTAAGTTTTGATTATACTTACCACTTGTTATAGGTGTTTCTGGTTGATTTTTTGCACAATGAGCACAAAGTGAGGTTTCTGGCATTATATCTAATCTATCTTCATCTATATTTTTATGACATTGTTCACAGACTCCATAAGTTCCATTTTCTATTTTATATAAAGCATTTTCTATATTATCTAACTTTCCTCTTTCATGAATAGTTAAACTGTTTTGCATATCTTGCATAAACACTTCAGTACCCATATCTGCTGAATGATTATCATAGCTTGATAGTTCTCCTGATGTATATCTTTCACTAGTATGCTTAGTTGTATTTCCAAATACAGTATTATCTTGCATTTCTATTATTAATTTTTCTATCTTTTCTTTTTCATTTAATAATTCCTTTTTATATTTATTTGCATCCATATTATTACCTCTTTCCTCTATAGATTTCTACTATATTAATTAATTCAGCTATATACTCTCCTATAATAGGTAAATCTACCCATGAAGCAAGTATATAAAGTGCTATCGCTGCTAGGAATGTAAATCCAACTGCTTGACCAAAACCTTTACCTATACCTGCTACAAAATTTATTGTAAATAGCCTTCTTTTGCTATCAGTTAGCATCATATATTCTCTAATTCTACTTCTCTCTATAGTCAGCATAAGTCTTTCTAGATACCTTTTTATTAAACCTAAATCTTTTTTAGTATCATCTGATAAGTACATTTCATTTATTATTTTATCCAATTCTTTCATACTTATAGGAATTACATCTTCTTCTTTCTTTTTATGATTAATAGATATCACATCCTTTTTGAAACAATTACATATAAGTGTAGTATGTGATAAATTAGTTCTAAAAATACAAAAGGATTATAGAGAAATTATTACTAATAATTTCAACTATAATCCTTTTTGTTTTATTTGAGCTACGGACCCGTTTTCCAAAGTTGTTGGCAATATGGTCGACGCAAATTTTATAAAAATTTTCTTTCTATTAATCCAACTTTTTTATACACTTTTCTAAGTGTTTTTCTAGCTTGCTGTTCAGCTTTACTAGCACCCATTGCATATACAGTTTCTAAGTAGTCTTTATTATTTAATAAATCATTGTATTTATCTCTTATTGGTCTTAAAGATTCTACTATAACTTCAGCTACATCTTCTTTAAATATACCATATCCTTTGCCTTCATACATCCCTACTATTTCTTCAATACTTTTATTATCTAATTTAGAGTATATTTCAAGTAAATTTTTGATTCCTGGCTGTTCATCGCTATAATTAACAGCACCTACTGAATCAGTAACACTTCTTTTTATTTTTCTTCTTATAGTATCTGCATCATCTGCTAATAATATAAATGCATTTTGATCTTCATCTGATTTACTCATTTTTTTTAGTTGGCTCTTGTAAACTCATAACTCTTCCTACTTCTTTTGGAATATATGGCTCTGGTACTTTAAATGTTGGTGAATATCTATTATTAAATCTATTAGCAAGGTCACGAGCTAACTCTAAGTGTTGCTTTTGGTCTTCTCCTACTGGTACTAAATCTGTTTGATATAAAAGTATATCAGCAGCCATAAGTACTGGATAAGTAAATAGACCTGCATTTAAATTGGCTTCACTTTTTTGTGACTTATCTTTAAATTGAGTCATTCTACTTAATTCACCCATGTATGTCATTGTATTTAATATCCACATAAGCTCTGTATGTGCGCTTACATGAGATTGTATAAATATTGTATTTTTTTCAGGGTCTAATCCGCAAGCTAAATATTGTGCTAATAATTCCATAGTGTTAGCTCTTAAATCTTTAGCCTGTTGAGGTACAGTTATAGCATGTAAATCAACTACACTATAAAAACAATTATATTCATCTTGAAGCTTAGTCCAGTTTTGTATAGCTCCTAGATAATTTCCTAGAGTCATTTTACCAGAAGGTTGAGCTCCACTAAATATTATTTTTTTATCACTCATTTAAAAATCCTCCTATAATGATTTTAACATTTTTAAAACTATATCTTTAGAATTATGAGCTGCAACTTGAACAAATTCGTCATAAACTACATCAGCCGTTCCGTCAGCTCTATCTGACATTGCTCTTATTACTACAAATGGTACTTTGTTTAAAGAACAAACGTGAGCTATAGATGCTCCTTCCATTTCTCCACAGTATCCACCGAAATCATTTACTAATTCATCTTTTAGTTCTTTAGAACTTATAAATATATCGCCTGTTACTATTCTTCCTTTTAAAACTTTATGACCTTTGTTTTCAGATACTGAAGATTCATAAGCTGCATTTATAAGTCTTTCATCAGCTACGAAAGTTGAACTTTCCATTCTCGGTATTATTCCTTTTTTATATCCAAAAGCTGTAGTATCTACATCATATTGTATTGCATCAGTTGATATTACTATATCTAAAACGTCAAGATCAGCATGTAGCGCTCCTGCTACACCAGTATTAACTACTGCATCTACATTAAATTCACTTATTAATATTTGTGCACATAATGCTGAATTTACTTTACCTATTCCACATCTTACTAAAACAATATCTTTTCCTTCTAATGTTCCTTTGTAGAATTTTAAACTTGCTTTTTCTATAGTTTCCTTAATATCCATTAATTCAACTAATATATCTACTTCTTCATCCATTGCTCCTATTATACCTATTCTATTCATGAGTTCCTCCTAAAGTTTTATTATTTTTTGTATTAAAAAATCCGTCCTAAATCAATAGGACGGATGAATTTTTCCGCGGTACCACCTAAATTATATATACCTAATTTAAGTATACATCTCTTAATGTCTGCTATAACGTGCAGTCACGATATAAGCTAATTTGTATAAAAATTCGCTTCGCTTAAGCCACTGTGTGGGCGCTACATTTCATATCGCCAACGACCTACAAACCAGATCCGTTGCTAAAGCTTAGCAGTTAGATTTTATATATTTCACTTTACTCCTCCAAGGTCCATTCACTAAAATTTTCTTGTTAAGTTCTCATCACCCTTAACTTTCTGTATTGAATCTTTTTTAGATACTACTCCTTTTCACTGGATTTAATTTATTATTAATTTCTTTATTTTATAATATGTCTTACTTAATAAATTGTCAACTGTCTATATAAGTTTCTCCATAATATATTAACTTATGCACCTTAAGTTCACAGGACAAGTGAGCTATTCATAGTATAACTATTGTTAAAATTTTTTAATTTAATTATAGGAGGTTTCATATGTGCACTACTATTATTGTTACTAAAGGCGCTATGGCTGATGGGTCAATGATTGTTACACATTCTTGTGATGATGAAATGGGTGATCAAAGGCTAATATATGTACCTGAAAAAGATTACAAGCCTGGTCAACTGAGGCCTATTTTCGCAGAACATTATCGTTACCCTAGAATTGTAAGTGAAGATAGAGGTCCTGGTTACAATACGGATTCTTATCCTAAAACAGATCCAATTGGATATATTCCTCAAGTAACTCATACTTACACTTACTTTGATGGAAATTATGGAATAATGAATGAACATAATTTAATGATAGGTGAATGTACTAATGCTGCTAACTATCAACCTAAATTTGTCACGGAAAATGAATCTATTAATACTCAAAAACATATTAGATTATTTTACAGTCAAGAGTTATCTCGTGTAGCTCTTGAAAGGTGTAAAACTTCACGAGATGCAATAAAAGTTATGGGAGAACTTATAGATAATTACGGTCTATATTCAACTGGAGAAACACTTTTAGTTGCAGATGAAAATGAAGCTTGGGTATTTGAAATGTGTGCTCTTCCAGATGAAAAATGTCATTCTGCTTGGGTTGCTAAGCGTGTTCCTGATGGTGAAATTTTTGTCGCTGCTAATGAGTTTCGTATCCGTGATATTTTAAAAGATAGTGATGATTTTATGTACTCTAAACTTCTTCATCCTGGAATTTTCAAACTAGGTTGGTGGGAAGATTCAGATGGTCCTATTGATTGGCTTAAAGCTGTAAGTCCTGGTGAATATAATCACCCTTATTATTCTTTAAGACGTGTTTGGCGTATATTTGATAAAGTTAATCCAGATTTATTTTTAAGTCCATGGGTCAAAGATGGATATACTAGAGATTATCCATTTTCTATTAGGCCTAAAAATAAGCTAACTCTAAGTGATGTCTTTTCGCTATACCGTGACCATTATGAAGGAACTGAGTTTGATTTAACTAAAGGTGTGGCTTCTGGACCATATAATGACCCTAATAGATTTGTAGGTCCATATGATGGCAATCAAAATAATATTACAGAGGATAAAAAATACTACGGAGCATGGGAAAGGCCAATATCAATATTTTATCAAGGGTATACTTATGCATGCCAAATAAGGCCGTCCGCTCCAGAATCTACTAAAGGATTATTATGGTTTGCACCTGATGTATCTTATACTAGTTGCTTTGTTCCATTTTCTAGTAAATCTACTAGCATACCTTTATCTTATCAAACTAGCTCTCCTCAAAAATACGATTCTAATTGTGCATTTTGGATTTTTAATTTTGTAGGTAATTGGGCTAGATTAAACTATAAACAAATGACGGAATATGATATATCTAATTTACAGAAAAAACTGGAAATTATGTCTTTTGACTTTATTAAAAGTTGTGATGAAAAATGCAGAAATACTTCTCATATGAATTCTATAGAATACATTACAAAAGCTTGTGAAAATAATGCAAATATAGTTTTAAAATCTTGGTTAAAACTTGCTGCTATGTTAATAGCTAAATATGCAAATGGATATTGTAATTTAGAAGAACAATCTTCTCCAAAGGATATCGGATATTCAGCAACTTGGCTTAGTTATACAAACTATAAAGATGGTCCTACTTCATATGATATGAAAATAAAAAAATAGGATGGATATCCATCCTATTTTTTATTTTATATAACTTTACTTTAATGTGTATTTATAATTTTAAGGTATACACCTTCTTTTATTTTATTATAAGCATTTTTATTTATTTCTTTAATTTCCTCACAAACATCTGATATCTTATATATACTATTATTAATTTCAACTTCCGGGTCTATTAATCTTACTTTAAAATTTTGGTGTATGTCATAGCTAACTTTATCTTCTTTAAGAATTACATTAGATTTAAATTTATATAATAAGTCTTTTACTTCTTTATTTTCGCTATTTTTTAGTATATCCATAACTTCATTATCGTTTTTTAATAAGTCATCTAATGATAATATATTATTTTTCAATGATATCTTTATAATATTAACTAATAAGTTATTCCCATATACACTTAACGGATGCATAAAATATTCTGTTACTTCCTTACAATATAAATTGACAAACCATTTAGCAATTTTTATATCATCTATCGCTATCATATTATCTACTACAATAAGTGAATCTAAAAATTTTTCTATATCACTTTTATTTATACTTTTATAAGCATACATATCTCTTAAAGTATAATCTATTCTATCTGCACAAAGATGTGGTGCCTTTTTTTCAAGTAATGTATATTTCTCATCATTGCCCAGTATGTCTTTGTAGTCATATCCATATTGGTTTAGTATTTGTGGTATATCAGAATCGTTTATTACTTTGTTATATATTTTTTCATGATAATCTTCTTCTTCATAATCTAGAGCATAGTCTACTACATGAGAAAATGCAGTATGAGATATATCATGCAATAACCCTGCAATTTGTTCTTCAATACTTCCACCTAATTTTTTAATTAATAACATTACCCCAACTGAGTGTTCATACCTAGTAACATTCCAACTTTCATTTACTAAATAACTTGCACCACCTTGATGCACATATTTAAGCCTTTGAACAGCCCTACTATTTATTAGTTCTTCTATTAAAGGTTCTACTTCAAATTCTCCATATAAATTATCCTTTATTATCATTTATTCTCCACATTCCTCATCATCTTCAATATATTCTAGTATATCCCCTGGTTGACATTCTAAGGCTTTGCATATTTCATTTAATGTTGAAAACCTTACTGCTCTTGCCTTATTATTTTTTAATATTGATAAATTAGCATTAGTTATATCTATCTTTTGTGCTAATTCAGTTAAAGATATTTTTCTTTTTGCCATCATTACATCTAAATTAACTATAATTGCCATAGTTTTCTCCTTATATAGTTAAATCATTTTCATCTTTTATTTGTATTGCTCTTTTAAACACGTCTGCCATTACAAAGCACATAAGTGATGATATTATACATACTAGCATCATAGGTGTTAATGCTCCACTTGGAGTAGCCATTATTTCTATCATACCACTTTCTCTACCTATTCTATATCCCATTATACACTCTAAAATAGAATTTATTAACATACAAATTCCCATAAGCTTAAATCTTTTTACATTTTCAATTATAAATGGGCTTTCTTCACTACTTCTAATTAGTAGTATTAACTGTCTTATAGTTATAAAATACATTCCAAAGTATACTATACCAGATAATCCATCAATAATTCTAGTTCCTGGTTCTGTATTTCCAATTTTATATCCACCTAACAATAGCCCCCCTAAAGCAAATATTAAAACAATACCTAGTACTATCTGAAAAATCCATAATATTCCCTTAAATAAAAATTTTCCTGCACTTTTATCCATAATACATACCCCTTTTAATATTATTTTATTTATAACTTAAAGATATCATATGTATTATTTATTTTTCAATATATTTTTATTGTTTTACGA
>NZ_HG529231.1 GCF_000499525.1 Faecalimicrobium dakarense | reverse complement strand
AAATTTATTTCAGTACACTCCCTTTATATCTAGTTTTTTATAATATATTTTTTAATATCTTCTATCCCATCATATATTTCTTCTTTAGAAAATTTAAATTCTTTAAATTCCTCATCACTTTTATTCATTAACATTGTATAAAATTCAATAACTACATAAGGCAAATTTTCAACTTTACTATTTTTAGCGTTATCAAATAGCATGTCTTCTGCTTCATTTACTTTTCCTTCAAAAGCAAGCCTTTTTAAAGTTATTAATAATACTTCCTCTTCTATACTATGACTTATCATTATCTCTTCATAATTATCAAAACTTTTGCCGAATAAAAGTTTTGCAACCATCCTTTTAATAGCTTCTGCGACTTCCTCTACCATTCCCATATTAGTTCCTCCTTATTTCTTCCATAGCTCATAGTTGACCTACTATATATAGTATATATTATTTTACATAAGAATAATAAGTTTTATAAAGCTTTTATCGTGTAATGTCGCTTTATCATTTCTTTATTCTTGGTAGTTGTTTTACACAAATTATATATTGCAAATATTTTTAGATTTATATCTTGTTTTAAAATAAAAAAGACATTTCCTAAAGTTTAGAAAATGTCTTCTTAATTTATTTATCTGTAATATTAGATATTTTTGTAACAATTAAAACAATTATTTGTAATATTAAAACTAGTATAAATGCCATTATAAAATATGGATATGCTAATTTTTCTATAAAATAATTACTATTTACTATAAAGCAAATCATTAAACTTACCATTATAGAAATTATTATTTGTATTTTATAAAATAAATTCTTATTGTTTTTTATGCTTTTAATCAATAATACTATAAATATAAAAGTTATAATCAAAGCTATTACACTTAAAGTATTCAAATTATAAGAAGTTAAAATGCTTTTTTCAAATTGATACCTTCTAGCATAAACATGTCTCATAACTCCAGCCTTTTTATTTGTTAAATACTGTACTATAAAAACTGAACTTATTATAGATACTTGTATTAAAGCTATCAGTATATATGATACTTTTTTTAATAATTTATTATTCATAAAAACTCCTATTTAGGTTCTCCAGTTTCTACAGGATTTGAAGCATCATTACTCCATCCTATCCATCCATCACTATAAAGCGATGTATTATCAAGTCCCATTACATTTGCATAAGTTAAAACTTCTGCTGCTCTCCATCCACTACCACACATAAATATAAGGTGATTATTAGTATTTATCTTAGATGAATTCCATAATTCTTTTATTTCATCTGCATTTCTCATTGTATTATCTATATTTCTATAGTCTTCTAATGTCACAGAACTTGTACCAGCATATCCATAAACTGCACCTGGTATACGTCCTTTTTTATCATGATAAGAATATCCTGATTCTTTTCCTATATATTCATTCCAACTACGATTGTCAACTAGTGTATTATTTTTATCTTTTAATTTTTCTTTTAATTCTGGTATAGTCTCTATTAAATCTGGATTTCCTGGTATTTTTCCACCAAAATCATTTCCAGGTTGTTTTTTATTACTTTTAGTTTCAAGGTCATATCCTGCACTTACCCATGCATTATTTCCACCATTTAATACTCTAACATCATTTATTCCTATGTATCTAAGAACTGCTGCTATTCTATATGATGCCATTGTATCTGGGCCTGTTACTATTACTGTATCATCTTTAGTAAATCCGTAATCTAGTACAAATTTCTTTAAATTTTCATCACTATCTAGCATCCACATTGGTGGTGGCTCTACTGTATCAGTATTTATATGTACCGCTGTTGGAACATGCCCCTTAGCATAAGCTTCTTTTTCTTCTCCCCAACTTGCTTCAACTATTTTTACGTTTTTATCCTTATTAAATGTTTCAGGTGTCTTTCCATCTAATATATCTTTAACTACTACTGCTGGTACTATCATTTCATAATTTTTATATTTTTCCATAGGTAAGCTTTCATCATTAGCCCATTCATTTAAATCATATATGTATAAGTTCTTATACCCTTTAGAATCTAAATAATCAGCTACATCTTTAGCATTTTTTCCATTTGCATCATAAAGTACTATATTTTTATCAGTATCTATATTCTTAGTTTCTAGTGCTTTTTCTAAAGTTTTTTCTTTATTATCAGCATCTACTTTTAGCCAGTTTGCTGAGAAATCAACTGCACCTTTTATATGTCCCCCTCTTTTTACTCCATCTAATTTCCACCCATTATAAGCATCATTTAGTCGAGTATCTACAACTACCCAAGATTTGTCATCTAATTTAGATTCTAAATCCTTAGTTGATATAGTCTTTGTTTCAACACTTATATTATTCTTATTAGCTTCATTTTTACTACATGCCGCTAAAGTACCCATACTAAGCACTAGTACTGCACTTAAAGCAATATTTTTAATTCGTTTCTTTGCCATATTAAATTTTCCCTTCAGTCTATTTTCAAAACAAAATTATACATAATTACTCAATATTATTTTATATAATACTTATAATTAAGTAAAACAATATAGATAAATATTATAGTCATATATTACATATATAGAGTTTATCTATAATACTTTCCCTTTAATATATATAATTCAATTTATAAAAACTAATTAAACACAAAAAGCTTTCTTAA
>NZ_HG529230.1 GCF_000499525.1 Faecalimicrobium dakarense | reverse complement strand
TTTTTTTATATTTATTTAATTATAATATACTTACTAATATTGCTCCTTGTGCTGTATAAGTTCCCATAACTGATCCAACTTCGCTTATAACTATATCTTTAAATTTATGATTTTCTTGTATTAATTCTTTTACCTTTAATGCCTTATCTAGACAGTTTGCATGACCTATTGAAAGTCTTTTTCTTTCGCAGTTTGTTGCATTTACATCAACATATTCTAAAACCTTCTTTAATGTTCTTACTTCTCCTCTAGCTTTGTCTATAGGCTTAACAACACCTTCTGTTATATGAATTATAACTTTAAAGTTTAATGCATTTATAATACCGCCTTTTATTGCACTTATTCTTCCGCCCTTTATTGCATTTTCTAGAGTTTCTAAAGCTCCATAAAATACTACTTCTTCTTTACACTTTTCTATTTCTTCAACTATCTCATCTATATTTTTTCCTTCTTCTATTAGCTCAGCAGCTTTTATAACTAATAATCCCGCTCCTACTGATCCACTTGCAGTATCTATAACTTCTATTTTCTTATTTCCGTTTTCTTTCATAAACATATCCTTTGCAAGTACTGCTGTGGAATAAGTTGCTGATAATTTAGATGTTAAAGTTAAAACTAATACACTCTCTTCCTCACATTCATAAGACTTAATAAATCTATCTGGTGATGGGCAAGATGTTTTAGGCAATTCTTTTTGTTCATTCATTTTTTTATAGAAAGTTTCATTATCTATATCAATTCCACCAACGAAGCTATCTTCTCCAAATAAAACATTTAATCCAATCAAATCTATATTATATTTGTCTATTATCTCTTTTGGTAAATCACATGAACTATCTGTTACTAACTTTATTTTATTCATATTAATTATAACCTCTCTTTTATATAATTTCATATCCAATCTTCTCAGTCGGTCGAACGACCGATTATTAATTATTATTTTATACTTATAGGTATTAAAAGTCAATAAATACTTTCTATCTAAGTTTTTTCAATGTGTTGGCGTGTTGACAATAGTATTTTGCAAGTTTATAATATTATTGACTTATACCATTTATCCATTAAATGTAGAAAGGTTAAATTTATGAAATCAAATAATAATATGAAACAAACAATTTTGATATCGGCAACTGAGTTAATTACCCAAAACGGAATAAAAAAGACGAGTTTAGCTGATATTGCAAAACATGTTGGAATAAGTAAAGGTACATTATACTATCACTATGCTTCTAAAGATGATTTAATATGTGATATTGCTGATGTGCACTTAAAAATAATAACTAAGGCTGTTTTAGACTGTGTTCAAAATGTACAAGCTGATAATTCTAAAGATGAAATAATAAAATCTATACTAGAAAAGATATCTACTATAGAAGGTACTGGTAGAGTGCATATGTACCTTCTTTGTGAAGCAATTACTGGTAATGACCCTTTAAAAGATAGAATTAAATTAAACTATATAAATTGGAGAGCTACTCTAAAAACTGAGATTGAAAGAACATTAAATGGTAATAATGAGTCTGCTGAATCACTATCTTTCTTATTAGTATCTATAGTTGACGGACTAGTTGTTCAAAGTTTATTAAAAACAGAAAAGATTCCATTTGAAGAAATTGCAACATTTTTAGTAAATCATTGGTGCTAAATAAAAAAGAGATGCTAAGCATCTCTTTTTTAATATACATGTTGATGGTGATGTGAATGAACTCCATTAAATCCATCTTCATGAATATGATCATGGCCTACTCCATTTACATGTTCATGGCTATGCATAAATGAAACTTGTAGCCTATTGTTTATTGGATTAACTCCTACATAAGCATTTACTCCAAATACTTCTTTTAACATTTCTGATGTTATTACTTCTTCTACTGTTCCGAATTTTATTATTTTACCTTTATTTATAAGTATTAGATAGTCACAATACATAGATGCTATGTTCATATCATGAATAGCTGACAATGTAGTTATATTTAAACTTTTAACTAAATCCATAAGCTGTATTTGATATCCTATATCTAAATGATTCGTTGGTTCATCTAATATTAAAAAATCAGTATTTTGAACTAAAGCTCTGGCAATTAACGTCCTTTGTTTTTCTCCCCCTGATAAATTTGAAAAACTTCTATCACCATAGTTATCTAATCCTACTTTTTCTAACATTTCCTTAACCATTTGCAAATCACTTTTTGAGTAATCTTCAAAAGTAGATTTATATGGATAACGTCCCATTTTTACTATTTGTTCAACAGTAAAATCAAATTGTGAGTTACTCTCTTGTGCCAAAACAGCAATTTCTCTTGCACACTCTTTGTCCTTCATCTTAGATAAATCTTTATTATCTAAAAACATTTCCCCACTAGATGGCTTATATAATCTATATATATTTTTAAGTAAAGTAGATTTACCCGAACCATTAGGACCTATAACTCCAACAAATGATCCTTTTTCTATATCAAAAGATATATTCTTTAAGATTTCATTTTTATCTATATTAAATCCTAAATTTTTAATTTGCAATTTAATCATTAGTCTTTTCCTCCAAATGAATAGTTTTTCTTAGATATAAGGTATAAGAAGAATGGTCCGCCAACTAATGAAGTTATTATACCTATAGGTATCTCTATTGGAGGGAAAAGCCCTCTTGCAGCTAAATCTGATAATATTAAAAATATCGCTCCTACTAATGATGAAAGGACTATAAGTTTTTTGTGGTCACTTCCAGCTATTGTTCTACATACATGAGGAACTACAAGACCTATAAATCCTATTGCACCAGTTATAGCAACTAACGTTGATGTTAATAAAGTTGCTAAAATTATTAAAATTGATTTTACGAATTTTACATTTATACCAAGTACTATTGCACTATCATCTCCTAAAAGTAATACATCTAATGATTTTGACATTATAAATGATATTACTACTACTATAACCAATGCTATAAAAGGAATTAACAATACATCCCATTTAGCTCCACCTAAACTACCTATAGTCCAAAACAATGCATTTTTTGCTTGGTTAGAATTTTTTGCTGAATATATAAGTAGATTAGTAAGTGCAGAAAATATTGTCGATATTGCCATACCCGAAAGCACTAACCTTGTTGTTGATGTAGTTTTTCCCATTTGTGTACCTATTGCGAAAACTAATATTCCAGATAATATTGACCCAATAAATGCTCCCCCAGTTATACTACTTATCCCAAGTGTCGATATCCCTCCAAGTACTATAACTGCTACTGCACCACAAGATGCTCCTGATGATATACCAAGTATATATGGCTCTGCTATTGGGTTTTTAGTTACACATTGCATAAGTACTCCACATAAAGCAAGACCTGCTCCACAGATAGCCCCAAGTATTACCCTTGGTAGTCTTATTTCCCATATTATATTTTCAAACATTGTATTCCAAGTTGGCTCAAACATCGTTCCATTTGATAACTTATTAAGTAATACTTTATACACTACTCCAGGTTCTATATATGTACTACCTATAGCTATAGCACCTATTATGGTTACTACTAAAACTATACTAAGCGCTATAGTCCAAAATAAGAAACCCCTCTTTTTAGAAAGGTTTCTTGTTTTTTGAACGCTAATATCCATTATTTATTTTCTCCATAGAAGTATCCGTGCATTTTTTCTATAACTTTAGAATTTCTAACTCCTGGAGATAAGTCAGCTAATCCTACAACGTATATTTTATTATTTTTTATAGCATCTACATTTTTAAGTGCTGGGTGCTTTTTTAAGAAATCTATTTTTTCTTGTACTGGAGATCCTGCAAGGTAATCAGTAACTACTATAACTTCAGGGTTCTCTGCAACTACACTTTCCCAAGTCGCATTTATGTAAGGTTTATTTTCTTTTCCAAATACATTTTTTCCTCCTGCAAGTTCTATTAGGTTATTTGCAAGTCCACCACCTACTGCCATAGCTTTATCTTCTCCTGAATCATAAACCATAACCTTAGGTCTATCCTCTTCTTTAATCTTTCCAGCTTTATCAGTTACATTTTTTATATCGTTTTTCATTTTATCTACAACTTCTTTAGCTTTATCTTCAACACCAAATATTTTTCCTAATAAATCAAAATCTTCATATACTGTTTCAACTGTTGCATCTGGCGAATATGACTTAGCTAAAAATGGTGTTATATCATTTTTTATAAGTTCATCTGGTGCTCCTGTTGTTTGCTCACTTATTGACATATCCCATCCACTAACAAAATCTGCTCCTGTTGCCATGAATGCTTCTTTTGATATAGAATGTCCTTCTCCTATTTTAAGCTCTGGGATTTTTTTGTAAGCTTCTTCAAATTCAGGAAGTATTGGGTTGTCTAAAAGAGCTGTTCCAACCATTCTATCCCCTAAATCTAGAGCAAGTAGCATTTCTGTCATAAATTGAGATAATGTAACTGCCTTTTGACGTGGAGTATTTACTTTAACATTGTAATCTTTAGCTCCATCAGAGTATACAAATTCTACAGGCTTAAAATTGCTTGATTCTACCTTTGTCTCTGGTGATTTACTTTCTGGTTTATTAGATGAACATCCAACAGCACTTAGAGTTAATCCTGCTATAGCTAGTACTACTAAAAATCTTTTTAAACTTTTACTCTTAATCATATTTATCTCCCCTAATACTTTATTTTTATTTATATATTTATTAAAAAAACCATGAAGTTATATATAATGGCATACAAAATACACCTTATAATTTAAACCTTCATGGTTTTAATTTATTTATTTAATTGTATATTACTTTCTATCTTTATTCATGAGTGTGCTCATGATTGTTTGAATGGTCATGTCCGTGTTCATGGGTATGTTCATGGTCATGACTATGAGTACCTGTAAAACCATCTTCATGGTTATGGTCGTGCCCTACACCATTTGTATGATCGTGGTCATGTCCGTGTTCGTGAGTGTGAACATGAGAATGGTCATGATTATGACTTCCACAACAGTTATCTCCACCATTTCCACAGCATCCATTTAGATGTGGATTATGATGAAATCTTAAATTATTTCTCCCTAACATTATGTATCCTCCCCTTATGTAAATAGATACTTCAGTACCCCTCTTCTATTTCATCATACATTTTTTTACATTTTATGTAAACAAAAAATAATTTTTTCAGAAAATTTAGTCTTATACATTTTTATGTATTTATCAACATTTTTATGCATTTAATTTTATTTTTTATATTATATTTATTTTATTTAAAATAAAATTTTATTTTTGATAATTATATATTTAAATACCTTTAATTATAAAAATAGAGCTATCTCTGTTTTGAGATAGCTCTATTTTTTATACTATATAAAGAATGATTGTCCTGGACCTACTGGAAGTCCTATTAACGCCCAAATTATTGCAAATATAGTCCATCCTACTAAGAATGTCATCGCTATTGGCATCATCATAGTCATTAAGTTACCAACACCAAAATCTTTTTTATATTTTTGTCCAAATATTACTACAACTCCAAGATAACTCATTAATGGAGATATTATATTCGTTGATGAATCACCTATTCTATACATTAACTGTATACCTGCTGGACTAAATCCTGCAACCATTAGCATTGGTACAAATATTGGTGCAAGTAATCCCCATTTAGATGTAGCTCCACCCATAAATAGATTAATAAATGCTGTTAAGAATATAAATGCTACCATTAATACCATAGACATAAACATACTTCCTTCTGGTATTTTAGAAACTAATTCAGCTCCTATTGATGCAACCCATACTCCTAAATGAGAGTCATTGAAGTAGTTTATAAATTGTGCAACAAAGAATAATATAACTATTATTGGAGCCATATCAGCCATTGCTTTAACCATTGCTGGTACTATATCAGTACTCTTTTTAAATTTACCTGATTTAAAACCATATACTAATCCACTTACGGCAAATATAACAAACATTAACATCATTATCATATCACCTTTGAAGAATATAGAGTCTAAAAATCCTGTTGTAACTGAAGTCAATGCTAACTTACCATCTTCACCTATGCTAGTTAATGGTACCGTAGTTGATAAATCCCCTACTACAGGTATAACATTATTTTTATCTATTGGTAATGCTGCTAATACTATAAGTCCTACTACTAAAAGCAATATTTTGTTAGTAGATTTATATGCATCTTTTTCTACTTGACTTATTTCATGATCAGGTTCTACATTAGCTTCTTTTTTATTAAAAGACCCTAATCTTGGTTCAACAAATTTATCTATAACTATTGTTCCTAGTATCATTATTATTGCAGTTGATGCCATCATGAAGAACCAATTGCTCGTAACTGATAGTGTTCCTGCTAAATTAGTAGATGCCATTGCATCTCCTGTTTCAGCTGCTGCTTGAGTAAATGGTAATAATAATGCATCAGTTGAACTTACAAAAAGGTTTGCACTAAATCCACCTGAAACCCCTGCAAATCCAGCTGCAAGACCTGCTAATGGATGTCTTCCTAATGTATAATACATTAGTGCTGCAAGTGGTATTAATACAACATATCCTGCATCTGAAGCAACGTTAGACATAACTCCTAAGAATATAACAACTGGAGTAACAAGCTTCATTGGAGTAGCATGTACTATACTTTTCATTGCCATTGATAAATATCCGCTATTTTCCATTAAACCTATTGCTAACATTATTATAAGTATTGCGCCTATTGCTTTCATATCCATAAAGTTTGCTATAGCTGTTCCTACAATATAAGATAAACCATTAGAGTATGTTTCCGCTACTGTAGTTCCTGTAGCTCCAACTTTTAGAACTTGAATTGGTTCTTGACCTAACAAGTTGTTTATTGGGAAGTCCCCTAACGGTGTTTTAGCCACTACACCTGCCGTCCCAAGTATTGCTGATAATACTAGTACAAATGCCGCTATGTATATAAACATTAGTACCGGGTGAGGAAGTTTATTTCCAAGACTCTCTATCTTGTCCATAAACCCCTTCCTTTTCTTCTCTTGCTTTGCACTTACATCCATGTAAAATTACCTCCTCAATTATATTTTATTAATAATTGCCAAGTTAATTCTAGCACAGCTTAATAACGTTTTCATTATTTTTCCAAATTTTACAAAAACTTTTTTTATATATTTTATAAACAGTATCTATAAAAAAAATTTTATAAAAAAATAGACTGATATATTATCAGTCTATTTAATATTCATTATATAAAGAATGATGCTCCTGGTCCTATTGGTAGTCCTATTAATGCCCAAGCTATAGCAAATAATGTCCATCCTATTAAGAATGCCATTGCTATTGGCATCATCATCGTCATTAAGTTCCCAACACCAAAATCTTTTTTGTATTTTTGTCCAAATATTACTATAACTCCAAGATAGTTCATTAATGGAGATATTATATTTGTTGATGAATCACCTATTCTATACATTAACTGTGCACCTGCTGGTGTAAATCCTGCAACCATTAACATTGGTACAAATATTGGTGCAAGTAATCCCCACTTAGATGAAGCTCCACCCATAAATAAGTTAACAAATGCTGTTAAGAATATGAATGCTACCATTAATACTATAGACATAAATCTACTGTCTTTTGGTATCATTCCAACTAAATCAGCTCCTAATGAAGCAACTAATACTCCTAAGTGAGAGTCATTAAAGTAGTTTATAAATTGTGCAACAAAGAATAATATAACTATTATTGGAGCCATATCAGCCATAGACTTAACCATTGCTGGTACTATATCTGCACTCTTTGCAAATTTTCCTGACTTAAATCCATAAACTAATCCACTAACAGCGAATATAACGAACATTAACATCATTATCATATCGCCTTTAAAGAATATAGAATCTAAGAATCCTGTTGTAACAGCAGTTGCTGCTAATTTACCGTCTTCACCTATGCTAGTTAATGGTACTGTTGTTGATAAATCACCAACTAAAGGTATAGTATTACTTTTGTCTATCGGTAATGCTGCGATTACTATTAATCCTATTACTAAAAGTAATATTTTATTAGTAAATTTATATGCATCTTTTTCTTGTTGAGTAGCCGCATGATCTGGCTCTATGTTCGCGTCCTTTTTGTTGTACTTACCTAATCTAGGCTCTACAAATTTATCTATAACTATAGTTCCAAGTATAATTATTATGAAAGTTGATCCCATCATAAAGAACCAGTTACTTGTAACAGATAATGATCCTGCTAAATTAGTTTGTGCCATTGCATCTCCTGTTTCAGCAGCTGCTTGAGTAAACGGTAAAAGTAGCGCGTCTGTTGAACTTACGAATAAGTTTGCACTAAATCCTCCAGAAACCCCAGCAAATCCTGCTGCAAGTCCTACAAGTGGGTTTCTTCCTAATGTATAATACATTAATGCTGCAAGCGGTATTAATACAACATACCCTGCATCTGAAGCTAAGTTAGACATTATACCTAAGAATATAACAACTGGCGTAACAAGCTTCATTGGAGTTGCTTGTACTATACTTTTCATTGCCATTGATAGGTAACCACTGTTCTCCATTAATCCTATTGCTAACATTATTATAAGTATTGCACCTATTGCTTTCATATCCATGAAGTTATTTATAGCTGTCCCCACAACATATGCTAAACCATTAGAGTATGTTTCCGCTACTGTTGTTCCTGTAGCTCCAACTTTTAAAACTTCTATCGGCTTTTGACCTAATAAGTTATTAATTGGGAAATCCCCTAATGGTGTATGAGCTACTACACCTGCCATCCCAAGTACTGCTGATAATACTAACACAAATGCCGCTATGTATATAAACATTAATACTGGATGCGGCAGTTTATTTCCAAGTTTTTCTATCTTGTCCATAAAGCCTTGCTTTTTCTTTTCTTGCTTTACACTTACGTCCATACAAATATTCCTCCCTAAAATCTTTTTGAATTAAAACAATTATTGCTAGGTTAATTTTATCACATTTCGACACCGTTTTCTTGTTTTTTCTGAAAGTTCTAATTTTTTTACAAAATTTCTTGTATTTATTTTATTTTATATAGCATCACCCCATCCTTACTTTATTTTTTAAAGCATTTTTCATTTTTTACTTTTTCATTTTTTCTATTTTTTTGTTATTTTTTATTTATCTTAAGTATTTTCAAAATTTTACCGTATTTTTTAATTTCTAAAAATTCTAAATATATTATATTTTCTTTTTATTGAAATATCGTTATTTATTCACGCAAATAAATTCATATATAAAAATTTATATATATATATATGTAATATCTTTATATAAATTTTTTATAAAATATGATTTAATTTCTAACAAAATTTTATTATTTTGAATAAAAAAAGCCCTTATAAATTATTTATAAGGGCTTTTCTATTAATATACTTATTTCTTTATAACTTTTATTCCAGTCATATGGTCATTTAAATTATGCTTTTCTAAACTTTCATCTTCAACTCTAGTTACTTTTAGTGCTAAAGTTTCAGATTTTATATATTCTTCAAAGTTTTCAACTGCTTTTGCTATTTCATCATCACAAGAGTACTCTATATCTATATTATCTAGTACATCAAAGTTAGATGACTTTCTTATTTGTTGTATCTTAGATATGAACTCTCTAGCATATCCTTCATTTATTAACTCTTCACTTAAAGTAGTATCTAATATAACAAATAAGTTATTTTCCATAGATACATTGAAACCTTCTTTAGCAGCTATGTTTATTAATACATGCTCTTTATTAAATTCAAAGTTTTCTCCATCTATATCAACATTTAAAGCTTCACCGTTTTCTAATTTAGGTACAACTTCTTGTGCATTTAATTTATTTAGTGCACCAGCAAAGAATTTCATCTTAGCACCTAATACCGGTCCTAGTACTTTGAAGTTTGGCTTTAAGCTAAAGTTCATGTATTCTCCTAAATCTTTAGCAAATACTACTTCTTTAACGTTAAGCTCTTCTTTTATTAAGTCAACTACATCGCTTATAGTATCTTCAAACTTACCATCTACTAATACTTTTTGTATTGGTTGACGTACTTTTATTCTAGTAGCTTCTCTTGATGCTCTACCTAAAGTAACTAAGTTTTTAACTAAGTCCATTTTTTCCTCTAACTCATTATCTAATAAGTCATTATTGCACTTTGGATAAGAAGCTAAGTGAACTGAAGTTTCTCCTGTTAAGTTTCTGTATATCTCTTCTGCTATATGAGGAGTAAATGGAGCTATTAATCTACAAAGCTCTGTTAATATTTCAAAAGTAGTATTATAAACTGATTTCTTATCTTCTGTTAATTCAGTTGCCCAGAATCTTCTTCTTGAACGTCTTATATACCAGTTAGATAAATCTTCATTTATAAACTCTTGTATAGTTCTTACAGTTTTATTTAATTCAAATATTTCTAAGTTTTCTTCAACTTCTTTCTTTAAGTTGTTAAACTTTGATAATATCCATCTATCAAGTTCTGGTCTATCTTTGTAATCTACAAAGAACTCAGTTGGATTTACACCATCCATATTTGCATATAATGTGAAGAAGTTATATACATTTTTTATAGTTCCTAAGAACTTACTTTGAACTTCTTTTAATCCATCTACGTCAAATCTTGTTGGTGTCCATGGTGGAGATACATATAATAAGTACCATCTTAAGGCATCTGCTCCATGTTGATCAAATAATTCAAAAGGATTTACAGTGTTTCCTCTTGATTTACTCATCTTCTTACCTTCTTTATCTAGTACAAGGTCATTAACTAATACTTTCTTGTATGGAGCTTTCCCCATAACAAATGTAGATATAGCAAGTAATGAATAGAACCATCCTCTAGTTTGATCTATACCTTCACAGATAAAGTCTGCTGGGAATAATTCTTCAAAGTTTTCTTTATTTTCAAATGGATAGTGATGTTGAGCAAATGGCATAGATCCACTATCAAACCAGCAGTCAATAACATCGCTTACTCTTGTCATTGGCTTACCACAACATTCACATTTTAAATGTATATCATCAACATATGGTCTATGAAGTTCTACTGTTTCTGGATTTACATCTTCTATAGCTTTTTGAGCAAGTTCTTCTCTTGAACCTACAGAATCTTTATGTCCACATTCACATCTCCATATATTTAAAGGAGTTCCCCAGTATCTACTTCTTGATACTGCCCAGTCATTTAAGTTTTCTAACCAGTTACCAAATCTACCTTCACCTACGAAAGATGGATACCACTCAACAGTCTTATTGTTTGCTATTAGTTGATCTTTTAATTTTGTCATTTCTATATACCAGCTTGGCTTAGCATAGTATAAAAGTGGAGTTTGACATCTCCAACAGTGAGGATAGTTATGAGCTACCTTTTCTTTGCTGTATAATTTATTTTCTGCGTGTAACCATTTGATTATTTCAACATCTAGGCCTTCTTCCATAACGAATTTACCAACCCAAGGAGTAGCTGTATACTTACCTGTTTCATCAACTGGTTGTAATACTGGTAAATTATATTTTCTACCTAAGTTATAGTCATCTTCACCAAATGCTGGCGCAGTATGAACTATACCTGTACCATCTTCAGTTGTAACATAATCACCACAAGTTAGGAAGAATGCTTTTTCATCAGTTTCAACGAAAGGCATTAATTGTTCATATTGTATATACTCTAAATCCTTACCTTTCATTTCAGCTAATACTTCATAGTCTTCACCTAATACTTTATTAGCTAATGCTTTAGCTACATAGTATACTTCATCATTTTGCTTAACTTTTAAGTAGTCAACTTCTGGACCTACAGTTAAAGCAACGTTTGATGGTAATGTCCAAGGAGTAGTTGTCCATGCTAAGAAATATTCATCAGCATCTTTTCTTTTAAATTTAGCTATTACAGTATTATTTTTTACTTCTTTATACCCTTGAGCAACTTCGTGTGAAGCAAGACCTGTTCCACATCTTGGGCAGTATGGAAGTATTTTATGTCCTTCGTATATATATCCTTCTTTATTGAACTTATTTAATATCCACCATACAGATTCTATATAGTTATTATCTAAAGTTATATAAGGATTATCTAAATCTATTTCATATGCCATTCTCTCAGTCATATCTCTCCATTGTTTTTCAAAAGAGAAAACTGATGCTCTACATTTTTCATTAAATTTATCTATACCGTAAGCTTCTATTTGTTGCTTATCTGATAAACCTAATTCTTTTTCTACTTGTATTTCAACTGGTAATCCATGAGTATCCCATCCAGCTTTTCTTTTTACTTGATATCCGTTCATAGTTTGGTATCTACATACAGAGTCTTTTAAAGTTCTAGCTATAACATGGTGTATACCTGGATTTCCATTAGCTGTTGGAGGTCCTTCAAAGAATACAAAACTTGGATCATTTGCACCTTTTTCTAAAGTTTTTTCTAGTATATTTATATCGTTCCAGTACTTCGATACTTCAGCTTCTGCTTGTTTAACAGAACTGTCTACTAAAGGCTTAAACTTTGCCATAATATCACCCTTTCAAAATTTATTTTAATTAACATAATCTACTATTTTTCATTAGTTTGTTAATTTTTTGTATTAAAAAACTCGCCCCCAATAAAAGGGACGAGTATTAATCGCGTTACCACCCTAATTCTATATATTTTTATATAAAAATATATAGCTCTCTAAAGTATAGTATAACGGCACTAACCGGCTCAGCTTAATTAAAATTCGCTTTGCTCATTTCGCCAACGATACATCTTCGCTACCGCTTCAGTTGTATCCGTTGCTCAAAATTCATCTTTGCTTGTTTTGTTCAGCTTGCAGCTTAGGAGTGATTTTCAACTTTATAAATTTATTGGCTCTCAGCAATTACCAACTCTCTGTGAAATTATCTAAAATCTACTGTCTCCATCTTTGCTTTTAAAATTATATTTAAGTTTATACTATGAAATTTTATAATAAGTGTTTAGAATAGTCAATATTTTTTTGAAAATTCATTAATCTAAAGTTGCAGCTACTTCTTTTTCCTTATCTAAATCTAGATTATACATAGTTTTAGTTTCAAATTCTACAAGCTCCTGATTATCTACATTATAAAATATTTCATCTATACTTCTTATTTCATCTTCTAGTAAAGATTTGAATTTATTTCTAAATACTTTAAATTCTTTTGTTAAATAATCATACTCTTTTCTTATTTCTATAACACGATTATTAGCTTGTTCTACAATTTGTCTTGATTTTAAATCAGCTTCTTCTACTATTATTTTAGCTTTTTTGTTTGCTGCACTACAAGTATCTTCAGCTGCAGTTTGAGCTGTTATAAGTGTAGCTTTTAATGTTTCCTCTATATTTTCATATTTATTTATTTGGTCTTGATATAATCTTACTTTCTCTTTAAGTTCTGAATTTTCTCTATATAATAATTCATAGTCTTCTTTTATTATATCTAAAAATTCATCTACATCTTCCTCTTTATATCCTCTTAAAGCCTTTTTAAACTCTTTGTTTTCTATTTCAATTGGAGTTAGCATATATTACCTCCTATATTATTAGCTTAGCTTGAATTTTTATTCTGCCTTTTTTTGTAATATCTCCCACTTGAACTATCTTTGCTCTTCCTTTGCCCCTAACAGATATCAATGAATCATTATCAATTTCTTTAGATGGGGAAGTTACTTTTTCATAATTAACTTGGACTCTTTCACCATTTATGTACTTTAAACTTTCTTGCCTAGATATATTATAAAGTCCACTTATAATACAATCTAATCTATCTGATGATACAGTAAAAGATAGGTCTTTATAATTTAATTTACTTGGTATAATCTCACTTCTTGAAATTTCAGATACTGATACATTATTTCTTGATACTTTATTTAAATTCATAATTATAAAATCACATATGTCACTACTAACTATTACCTGGCAAAAGTTATCATGTATAATTATATCTCCTACTTTTTCCCTTTTTATCCCTAGGTTCATAAGAGCACCTAAATAGTCCTTATGAGATATACTATTAAATTTAAAGTTTCCTTCTACTTGTATAAATTTCAAACTGTTTTCTATATCTTCATATTCCATATAAAATGGGTATATAAATATTGTACTTCTCTCACAGGCTTCATATCCACCATCAACAGTGTACTTTATATCGCTGTTTGAATTTAGTATAGCTACTGCATTTTTCACTTCATAAGGGTTAAGAAAATCAGTATGTTTAATGTCATAGTTTTTCAAAGTAGAGTTTACTTTGTCTATAACTTTAAACATCTTATTTTTTAAATCAATGTCTTTTATATGATTAGTTAATTTTAATTTGTCCATTTATACCACCTTTAAAAAAATAAAGGAACTAGCACATTTCTTAATAATGTAAGTACTAATATAGCTATAAGTGGAGTGAAATCAACTGGTCCATTCATATACTTATAAGTTATATTTCTTATTGGATCCTCTATTGGATCTGTTATACGAGATAACAGATCATATAATTGACTTTGATACCCTCCTGGAAACCAAGTCAATAAGCTTCTTACAACTATAACACCTATTAGTATATCAAATAGATATCCCAGAGCTGTTCCTATTACACCCATATTAAAAACCCCTTTAATTATTTATTTTATTTATTATTTTGCCAAGGGAAAAGTGTCTTGCTTTCTAATTCTTTCTTTAAATTAGCATCTATATCTACATTATTTGGAGCTAATATAAATATAGCCTTAGATACTTTTTGTATAGTACCTTCAAGTACATATACTGCACCATTCATAAAGTCAAATATTGATTTACGAGCTACTGCATCATTTAAGTTTTCTAAATTTACTATAACTGCTCTTTTTTGTTTTAAGTGATCAGCTATAGTTGTTACTTCGTCATATTTTTTAGGCTCTACTATTACAACCTTCATATGACTTGAAGCATGTAAATTTACAATTTTAGCAGCTTTAGAATTCCCTATAGAATTAAATTCTTCCATTGCATCGCTTTCTCCTACGGCTTCTTCGTACTCTTCTTCTTCATATTCATACTCGTCTTCTTCCATAAACCAATTCTTTAATTTAGATATCATTCCATCTCCCATTATTAACATCCTCCTTAGTATTTATTCCTATCACTAATTATAGTTTCTCTTTCCAAATATCGATGTACCTACTCTAACCATATTAGAACCTTCTTCAATCGCTACTTGGTAATCATTGCTCATTCCCATAGATAGATAATCCATAAAAACATTATGTATATTTAATTTATCTATTTCTAAAGATAAATTTTTAAGACCTTTAAAGACAGTTCTTACTTCATTTTCATCTTCGCTAAAAGGTGCCATAGTCATAAGACCTTTTATTCTTATATTTTTATAATTTGTTGATACTTCCTTTATAAATTCTATAACATCTTTCTCTTCTAGTCCATGTTTACTTTCTTCTTTTGATATATTAACTTGTACTAAGCAGTCAATAGTCCTATCTATTTTCTCTGCACGTTTTTGTATCTCTTCACATAAAGCTTGTCTATCTAAAGAATGTATCATATGTACTTTATCTATTATGTACTTAACTTTATTGGTTTGTAAACTTCCTATTAAATGCCAATTAACTTTATCTCCTATAACCTCATATTTTCTAGCTAACTCTTGAGGTTTATTTTCACCTACATCAGTTACTCCATTGTCTATAGCTTCTAATACAGCATCTACATCTACTGTTTTTGTAACTGCTAATAATGTTATTTCTTCACTATCTCTATTAGATTTATTTGCACTCTCTTTAATATTATTTCTTACATAATTTAAATTTTCTTTAATAGTTTCCATTTTATCGCCTACTTTATTTTAATATTTTAATATTTTTATTTATATTGTTAGGTTTTAAAATAATTTCATCATATAAACTAACAGTTTTTATATCATTTATATCATTTTTATAATAATCTATAAATATAAAATCGTCATTTTCATATTCTATGCCTTTTAGTTCTTTAAACTCAATATCTTGAGTTTGTTCATTAACTACATATACACCTTGCTTGTCATCTACTGTTTTTATAGATTCTTTAGGTATTTTCAAACCTTCTATTTGTTTATATATTATATCAAATTCTTCTACTCTTGTATCGTAAATTCCTACATTTTGCTCACTTATTTTAAATATAACTACAAAGTTTTCTTCATCTTTGTACATTTTTTCAACTTTTGCGTTCATTTTTTCATTTTTTAAACCTATAGATACATCTTGATTTATTTTAAATAACTTTGACTCCTTCTTATCTATATATACGGCTATATACATGTTATTATTATCTACTATTCTCGCTACGGCATCTCCTTCTTTAACTTTTTCTCCATTTTCCTTAATCTCTTGGATATTATTATTAGCTGACTTTATATCTTCTTTAGTTATACTATTTAGACTTTCTAAGTTATACTTTTCTTCATTTTCATCAAATTTATAAGATAAAATACCGGATATATTGCTATTTATATTTTTCATACTTTTATTTTTTTGATTACTTAGTACTTTTTTTTGTTCTTTTTTAGTTTGTAAATTTTTTAATGTTATTTCATTGCTCAGTTTACTAGATTTATTCTTTGAACTTTTTATAGTATTTTCAAGTTCTTCAATTTCTTTATTTAGTGCATTTATCTCTTTATTCAAATCTTCAATATCATTATTTATGTATATACTTCCTATTTCTTGAGATTTTCTAACTTTTTCATGTTCTTTTGCTGATAAATTTAATTCTCCACTTTCAGGTGCTTTTACTAAATACTCATTTCTTATTATTAATCCTTTTTTTGTTATCTTAGCTTCTAAGTCTTCGCTTTCTAATAAAAAAGTTGTTGTTGTTTTACCAAGAATTAATAATAAAACTTGAAATATAATATAAATAAAAACTCCCAATATTAATATATTAGAATATTTGATTTTTCTCATAGTACCATCCCCTACTTCAGTTAAATTATTTATACTATTTCTTCAAATCATATTGTATTCCCTTTTACTCATTACAATAAAAACAATACATACTTTTATTATTTTCTACTAAAACATTATGATATTTTCAATATATTCCATTAACTAATTACATTCATCAAAAATTCGCTTCGCTCATGTCGCCAACGATGTGATACTTGTATCCACTCGATCACATCCGTTGCTTAAAATTCGCTTCGCTCGTGTCGCTAACGATGTAATAAAAAAAGGACAAGTTTTAATTTTATAAAACTTGACCTTATATTTTATTTATTATAATAATATAGTAATTATATTACTGCTGCCTTCATTAATAATTTTTTGTAATGTTCTTTGTATTTTTACTCTTATTTCTTCTGGCATAGTATATAACTTACTTTGTAATTGTTCTTTTACTAAATCATGTAATGACTTACCAAACATATTAGATGCCCATATTTCATTTGGATTTTGCTCAAATTCATCTAGTAAATATTTAATCATTTCTTCTCCTTGATTTTGGTTTCCTACTATAGGAGATACCTCTGTTGATATGTCTGCTTTTATTATATGAAGAGATGGAGCATTAGCTTTTAATTTTATTCCATATTGTTTTCCTTGTTTGATTATTTCAGGTTCTTCTAAGCTAAGTTCATCTAAAGATGGAGCTACTACACCATATCCTTTAGTCTTAGCATCTACTAATGCACTTTCTATTTTATCATACTCATTTTTAACTCTAGATAATTTAGTAACTAGACTTAATAACTGGTGGTCTCCTTCTATTTTGAAACCACTCTTCTCTTCTAATACATTGTAGAATAATCCTTGTTTTGCAGTTAAATCAATACTTATAACTCCTTCACCAAGCTCTACATTATCTACTTCTGTATCTTCTAAGAATTCTAATTCTGAAAATCCTTGTACGATACTATCTATATCTCTTATTTTTCCTATTTCTGCTATACTTTGTTTTAATGTAAATATTATATTGTTTTTAATCCAGTGATTATTTTCTAATCCTTCTACCCATTGTGGTAAGTTTATTCTTATTTCATTTAATGGGAAATCATATAAAACTGTTTCTAAAACATCTTCTATATCATCTTCATCCATTGCTACTACATTTAGTGGTACTATTGGTGCATCATATTTTTCTTCTAATTCAGCTCTTAAAGCTTCAGTTTCTTCACTATATGGATCTAGTGTATTTAATACTATTGCAAATGGCTTATTTAAAGATTTTAATTCACCTATTACTCTTTCTTCTGCTGAAACATAACTTCTTCTATCTATTCCTGTAACAGAACCGTCTGTTAAAACCACTATACCTATTGTTGAGTGGTCTCTTATAACTTTTTTAGTTCCTATTTCAGCTGCTTTTTCAAATGTCATAGCATCTTGTGACCATGGAGTTGATACTAATCTTTGTTTTCCTTCTTCTTCGTGGCCTAATGCACCATCTACTATGTACCCAACACAATCAACCATTCTTACTTTCATAGAAACATTGTCTCTAATTTTTATTTCTACTCCATCAGCTGGAACAAATTTAGGTTCAACAGTCATTATTGTTTTCCCTGATCCACTTTGTGGAATTTCATCTTGAGTTCTTTCTTTTTTGAATTCATTTTCTATGTTCGGTAATACTAATTTTTCCATGAACTTTCTTATAAATGTAGATTTTCCTGTTCTTACAGGCCCTACTACACCTATATATATATCCCCTTGTGTTCTTTTCGCTATGTCCTCATATATGTTGTTCATATAATTCCCCTCCTGCATATAGTTTCTTAATAAATTATATTTTAGGGATGTCATTATTATTACAAAAATAAAAAAAAGCTAGGATTAAAATCCTAGCTTATCATTTACTATTTCTTCCATTTCATGAGTTTTATTTCTCATCATTAATTCTATTACTACTTCATTTGCACTTGCACCTTGATGTAGCACAGAATATATGGCATTTGTTATAGGCATATCTATATTTAGTTTTTTTGCAACTTCATATGCTACTTCTGTAGCTGTTATACCTTCAACTACCATTTTTACTTCTTTTAATGTTTCATCTAAACTCTTTCCTTGTCCTATAAGTATACCAGCTCTTCTATTTCTACTATGCATACTTGTACAAGTAACTATTAAGTCTCCTATACCTGAAAGACCTGCAAATGTAGATACATTAGCTCCCATTGCAGCTCCAAGTCTACTAATTTCTCTTATACCTCTAGTCATTAGTGCAGCTTTTGCATTATCTCCAAGACCTAGGCCATCACATACACCTGCTCCAAATGCTATAATATTTTTTAAAGCTCCTCCAAGTTCAACTCCTACTATATCAGGATTTGTGTAAACTCTAAATTTAGGACTCATAAAAATATCTTGAACAACTTGAGCTACTTCTAAGTTATCTGATGCAACTACTACTGTAGTTGGTATATCTTTAGCAACCTCTTCTGCATGAGATGGTCCAGATAAAGTTACATATGGATTGTTAGGTAGTTCTTGTTCACAAACCTCCGATAATCTAAGTCCAGTTCCTCTTTCTAAACCTTTTGCAACATCAACAAGTATTTGTTCCTTATTCACAAATGGCTTTATCTGAGATGAAACACTTCTTATAGCTTGTGATGGAACTGCTAAAACTATAATTTTACTATTCTTTACAGTTTCTTCTAAGTTTGTACTTACAGTTATATTATTTGGAAATAATACTCCTGGCAAATAATCTATATTTTCTCTAGTTTTATTTATTTTGTTGGCTTGTTCTTCATTTAAAGTCCACATACTTACTTCGTAGCCTTTTTTTGCTAGTACTAGAGCTAGGGCACTACCCCAACTTCCGGCTCCTAATACACATATTTTTTCCATGTTAAACACCACCTAACCATACTAAAATTATTCTTTCTTTTGTCCTATTTTTCTTTCAGTTCCTTTTAGTAATCTTTTGATATTTTCTCTATGAGTATATATAACAGATATGGTTAAAAATAAGGTTACTAATATACCTTTTTGATTTTTTAAAAACATCATTATTATTGGAGACATAGCTATTCCAACAACTGACCCTAGCGAAACATATTTAGTAATAGCTACAATTACTAAAAATACTAAAAAACAAGATAATGCAATTATAGGATTGACTGCTATCATAGCACCTAATGAGGTTGCAACACCTTTTCCGCCTCTAAATCCTAAGAAGGCTGGCCAGTTGTGTCCACATACAACACCTACAACTGCTATATATCCAGCAGTAGCTATATCTAATCCTGCTGATTTAGCTATTATTTCAGCTATAAATACAGCTATCATACCTTTTAGCAAATCTCCTATAAAAGTCATTGCTCCGGCTTTTTTTCCAAGGGTTCTAAGTACATTTGTTGAGCCTGCATTTCCAGACCCTTGAGTTCTTATATCTACCCCCGTCAATCTTTTAGCAACTATATAAGAAGTAGATATATTTCCTAAAAGATATGCAATTATTATAATAATTATATAGCTAATCATATTGACCCCCTTAGGTAAAACTATTACTTTCTATTTTTTTCTCTGTATTCAAATTGTACTGGTGTACCTTCAAATCCAAAGTTTTCTCTTATTTTATTTTCAAGATATCTTTGGTATGAGAAGTGAGTTAAGTTCTTATCATTTATAAATAATGTAAACTTAGGTGGTTTAACTCCTGTTTGAGATCCATAGTAAATTTTTAATCTCTTACCTTTGTCTGATGGTGGTTGATTTAACATTACTGCTTCACCTATTACATCATTTAAAGCTGAAGTTGAAACTCTCTTAGCGTGTTCACTTGCAACGTATTCAACTGTTTCTAATATTTTGCCCATTCTTTGGTTAGTTTTAGCTGAAACAAATATTACTGGTGCATACATCATGAACGGGAATTTTTCTTTTACTTCTTTAGTGTAGTTGTTTAACGTATGGTTGTCCTTTTCTATTAAATCCCATTTATTAATTACAAATACACATGCTTTACCTTCATCATGAGCTATACCTGCAACCTTTGTATCTTGCTCTGTAAATCCTTCTGCAGCATCTATTACTATTAGTACAACGTCTGCTCTATCTACTGCTGCCATTGATCTTATTACACTGTATTTTTCTACAGTTTCATATATTTTACTTTTTCTTCTAAGTCCTGCTGTATCTATTAAAAGGAACTTTTGTCCATTCTTTTCTACATAAGTATCTACTGCATCTCTAGTTGTTCCTGCTATTGGACTTACTATAACTCTTTCTTCACCTAATATATTATTAAGTATTGAACTTTTACCTGCATTAGGCTTACCAGTTATAGCTACTCTAATTATATCTTCGTCATATTCAGTGTTTAATCCTTCTGGGAAATTTTGAACAACTTCATCTAATAAGTCTCCAAGTCCCATACTATTTGCACTTGATATTGCAAAAGGCATACCAAGTCCTAATTCGTAAAAATCATATACATTATCAAATTGACTTTGACTGTCTATTTTGTTTACAACTAATATTACTGGCTTCTTAGTTTTTCTAAGAATTTGTGCTACTTCTCTATCTGCTGCTGTTAAACCTGCTTTTCCATCAACAACAAAAAGTATAATATGAGCCATATCCATAGCAAGCATAGCTTGATTTCTCATATGAGATAATATTATATCTCCATTATCTGGCTCTATACCTCCTGTATCTATTAATGTAAAGTAATGATTTAACCACTCTACTTCTGTAAATATTCTATCTCTAGTAACTCCTGGAGTATCTTCTACTATAGATATTCTTTTTCCCGCTAATTTATTGAATAATGTTGATTTACCAACATTAGGTCTTCCAACAACTGCAACTACTGGTCTATTATCGCTCATAATATTCTCCTTTCTTATTTTAAAATTTTATCTACAAAGTCTTTTCCTTCATTTAAGCAAGGTATAACTTCAATTTCCATAGTTTTTATTAATTCTTCTAATGTTATATTATCTAAGAATATTTCCTCATCTGCTTTAAGCATACTTCTTGGAATATATAAAGTCTCACCTAAATCTTTATCTTTTAACTGGTCTATTATATCAGTTGCAGTTATAAGTCCTGAAACAGTAATTGTCTCTCCAAAGAAATTATTTACTATTTTATAAACATTTATCTCTACGTCTTTGCATTTTTCCATTATAGAATTAGCCATGCTTTTTATAAATTCATATGCAGAGTGTCCTGTAGCTATTGATACTTTCTTTTTCTTAGATATTTTATCTGGTGTTAATATTTTTAATTGGTCTTGTATTTCTCTTTCAAGCTTACTTATCATACCAACGCCATTTTCAAACTGGATAAATCCTTCATACTCATCATACTCTAATAATTTTTTGTTAGCCATTATATAAAATTCATCTGATAAAAATATAAATCTTGTTCCTAGTTCTTTAAGATATTTATCTTGTAGTTCATTTACTAAATCAATAGTTCCTCCAGCTGTTTTTTCATTAAATATTTCTAAGTTTGGAAGATGTTCTCTATGCTTAGTTATTCCAACCGGAACTGCTGCTGCACTATTTACATATGGATATAATTTTGATAAATCCGATACCGTTCTAACTAATTCTTCTTTATCATTATATCCAGGACATAATACTATTTGACAGTTCATTTGTATCTGAGCTTCTGCTAATCTTTGCATTATACTGTATAGTCTACCTGCAAATTTATTCTTAATCATCTTTTGTCTTAACTCAGGATTTGTTGTATGAACTGATATATTTATAGGACTTATTCTATATTTTATAATATTATTTATATCTTCCTCACTCATGTTTGTAAGAGTTATAAAGTTACCTTGTAAAAATGATAATCTTGAATCGTCATCTTTAAAATAAAGTGTTTCTCTCATTCCTTTTGGAAGTTGGTCTATAAAACAAAATACACATTTGTTTCTACAACTTTTAGCTTGGTCTATAATAGGGTTTGTAAACTCTATTCCTAAATCTTCATCATAATCTTTTTCTATCTCGTATACATATACTTCTCCATTGATTTTTTTTATTTCAACTTCTAAGTATTCATCACTTAATAAAAATCTATACTCTATTATGTCGTGTACTGCTTGATCATTTACCGAGATTAATAAGTCTCCAACCTCAATACCTAATTCATTTGCAATACTACCTTCATATACTTTGCTTATTATATTATTTACTTTTTTAACATTTACTTCCATAAATTATCACCACTTTTCTTTCGTAAATACATCATATTATAATACCATGTTTTGATAAAAATAGTCAATATTCCCCATAATTTAAAAGGTACCTATAGGTACCTTTTAAGAAACGACCTATTTTATATAGTCGTTAGAGATATGAGTAAAATGAATTTTAAATTAATGTTTAACTATAATTAACGTTCCATTAGTCATATCATGGACCATACCACTTACACATTTTGCCATAAGCATTGCTTTATGTTGTAAGTCTTTTTCGTTATCTGCGTAAAATATCGGGCATCCACCACCGTTTTTCATTTCTTTATTAGTTGTTATTATAGCTAGTGTATATTCATTTAATCCTATATTCATTCCCATACTACATACTTCCTTTCTTACCTATTGTGTAATTTTTAAGTGATAAATTTTTTCCTTTTGCACTTGATAAAATAGGGCATGACTTAACTGCTTCTATCGCTTTTTCTATATCTTTCTCAATCGGTATATATGCTATCATTATACTTTCATTTTTAGGATTACGTCTTGGAAGTGGCACAAATGCTGGTTCATTGTGTTCTCTAAGTAGTCCTAATCTTGAGTATAAATTATATACTATAGCTTGTCTTTGTCCTGGGTCATATAGTACTCCAGCATTAGTATAGCTTTTATCTTTAGGTATAATTTCTAACCCTATACCTTTAGTTAAATATCTCTCTCTATCACTTTTAAGACCTATATTTGTTATTCCTTTTAAGTCTCCTATTTGCATTATCGAACCATCTACAAAGCTTATTTTGGATTCAACAACATCTGCAATATCCCCTATACTTTGTCTTGTTAATAATTTTTTAAGTATAAAAGCTAAAGCTAAACCTAAGATTGCACTTATTATTAAGCTAGGAGTCTTTCCTATCTTGAGATCTGACACAATCATATAATATACACCTACTGTTATAAGTGACGTTGTAATACACATATAATTTCTTACTTCATAGGTTCTTGCTATTTCTTCTATAAATGCCTCTCCTCTTTTTACTAGCTGAACATCTTCTAAGTTTTGGAGAGTGTTTCTTCTACTTTCTCTTACTTGTCTAAACTGCTCAGCTGCTAATGATAAAAACGTTATCGATGTATACGATCTGTTTATTAAAGCTGGCACTAATAATGCACCTAACGAAGATGCTACAAACGCAAGTACAATTTGAGATAATAATATATTTGGATGTGCTGGGTATTGTTTTTGGTCTAGATTTAACATTATCAATCTAGATATCATACCTATTGCAAGTCCTGTAAAAAATACTCTATCCATTTTTCCACCTCTTTATCTAACTATTGTGTTTTCATCTTATAAGCACTTTGTTTTCCTTTAGCACTTTCTATAATAGGAACACTTTTTACTACTGCTATCATAGTATCTATATCCTTTTTTATAGGTATATACGGTAAAACAACCGTCATTTTATCCAAATCAGTTCTTGAAGCTGTTATAATATCTTTTTCATCTACATCCTTATCTATGCCCATATGAATAAATATATTATGTATTATGGCGTCTCTTTGACCTAAATCATTTACTATACCAAAATCACCTATACTCTTTGGAATTATTTCTATTGCTAAACCCTTTTCTAAATATCTCTTTTTAGTATCTTTTAAACCTATATTAGTTATTACAATATCATTTACTTTTAAAATAGGTCCTTCAAAGTGTATTTTAGCAGGAACTACATCTGCTATATCACCAATACTATTTCTTCTTAAATACCTTTTAAATATAAATCCTACTATAGCACCTACAATAGATGATGATACTGTACAGTACCAAAATCCTAGGTTAAATCTTCTAGCAAGCGTTATATACACCACAGATGCTGCTAAAGCTGAGAATAAACTTATATAGCTTCTTGCCTCATATGTTGAAGCTATTTCTTCCACATATGCAGACCCCTTAGGAACTAATTCTGCATTATCAATATTTTCTAATGTAATTCTTTCTTGCTGAGCTAATCCTTGGAACTGTTGTATTGCAACTGCAAAAAATGTTAATGCTGAAAACTCTTTATCTAAAAGAGCTGGCAATGCTATTGCTCCAAGAGATGCAGAAAGCCCAGATATTATTATTTGCTCTAAGTAATCTTGAGGTCGACTTGGGTATTGTCTATCTGTAACTCTTAGTACCAATCCTCTACATAATATCCCTATAATTAAAGCAACTAAAAATGCATGTCTAAATAAGCTGTCATCTAATACACTATCATTCATTGTTTCAACTCCTTTTGTTTTGTACAACTAGTTATAATTTATAAAATTACTTATAATCTTAGTTTGCACAAAAAACAAAAAAAAA
>NZ_HG529229.1 GCF_000499525.1 Faecalimicrobium dakarense | reverse complement strand
TTTTTTAGGTATAGTAACAATGAATTCGCTACCTTGTCCTAATTCACTATTTACATTTATAGTTCCACCTAGATTTTTTACTATATGTTTAGTTATAGCTAATCCTAGACCCGTTCCACCTACATCTCTACTTCTAGCCTTATCTACCCTATAGAACCTTTCAAATATTCTGTAAGTATCTTCTTTAGGTATACCTACACCTTCATCAATTACTTTTATAACGATATTATCATTTTCTAAAGCAACTACTACATTTACATTTTTATTATCCTGTGTATATTTAATAGCATTATCTATTAAATTTAAAAATACTTGTTTTATATAGTCTCTATTAGATAAAACTTTTATAGACTTGTCACTAAACTCATAGGATACATTTATATTTTTAGATTTAGCTATATAGCTTGTTAAATCATATACTTCTTTAAATACCTCGTATACAGATACATTATCAAATGACATATTCTCATTATTTTCAATAAATGATAATAATAAAATATCATCAATTAATCTTTTTAATCTATCTGACTCACTCTCTATTATTTCTAAAAATCTATTTCTTGTTTGTATATCTATATTTTCATTTAACTTTAATGTTTCAACAAATCCACTAATAGAAGTTAATGGTGTTTTAAGTTCATGGCTTACATTTGCAACAAAGTCGCTTCTCATATTTTCTAATTTTACTTTTTCTGTAATATCTTCTATGTTAATGATAGAACCAATTATTATGTTATCAAAATCTTGAAGATATATTGGATCTAAATTAACCTTATATACTACATCATCTTTGGTTTTAAGTTGTAAACTTTTATTTTTCTTTGAACCTTTAAATGATATTATTTCTTTTAATATTTTTTCTTCTTTTATTACTATATTAATATTATTTCCTTCTATCGGCTTATTCGTGTCACATTTTAATATTCTTTTAGCTTCTTGATTTATTAGCATTATGTTTCCATCTATATCTACTGCCAAAATTCCATGAGATATACTTTTTAATATAGATGTCATTTGAAGATGATTATATTCAACCTCTGCTATTGTGCTGTCCATTATTTTTATCATCTCATTAAAGTTCTTAGCTAATTCTCCAAGCTCGCCTTTAGCTGATATATTTAATCTTGAATTAAATTCTTTATTACTTATTCTTTTAGATACATAAATAAATTCCTCTAAGTACCCTCTTAAGCTTAATGTATATCTTATAGATATTATTGCTATGATTACTGATACTAAAGCAATAAAGAATAATATTCCTTGTAATTCTTCCATAAAATAGTTCTCCTAAATATATTTCTTTTAATCAACCTTATATCCAACGCCTCTTATTGTTTGTATATATTTTTCAGAACTACTATCTCCTTCTATTTTCTTTCTAAGATATCTAATATGAACATCTACCGTTCTAGTCTCTCCATAGTATTCATACCCCCAAATTTTATCTAAAAGATGATTTCTAGAAAGAACTTTTCCCTTATTTTCAAGAAGTAACTTTAAAAGTTCAAATTCTTTAAGTGTTAGTTCTATTTTCTCAGTTCCTTTATATACTTCATGTTTATTTAAATCTACTTTTAGATTTCCAGATGATAATATACTTTCTGCATTTTGACCACTAATATTGTACCTTCTAAGTACAGAACTAATCCTTGCTAATAATTCTTTTACACTAAATGGCTTAGTTATATAATCATCGGCTCCTATTTCCAAACCTTCAACTTTATCATTTTCCATATTTTTTGCTGTCAGCATTATAACTGGTATTTGTTTTAAAAATTTATCATTTCTAATTTTTTTTAAAATTTCTATACCACTTATATTAGGTAACATCCAGTCTAGTAATATTAAATCTGGTTTAGTTTCCTTAGCTTTTATATAACCATCTATGCCATCATAAGCATAATCAACATCATAATTTGAAGTCTCTAAATTAAATTTTAGAAGCTCAACTATATGTATTTCATCGTCTATAACAAGTACCTTTGCGTTCATATTAAGTTTATCTCCTATCTATTTTATCTCAAGTATCATTCCTATCCTTTGTGGAGTTTTATCATGTTTTCTATAAGAGTGAAACTTATGACAGTTACAGCTTGTGCATAAGTTTAAATTAATTATATTATCTTCTTTGACTCCACTAGATTTTAGGACATATTCATTCACTTTCCATAAATCTAAATAATACTTATCTTCTTTTATTATATAGAATTTATCATCACAGTTTGTAAGATTTGTGTTAAATTTTTCAACTAAATCTTTAGATACTTCATAACAACATGGTCCTATTGATGGCCCTATAACGCAAACTAAATCTTCAGGATTTGTATTATATTTTTTTTTCATAACTTCTATTGTTTTTTCTGCTATTTTATCGTAAGTCCCTCTCCAACCTGCATGTGCTAACCCTATTGCTTTTTTCTTTTTATCTATAATAGCTATTGGTACACAATCTGCTGTAAATATTAATAGAGGAACTTTTTTTAGATTTGTTACTAATGCATCCCCTTCAATCTTTTCGTCTATATTATTTTCATTAACAACATTAACTATGTCTGAATGTATTTGTATATTACTAGTTAAATTTTTTATTTCAATATTTTTACTTTCACATACTTTTTTCATATCTTCACGTGATTTAGCGTCTACATTTTTAAGGGTTATAGCTAAATTTACAAAATCAATATTTTCTTCAATTTCTTTTACTGTTATATAATTATTCATTTTAGTCTCCCTTTTCCATTAGTATGTTCTTTAATTCTATAACAAATGTATTTATATCTTTAAATTGTCTATATACAGATGCAAATCTTACATAAGCTACTTCATCTAAGTCTTTTAGCTTATCCATAACCATTTCCCCAATTTTTTCAGTTTCTATTTCTGTTATGTAACACTTATTTATTTCATTTTCAACATATGATACTACTTCTTCAATTTGTTCTAATGAAACTGGTCTTTTTTCACAAGATTTTAGTATTCCATATTTTATTTTTTCGCCATCAAAGTATTCTCTGCTATCATCCTTTTTTATAACCATAACAGGAGTTGTTTCTATTTTTTCATAAGTCGTAAATCTTTTTTTACAAGATTCACACTCTCTTCTTCTTCTTATAGATTTACCATCTGTATGTCTTGAATCTATTACTTTAGATTCTTTATAGTTGCAGTAAGGGCATTGCATTATTTTTTCCTCCTTAGGTTTGCTATATGTTAAATTCGTCTAAATTAAGTTCTGATCCTATATTTACTATTATAGTATCACATCCTATTTTTAGTATATCATTCCAAAATATTACTTGTCCTTCATAACCTCTAGAAAATATTCCTCTTCCGCCATCTCCTGTTATTGTAAATGACATTATTTTACCTTCGTTTATATCCATATCTATATCAGTTATAAAGCCCATCCTTTTTCCATTCTTTACATTTATGATTTCCTTTTCCATTATATCAGATACTCTAATCATATTATATAATTCCTCCTTTTAAAATTAAGTAGTCTTATAAAAATAAATATGTTCTCGTCCAAAAAAAAATGACCTATCTAGGTCATTTTTTTAAAAGTTGTCCTTATATTTTTCAAGCATCTTTATAAATTCTTCAACTAATTCAGGGTCAAATTGAGTTCCTGCATTAGCTCTTAATTCTAAAATACCTTCTTCATGACTTTTCCTAACATTATATGGTCTATTAGATGTCATTGCATCAAAGCTATCAGCTATTGTAAGCATTCTTGCTAAATAAGGTATTTCTTCCCCTTTTAATCTATCTGGATAACCAGATCCATCATATCTTTCATGATGGTGCTTTATAAGAGGTGTAAATGATTCAAATGGCTTTATATTTTGTATAAGATCCACTCCAGCTTGAGGATGATCTCTAAACATTTGAAATTCTTCATTTGTAAGCTTTTCTTTTTTATTTAACACTTCTTCAGGTATTTCTAATTTACCTATATCATGTAAATAAGATGCAATTTGTATCTTAACCTGATCCTCTTCAGGTAAGTTAAGCGATTGTGCAAACCATTTAGTATAAATTACAACTCTTTCTGTATGACCATATGTATATCTATCTTTTATATTTATCATACTTATAAGAGATTTCAGTGACTTTATTCTATCTTCATTTATTCCTATTTGCCTACACAAGTCATCTAAGACACTATGATAAGATTCAACTCTATTTTTATTAAATGATTTAGCTCTGTAAAGAGCATCATCTGCTGTATTTATAAATTGATGTTTACTTGTAGCTCTTGTTGGATAAGATGATACTCCTATTGATATAGTTATATTTTTATCTGGTTGATTTTCTTGACCTCTAAAGTTAGTATTTTGAATAGACTGTCTTATTCTCTCTCCTATTTTTATAGCATCCTTTTCACCTGTATAAGGTAGTATAGCTGCAAACTCTTCTCCACCATATCTTGCTACAACATCATCTTCTCTAACACATGTTTTTAGTATTTTACCTATTTGTCTTAATAGTACATCTCCTGCTTGATGCCCATTTACATCATTATAATTTTTAAAGTAATCTATATCCATAAATAATAATGATACTTCACTATTGTTTTTATCTGCATTATCCATGGCTTTACCAAGATACTCTTGGAAGTATCTATGATTGTACAATCCTGTCAATTCATCTCTATTTGCTATATTTTTAAGTTCTTTACTATGTTCTCTTTCTATATCCACATACATACCTAATATAAATGCAGTTACAGATAAAGCACTTACTATTATTAAATCACTTTCAAAGTATACACTTAGAGTTTGCTTGCCTTGATCACTTGCTAAAAAATAACCCATTATTATTGGCCTATTTTTAGCACTTATCAGAAAGTCTATTATAAATATTAATATTGATGAGAATGTAGCAACCCCTATACTATAATTTTTCCCAAATTGTATAGCCGCAATTAATACTACAAATACACTAATTAATTTATACTCACTAGATTCTAAACCAGTAGAACATACAACTATCGCGAATATAAACAATGTAAAACTAGTTTCTATTAAATCTGTTAGTCTTGGCTTTTTATCTATCCTGTCTTTAGTATGAGTTGCCATCCATAAGAGATACCCTAATATAGAAATTAAAATTAGTGTAAATATTATAGGCGTGAATATAACATCTTTAGCTTCTGTTGGAGCTTTCGATGCACCACTAGATATGGCCACCATACTTAGTATTATATATATTACTTTCAGCAGTATTATTATTTCACATACTTTATCATTTCTTTTTTTATCAAAGTTACTCATATTCTATCACCTAAAATAATTATCTTTATCTAAACAAAACCATAAGGATATATTTCCTTATGGTTTTTGATTGTTTATTCTTCTCTTAATGACTCTGGTACTTCTGCTTCAAAGAACATAAACGCACAAAATGTTGATGCTCCTCCAGCTACCTTTGTTAATAAATCTGATACAGAGTTAAATAAAAATTCCATTCTGTATACCCCCCCTTTATCGTAAAGTTAAATTTATTTTAAAATAACTTACATGTTACTTTAAAAGCAAAATATTTATATATTCAATGATTTTTCCATGCTATTAAAAATATTATCTAGCATATAAATGAATTTAGAACCTATATTAGTTAAAACAAACACTTGCAAACCTATTCCTAATAACATTGATAAGCATATTATCTTTATACTTTGTATACTAAATATGAAATATATTATGCTTAGTAATATTATTAATACTGAATATATAGTTATTAAATTAAATGCTTTTTTCCTTAATTTTTTCTTGTACTCTCTTTTTTTAGAGGTTTATTTTTTGATGGTACTGGACATTTTTTATATACTACACAATAAGAAAAACTTAAAATTATAATTTCTAATAATATTAACCATTTAATATCCAATACGCTTTCTAAATATCTACATACTATAGATAATATAAACGACAATAAAACTCCTATTATGGCACACCTTTCAGGAGTAGATGCATGAACACCACCTGTATATCTTTTTAGCCAAGCAGTTGTAACAGATATAATCATCATCTCTAAGACCATTCCTGTTATTATACCCACCAAAAATGTTATTACTATGCCTATAAATGTATGTAGCATTACAAATAACCCATAATTTAAAACCGCTTTTTCTTCAGCTGTTTTATTTAGCTTTGTACCTAATTTATCTGATAAATCTAGCGATACTTTCTCTATACATCCCATAATTAACCCTCTTTATGCAGATTTATTAATTTTATTTTTAATTTCTTTAAATATAAATACTAATATTAGTATTATTATTAAAGACGGAAGAGTTATTAAAGCACCTGATATCTCTTTATTCATCAATATATCAATTGGTATTTTTAAAATTACAGTTGCTATAATTGAATATACCCCTTCACTTAATACTAATGCTATCCAAACTGTACATGTTGTTATCATAGTCTTTATTGTATCTTTACCTGAAAGATTAAAAATTATTAATCCAAATGATATCATTGCTAGCATAGTATGTACTCCAAAATTTATAGGTAATAACCTTATACATACAATAGTAGTACCTAGTAAAATTCCTTTTTTGAATACTTGCTTTATATCTATACTATTTCCTAGTAACATCATCCCCGATAACACTAATACTAAACTTTCCGGAATAGTTCTTACAAGTGTGTAAACTATAGATGATTCTAGCATTATTATTCTCCTTTTATTCATTTTTGCATATACTCAATTATACCATATTTTGCATATATTTTTCATTTAATTTCATTTTAATGTAAATTTTTATTTAAATAAAATAAGAGTTAACATAAAATATGATAACTCTTATTTTTTCTATATATACTTTTTCATATTTTTTAAAGCATTTTTTTCTATTCTAGATACTTGAGCTTGAGATATACCTATCTCATCAGCCACTTCTATTTGAGTCCTTCCCTTGTAAAACCTTAGATCCAATACTAGCTTTTCTCTACTGTTTAATTTTTTTATAGCTTCTTTAAGAGCTATCTCTTGTAACCAATTTTCATCTGTGTCCTTTTTATCTTGTACTTGATCCATTACAAATATAGCATCTCCATTATCCTGATATACTGGATCAAATAATGATATTGGGTCCTGTATTGCATCTAATGCCATAACTACATCTTCTACTGGTAGTTCTAATTCTTTTGATATTTCCGATACCGTCGGTTCTTTTGCATTAGCTCTTACTAGTCTTTCCCTAACTTGTAGTGCTTTATATGCTATGTCTTTTAACGATCTACTTACTCTTATAGGATTATTATCTCTTAAGTATCTTCTTATTTCGCCTATAATCATAGGTACTGCATAAGTTGAGAACCTTACATTCTGACTTAAATCAAAGTTGTCTATAGCTTTTATAAGTCCTATACATCCTATTTGGAATAAATCGTCTATATTCTCTCCTCTGTTATTAAATTTTTGTATTACACTTAGAACTAGCCTTAAGTTTCCCCTTACAAACTGTTGTCTTGCTTCTTCATCTCCATCTTTTATTTTCAAAAGAAGCTCCATCATTTGGTTGTTTTTAAGAACGGGAAGCTCAGATGTATTTACACCACAGATTTCAACTTTATTAATTTGCATACATTTCAGTCCTCTCTTAAAAGTTTTATCTATATGAAATTATTTACACATCATATATTTTTATACTTTTAAGAGAGAATTATTTATTTATACAAATTTTTTCATTTCTTTTTTTAATCGTGAAATTATTTTTTTCTCAAGCCTAGAAATGTAAGATTGAGATATTCCAAGGATGTTAGCAACTTCTTTTTGTGTTCTTTCCATTCCTCTATTAGTTAATCCAAATCTTAATTCCATAATTTGCTTTTCTCTATCTGATAATCTATCTAATGCCATTACTAATAAATCTTTGTCAATTTCTTCTTCGATAATCTTATATATCTCATCATTTTCTGTTCCTAACACATCAGATAATAAAAGTTCATTACCATCTAAGTCCACATTTAATGGTTCATCAAAAGATACTTCAGTCTTTTTCTTGTTATTCTTTCTAAGATACATTAAAATCTCATTTTCAATACATCTTGATGCATATGTAGCTAACTTTATATTCTTATTTAATTTAAATGTATTAACAGCTTTTATTAAACCAATTGTACCGATAGAAATTAAATCTTCAACATCAATTCCAGTATTTTCAAATTTTCTAGATATATATACTACTAATCTTAAGTTTCTTTCTATCAAAACAGCTTTTACACTTTCATCATTTTCTAATTTTTGTAACAGTTCATTTTCTTCATCTGCTTTTAGCGGTGGTGGCAATATATTCACTCCACCCATGTAATAAATTCCTTTAGGTTTTATTATACCCAACTTAATTAATATAGATATAATTCCATTCATAATTTTTGACATTAGCAACTTCATCTTTTATATCCCCCTTAATTTTATCTAATTGAATTTAAATTAATATGCTTGGATTTAATATTGCGCTATACTCATCATCCTCAAAGTTTGATATCCCCAAAACTACATTTCCAATCTTACTTTCATCAACCTCTACATAATCAGCTTTCAAACCTAAAATAATACTTCCCTTGTTGCTACCTGCATGTTTATATGGTATAAGCCTAACCTTAGCTGATATGTCACCATCTAATAAGTTTATTATTTCATCAACCTTAACTACATCTAAGTCTTTATCATAAGAATTTATTAATATATCCGGGATTATTCCCTTTAACACTTCTGATTTCACAATAATAACATCATTATTGCTCATAGGATCTTTTAATAAATTCCCACTATCTAATAAAGCTTCACAGCTACAGCTATTACCTAATAAATTTATAGTTATGGTCTTTTTTAATTCTTTAATTTGTTTAAGTATTTTTATATCCTTGTATATGTATTTAAGCAACTCACAGCTAGCAAAGGCACAGATTATTATAAAGGATATTTTCATATGGTCTATACCCGTAAAATAAATTATAAAATAAGTACTTCCAGATATAAAAACATTTACCAAATAAAAAACAAGCGCTATACTTATGTACTCTCTTTTATTCTTATATGTAAAAGATATTAATGTTATAAGAGTCATAATTAACACTTTAAATGGCAAAGTAAATAGTATATCTAACTCTGGATAAATATATGCAACTGAATATAACATTCCTACAAATGCACCTAAGAATCTTTTTTTAATAGGATTATATTTTTTTGTAAGAATAGAAGTACAACTTATAATAATATAATTTATTAATAGGTTTTCTATAATGTAGTACTCTATGTACATCACAGATTCCCCCTTTTACTTTTAAACCTTTGTGTATATTATAAATTAGTATGCATAAAATTTTATGTCACTTTTAATAGTCGAAACCGAATTAATTTATTATTAAAAATAACAAAAAAAGAAAGCATTTTGCTTTCTTTTTAATCTAAAAAATAACTTATATATTTATGTAAGTTCTAATATATCGTTGATATTAGCTTAATCCTATACTAATATTTATTCATTTAATGTAACTTTTATGATTATTTTCAACTTTTAAAATTTCTAAATTAATTTGCACATTTAGTCTATTAAAGTTGGAAATTGATATAAAAAAAGAAGTCTATTAGACTTCTTTTTATCTTCTTCTTCTTAAGAAAGTTGGTATTTCCATATCATCTTCCATAACATTCATTTTCTTAGGTTCTTCTTTTTGAAGAACTATTTCTTCTCTAACTTCTCTTTGTTCTACAACAGGAGTAGCTTCTACTTCTGGTTGTCTTATAGACGAATTTAGAGTTGGTCTTGAGTTCACTTTAGGTCTTTCATTTAAATCAAATGATAAATCTTTACTATCATCAAATCCTGTAGCTATTACAGTTATCATTATTTCTTCTCCAAGATCTTCTCTTATAGAAGCCCCAAATATTATGTTAGCTTCTGGGTCGCAAGATTCTTGAACTAATGTAGATGCTTCATTTATTTCTAATAGTCCTAAGTTAGACCCACCAGTTATGTTAAGTAATACTCCCCTAGCACCTCTTATCGAAGTTTCTAAAAGTGGTGATTGGATAGCTTGTCTAGCTGCTTCTATAGCTCTATTTTCGCCTGAAGCGTTACCTAATCCCATATGAGCTAGTCCTTGTTCTTTCATTACTGATGTAACGTCAGCAAAGTCTAAGTTTATAAGTCCCGGTACTGCTATAAGGTCTGATATAGATTGTATGCCTTGCTTTAATACATCATCTGCTATAGAGAATGCATCTAGCATTGAAGTATTTTTTTGTACTATTTGTAATAATCTATCATTTGGTATAGTTATTAATGTATCTACTTTAGATTTTAATTCAGATATACCACTTTCAGCATTTTTCATTCTTACTTTACCTTCAAATAAGAAAGGCTTAGTAACAACTCCTACTGTTAGTATTCCCATTTCTTTTGCTAGCTGAGCTATAACTGGTGCTGCACCAGTACCTGTTCCTCCACCCATACCAGCTGTAACGAATACCATATCTGCACCTTGAAGTACTTTTACTATTTCATCTTTGCTCTCTTCAGCAGCTCTTTTACCAACCTCAGGGTTAGCTCCTGCTCCAAGTCCTCTTGTTAATTTCTCACCTATTTGAATCTTATGTTCAGCTTTTGATGTATGTAAAGCTTGTTTATCTGTATTAACAGCTATAAATTCGACACCTTTAAGTTGTGCCTCAACCATTCTATTAACCGCATTGTTTCCTCCGCCGCCTGCGCCGATTACTTTAATTTGCGCAAGACCATCTGTTTCTAGGTCAAAGTTTAGCATTTATAAACCTCCTCATTTTATGATTGTAAGTAAATGTATGTATTAATTATATCATTTAATCTTTCAATTTTGTTAATATTTAACTAACTTATTCCACAAAAATGTTTATTTTCCTCTTTTTTTATTACTTAAATTTGCAATAATATGTCTCCTAATTATCGATAAATTGTCAAATAATCTCGACCCAAATACTAATATAGCGACATAATAAAGCGGTAGACCTAATCTATCTCCTATATATGTCAATATTATAGCTAATAATGCATTTCCTATAAACCCAGTTATGAAAATTATATTATCATATTTACCTTCAAATCCAGACTTAACTGCACCAAATATTGAGTCCATTGTTGCAAGTATTGCAACAGACATATATAGCGAGTAATCCATAGTATAAGTAAATGGAATATAATATCCAACTACTACTCCTAATGCTAATCCAGCTAATATCCATATCATAAATGATCACCTTCTTTATTTTACTTTGAAACACCTACATTTTTCAAGTTTTTTAATGCTTTTTATTTAGATTTTTCATAAGAATTAATGACTATGTCATTTTTTTCTTCTGCTTTTATATAAATTCCATATCCATCTTTTAATAAATTAGCATAAGACTGAGGTGAAATGATAGAAGCCATTAAACCATCTGAATCTCCTATAGCTTTTATAACAAATGGTTGACCATATGTTATATCATTAACAGTTATAGTTGCTCCCGAACATTTTATTCTACTTGTTGGCAATAATCTCTCTCCATTTATAGATAAAGCCTTAGCTCCTGATTTTTTTAAATCATTTATTATCTTAAGTACATCTATATCATGAACAATAAAATCATTTGGATTTTCACCACTTTTAACTTCTTTTTCGCTATCTTTTATTGTCACTATTAATCCTTCACCATTTATATCTGTATATCCACTTAATTCTTTAAAGTTTTTTAATTCTTCTTCTAACAAATCATTTATTGATTTATTATTATCTTTAGATGCTTCTTCATATTTTTTAACATATGTTTCTAAATCTAATTTTGTTTTTTCTAATTTCTCTATATTATTTTTACTTGATTCTATTTTGTTTTCTAGTTTCTTTTTTTCATCTAAACTTATGTAAACTTTAGATGAATCAAATGTTTTCAAATATGTAGATACTAAGATTCCCGCTACAAAGGCTCCTAAAATTACCATCTTTTGCTTAATATTTTTTCTTTTAATATTCATTCTTTTACCTCTTAATTATCATCAAAAGAATGATTTATTTTTAATTCATGGTTATACTCATTTATTTTTACTTTTTCTTTTTTCTCAATTTCAACTTTAACATCATAATACTTTTCCATCTCCCAAACAATTCCGTATTTAATTTGAAGAGCTGACGATAAAGTATCAGAGTCTCCTATAGCCTCTATGGTAAAAGGTGCTTTTATCTCTGTATTATTTATATATAACTTGTCTTCTTTTAATTCAATATAACTGCTCCCAACGACTCTTTCATTATTTATGGATATAGCATTAGCTTGAGCTGAATTTAATTTATTTATCATAGATAAAAGTAAATCATAATTATATATAATACTATCATTTGAGTTTTCAGTTTTAATACTATCATTATTAGGTTTAATTTTTACTTCAATACCTTTACCTTCTACATCAGTGAATCCCGCTAAAGTTTCATATTTTTTTATTTCAGATTGTATAGCGCTTTCTCCTTCATCACCTTTGTACTTATCTATACTTTCTTTAAGTGCATTAACTTCTAACTTAAGTTCTTCTTCTTTTTTCTTTAGACCTTTTAATTCTACGGCCAATTCTTTTCCTTTTTTAGATGTAGTCATACCATTATTTTCTAAATTTAAAGTTTTTAATTGCAAACTTATAAAAATACCTAATATCGTACTGCAAATTACCACACTCTTATAAGGAATTTTTCTCTTCAATAAAATCACTCCTTATTTAAATCTATCTATTACGGTTTATACACTGCATAATTTCCGTAAGTTAAATCGATAGTTCCTTTTCTTTTAATGTCATCTTGTAAATCTGATATTATATAACCCATTCTAGAAATATTATAATCTAAGTCTTTATCATTTCCTAATATTATTTTGATATCATCTTTTGTGTACATATTTATAATATCATCTTTTTCATAGTTTACCTTAACTATTTTTTTATAAAGATTATTTTCCTTCATACACTCTAGTAAATATAATAACCTTTCTTTAGTTTCATCATTCTTAAATTCTATATTTTTATTCTCGTCTATTATATAGTCTATATCTACGATTGGACTACTTTCTTTATCACTTATTTCTTTGATTTTTTCTATGTAATTTCCATCTTTATCTATATAACAATAATCGTCGTTATCTTTAATAATTGCAAAAATTTCCTTTTCTTTTATTAGTACCTGTAGCTTATCTGGAAGTTTCCTTTTTACTTGAACCTCCTCTATGTACGGATTTTCTAGCACTATTTTTTCCATTTTATTAGTATCATACATAAATATATTTTTATCTTTCCTTATATCTAAGTTTTTTAGTATTTCATTTTTTTTAACCTTTTTGTTTCCTTCAACTTCTACCTTATTAGTATTGAATAAAGAACTATTTAAAATAGAATACATTCCTATTGTTATCATTAATAAAAAACTTAATAATATCATTAAATTACTGGTATTAATCTTTCTTTTCTTTTTCTTTTTCAAAATTTTTCCCCCTTTTTGTATTTTTATTTATAAATTCAACCTATTTATAATCAACATAATTAAATTTTTTCCCTCTACTTATAAATACAACTTTTAGCATAAAATATCCTACAAAATGCATAAAAAATAAAAGGCTTAATAGCCTTTTATTTTATCAATATCTTCTACTTTGTATATGTTTGCTCCTAAATTTCTTAATACATTCTCAATATTTTCATATCCTCTTTCAACGTGATATATATTTGATACTTCAGTCTCGCCTTTAGTAGCTAGCGCTGCTAATACTAAAGATGCACCTCCTCTTAAGTCTGGAGATTTAACCTTTGCTCCATGTAAGCTATTTACACCTTTTACCATACAAATATTATCTGTTATATATTTTATATTAGCCCCTAATCTAATTAATTCTGCACAATGCATAAATCTATTTTCAAAAATCGTTTCATAAAATACTGTAGTTCCATTAGCTAATGTCATAAGTGCCATTAATTGAGCTTGCATATCTGTTGGAAAACCTGGATGAGGTGCTGTTCTAACTAAATCTATAGCTTGTATAGTTTTGGGTGATTTAAGTATAAGTCCCTCTTTAGTATATTCTATTTCACATCCTACATCCCTTAACTTATCACATATCGGCTCCATATGTGGTACAACCACTCTATCCACCTCTAATTTTCCTCCTGTCATTGCAGATGCCACCATATATGTTCCTATAGCAATTCTATCTGGTATAACAGCATGTTCTACTTCATGTAACTTATCTACACCTTCTATTTCTATATAACTAGTTCCTGCTCCTTTTATCTTTGCTCCCATTTTATTTAAAAAATTTTGTAAATCTTCTATTTCTGGTTCTCTTGCTGCATTACATATTTTTGTTATCCCTTTTGCTTTAACTGCTGCAAGAATTGTATTTTCAGTAGCTCCTACACTAGGAAATTCAAAAGTTATCGTATTTCCTACTAGTTTATCTTTATAGCAACTTATAAATCCACTTTCCTCTTCTATTCTTATTCCTAGCTGTTTAAGCGCTTTTAGGTGTAAGTCTATCGGTCTTGAACCTATTGCACACCCACCTGGATAACTTATTTTTGTATAATCTAATCTACCTATCATAGCACCCATTACAATTATTGATGATCTCATTTTTCTAACATATTCTTCATCTATTTCCATCGAATTTATATTCGAACTATCTACAACTAAAGTTCCATACTTATAGTCTACTTTACACCCTATACTTTCTAAAATCTTTATCATTACATATACATCAGATATATCTGGTACATTATGAATTGTACTTTTATTTTCGTTAAGTATAGTAGCTGCAATTATGGGTAGTATTGCATTTTTAGCTCCCCTTATATCTAATCTACCCTCGATTTTATTTCCTCCCCTAATTATATACTTAGACAAAATTAAACCCTCCTAGCGTTGTATATTAAATTATAGTGCCTATAATTTTAATATTATGTACTAGAAGGGTTACATGTTACTTTTTCTTTATTCCTATTACTTTAGGTTGTTTTTCTTGCTCTTCATTATTTTCTAAATTTTTATTTTCTTCATCATTTTTTTGAACTTTAGATTCCTTATTTTCTTTTTTTGATGAAGGTTTTTGCTTATAATTAGCATTATATATTTTTATAACTTCATTATATATTAAGTCTATCGCTTCTGGCTTTCCTATTGCTCTACTAGCATTTTCCATATCTATTAAGGCTTCTTTATCTCCTAAAAGTTTAAATACAGCTTCATTTAGACTTTGAGGTGTTAAATTTTTCTCAAGTATTGCTATACCTGCACCTTGCTTTTCAATACTTTTTGCATTATATTCTTGGTGATTTTCCGCTGTGTAAGCTTTTGGTATTATTATAGACGGCTTACCAAGTGCTGTTATCTCAGCTAAAGATATTGCTCCTGCGCTACCTATAACTAAGTCACTTGCAGCTAAAGCATTTGCCATATCTTCTAAATAAGGAACTATTCTTTGATATGGTTTTAAATTTATATCTGATACACTTTTTGAAAACTCTTCATAGTAATATTTCCCTGTAGCAAATATAAATGCAACATCATCTTTGACCATATTTTCTATTACTAATCTCATTGCGTCATTTATTTCTTCACTTCCTCCACTACCTCCGTAGCAAAGTACCATTTTCTTATCTTCAGTGATTCCTAAATTTCTTCTAGCAACATTCTTTCTGGCAACTAAAATTTCTTTTCTAACTGGGTTACCCGTAAGAACTAATTTTTCTCTAGTACCTTCTGGGAATCTTTGATGTGAATCTTCAAAGCTAGTTAAAACTGTTGTAACCATTTTAGCAAGTATTTTATTAGTTACTCCTGGGAAAGAGTTTTGTTCATGGATAATAGTTGGAATTTTTTTCATAGATGCATTGAATAACACCGGTCCACTAACATACCCTCCAGTTCCTATTACTATGTCTGGCTTAAACTTTTTAACTACTGATCTTGATTGTTCTAATCCTTTAAATAACTTAAATACTCTTTTTACATTATCTAAATCTATTTTTCTTTTAAACCCTTGAACTGTTACTGTTTTTAATTCGTATCCATATTTTGGAACTATTTCTGATTCTATACCTTTAGCTGTTCCTACGAATAATATTTCAGCATCTGGGTGTTCTTCTCTTATTCTGTTAGCTATGGCTATAGCTGGATATACATGACCTCCAGTTCCGCCACCTGATAATAATACTTTCATTGTATCATCTCCTGTTAGTTAATTTTGACATGTTTTGAGATGTTTAATACTATACCTATTGCACTCATAAATATTATGAGGGATGTTCCTCCGTAACTTATAAATGGTAAGGCAACACCTGTAACTGGCATTGATGATGTTGCTACTGCAATATTTAATGCTGCCTGAATTCCTATTTGAGCACCTATACCAATCACTACCATACAAGCAAATACATTTGAACATCTTAAAGCTATTCTTATACATCTATATACTAATATTACAAATAGCATAATTACTACTGCGCATCCCACAAGACCTAATTCTTCACCTATTATAGCAAATATAAAGTCATTTTGTGGTTCGGGTATGTAAAACCATTTTTGTTGACTTTTACCTAATCCCATTCCAAATAATCCTCCTGATCCTAATGCGTAAAGACCTTGGATAACTTGATATCCATTTCCAAGTGGATCTTGGAATGGATCTAGGAAAGAAGTAACACGTTTTAATCTATAAGGCGCTGCTATTACTAATGCAGCAAACAAAGCAGCACCGCTACCTATCATCGCAATTACAAACTTCATATCCATACCTGCCACAAATATCATTACAAATGTAACTAATATTACAGTCCCCGCTGTAGACATGTTTGGTTGAAGTATTATTAATGCGAAAAATAGTGATGGTATCATAAGAAGTGGAATAACTCCTTTTGTTAAAGATTTGATATTGTCATATCTCTTTTCAATTAGTTTTGCCGTTATTATTATAGTTGCAAACTTTGCAAGTTCTGCTGGCTGTAAAGAAAGACCTCCAACACCTAGCCATCTTCTAGCTCCGTTTGCTTTTATTCCTAGTGGTGTTAAAACAAGAAGTAATAATATAATAGCAACAATACCTATAGTTTTTGCATTCTTTTTCCAAAATCTATAATCTATCTTTGCAGTGAACATCATAGATATAAATCCTAATGTTGCATATACTAAATTTTTCTTAAGAAAATAATAAGCATCATGATGCTTAAATGAAGATTGAACAAAACTTGCACTAAACACCATGATGATTCCTATAAACACTAAAAGCATAGTGGTATAGAATACAACACTATCAAATTCAGTCTTCATCCCCTTGTCGATTTGCTTTTTTAAAGCTTCTTTAGACATTTGATAAACCTACCTCCATTCCCGAGATAAGAGGTTATTTTAAATTGTTTACATTATCCTTGAAGTCATCTCCTCTTACTTCAAAACTTTTGTACATATCCCAACTTGCACAAGCTGGTGAAAGAAGTACTACATCATCTTTAACTGCTATTTCATATGATGTTTTAACTGCTTCTTTCATATCCTTTACTCTATATATATTTTCAAACCCTTTTTCTTTAGCACATTTTTCTATAATAGGCGCAGTTTCACCTAATAAAACTAATGTCTTAACTCTTCCTTTTGCTATTTCTAATAATTCATCGAAACTACTTTGCTTATCCTTACCACCTGCTATTAATATTATTGGTCTATCGTAAGACTCAATAGCCTTTATAGTAGAGTCTGGATTAGTTCCTTTTGAATCATTAACAAACATAATATCATTTAGGTTTCTTACAAACTCTTGTCTATGAACTACTGCTGCAAATGACTTTAATACCTTTTTTATTACTTTTAAGTCTATATTAGATACATAAGCTATACCTATTGCAGCCATACAGTTTTCTAAATTGTGGTCACCTGGTAAGCTTAATTCACTTTTATTTAAAAGTGTTACTTTTTCATCTACATCTATAACTATATTATTATTTTCATCTAAATATACTCCACCATCTATTTGTTTTTTTCTAGAGAAGAATATTTTTTTAGCTTTTATTTTTTCATCTAAATTTCTAACTTTTTCATCATCATAGTTTAATACACAAAAATCATCACTATTTTGATTCATAAATATTTTAGATTTAGCTTCTATATAGTTTTCTATAGTATGATGTCTATTCATATGGTCTTCTGTAAAGTTTAATATAGCACTTACCTTAGGTCTAAATGTATCTATGCTCTCAAGTTGGAAACTACTTAATTCAGTTACTAGGACTGATTTTTCATTAGCAACTCCTACAGTATCAATAACAGGGTTTCCAATATTACCAACTATATATGTATCACAATTAGCTGTCTTAAATATTTCTCCAACTAAGCTAGTTGTTGTTGTTTTCCCATTTGTTCCAGTTATACCTATAAACGTTGGTCCATTAGATAGTCTATAAGCAAGTTCCACTTCACCTATAAGTTCAATATTGGCTTCTTTTATTTTTATAATAAAAGGTAAATCTAATGGTACTCCTGGAGATACTACAGCCATATCTATATCATCTATATTTTCTGGATGGTATCCAAGTATATATTCTACATTATTTAACTGTTCTAATTCACATAATATATCTTTTAATTGTTCTTTATCTTTTATATCATTTACAACTATATTTACACCTAACTTATCTAGGTGTTTAATTGCTGATACTCCAGTTTTTGCAAGACCAATTAATAAAACTTTTTTCCTTCTAGGTCCATTTTTATACCCCCAAATTTAGAATACTGCTATTATACTTATCCAAGCTAAAACCACAGTTATTATCCAAAATACAAATACTACTCTAGTCTCTGGCCATCCACATTGTTCAAAATGATGGTGGATTGGAGCCATTTTAAATATTCTTTTCTTTCTTATTTTGAAAGATGCTACTTGAAGTATAACAGATATAGCTTCTGCAAAGTATATACCTCCTACTAAAGGTATTATAAGTATAGAGTTAGTTAAAACTGAAAATGCTACAACAGCTCCTCCTAACGCCATAGATCCTGTATCACCCATAAATATTTTTGCTGGGTATGAATTAAATCCTAAGAATCCTAAACATGCTCCTACTGTAGCTGCAGCTAAAACTGCTACATCAGTATTTATAGCAACTGTTCCTGCAAATAGCATAAAGAACGTAGCAACTATTAAAGTTACTCCTGATGCTAAACCATCTAACCCATCTGTCAGGTTTACTGCATTAACAATACCAATTATTATAAATGTCATTATAGGTATATATAAAACTCCTAAGTTTATAACGGCATCTGTAAATGGTATCATAAGTTGAGTAGCACTAGGTGATGTTGTATATTGATAGTACGATATATATATAGCTAATGCAAATTGAAGGACTATCTTTTGCCATGGCTTTAATCCTAACGATCTTCTCATTTTTATTATTATAAAATCATCTAAGAATCCTACTAATCCAAATCCTACTATAGATATAAGCCCAACTACCATATCATTGCTTATTTTGCTTCTAGTAAGACCTGTTATAAGTATTGCAACCATCATTAATATTCCACCCATAGTAGGTGTTCCATTTTTGGCTAAGTGTGTTTTAGGGCCGTCGTCTCTAACCGTCTGACCGAATTTAAATTTAGTTAACATAGGTATAAATATTGGTCCTAATATAACTACTATTAGAAATGAAATCAATGCTGTATACGTAAGTTCTGTTATTCCTAACATAATATTTCTCCTCTCCCTTGCTGGCTATTTCGTCTATTTTATTACTTATTAAGATGTTCTACTATTTTTTCTAATTTCATACCTCTCGATGCTTTAACTAGTACTACATCTTCCTCTTTTAATAAGCTATCTATCTCATTAATAGCATCTTCTCTTGTTTTAAAGTGATATAAATTCTTTTCATAAAATCCTAACTTTTTTGCTTCTTGGCCTATAAAGTTTGAATCATTACCAATAGTTATAAGAACATCTACATTTCCTATTGATACTTCTCCTACTAATCTATGACCATACTCTGCATATTCACCCATTTCAAACATATCTCCAAGAATTGCTACTCTTCTAGTCTTATATCTTCCTAGTATTTTTAAAGCTGCTTTCATAGAATCAGGGCTTGCATTATATGCATCATTTATTATTGTCATTTTATCATTTTTAACTATATCTAGTCTCATCTTTGTTGCTTTAAAATGTTTAAGACCATTTTTTATTTCATCCAAAGTAAGTTCTAAACTAATTCCAACTAGTATAGCTGCCATAGCATTATATATATTATGTTCACCTACTGTTGGTATAAATATTTCTTCCTTTTTTCCGTTTATGTTGCATATAAATGTTATACTGTCTTCAGTCATTTCATATCCTTCACAGTATATATCATTATCTTTATCAAATCCAAATGTTTTTAATGTATATTCATGATTTTTATTTTTTAATGTGCATAAAAATTTATCATCTCCATTTACTATTAAAGTGTTTGAAGAATCAAAATTTGTAGCTATCTCCATTTTAGCTTTTAGAATTCCTTCTTGTGATCCAAGATTTTCTATGTGAGATAATCCTATATTAGATATAACTCCTATTTTTGGTTTCACAATATTGGCTAAATATTCAATTTCATTGAATCCTGACATACCCATCTCAATTACAGAACATTCATAAAATTCATCTAAGTTAAATAAAGTTAATGGGACTCCAAGTTGATTATTTAAATTACCTTCATTTTTTAATGTATTAAACTTAGAAGATACTGCTGCATATATCATATCTCTAGTACTAGTTTTACCTACACTACCTGTTACACCTATGTATGGTATATCAAACTTTTCTTTGTAGTATTTAGATATCTCACCTAGAGCTATTTCAGTATTACTTACTTCTATTAAATTTATGTCCGAACTCTCTAGTTTTATGCTACTACTTTCATTTTTTATAAAAGTTTTACAACCTTTTTCGTATGCAGAGCTCATAAACTCATGCCCATCTAAAGTTTCTCCTATTATAGCTACAAATACATTTTCGCTACTTGCTTTCCTACTATCTATAACAACGTCATATACACGGTCATTTTCATTTCCAATAAGTAATTTACCATTTGTCGCAAGTACTAACTCTGATACTGTTAGACACTTCATATCTAACCCTCCTTTACCATTTTAACTATGATTTATTGATTACCTTAATAAAAGGCAATGTATACCAATATATACATTGCCCCTTAGTAAACTTAACTTTTTAATTATATACCATATTTTTATTTTTTTGAAGGTATTTCTAACTATATGTTACTTTTCTTTATTCAAAATATAGCATTATGCTAGAACCTTCAGATACTTTTACACCCGGCTTTGGGAACATATCTTTTATTTTAGTATCTTTAGGCATTTCTACATCCTCATCTAAATTAGGGCTTAATTTAGCCTCTTCTAGTACTTTAACAGCTTCCTCAATTGATAAGTTTCTTATATCTGGAACTGTTACTTGTGGTTTTTCTAACTCTTCTTTTTCTTTTTCTGTATATTTTGGTTTAACGCCTAAATACTTAAGAGAATCATTCATTATTTCTTTAATAATAGGACCTGCTGTTGTACTACCAAAAGCACTTACTCCTGTTGGTTCGTCAACTATAGCTAAAACTACTATCTGTGGATCATCACTTGGAGCTACCCCCATAAACGAACATATATATTTCCCTTGAGCATATTTTCCATCTATAACCTTTTGAGCTGTACCTGTTTTACCACCTATTCTATAACCTGGTATATATGCTATCTTACCTCCACCTTCACTAACAACAGATTCTATGATAGGCATCATTTTTTTAGATGTTTCTTCTGATATTACCTGTCTTACAACTTTAGGTTCAATTTTTTCAACTATATTACCTTTATTATCAGTATAACCTTTTACTACCCTTGGTTGCATAAGTTTTCCATCATTTGCTATTGCTGAAATAGCTGTTATAAGTTGAACTGGTGTAACTGAGATTGATTGACCAAAAGACATTGTAGCAAGTTCTACTGGACCTACATTCTTTTCATTATATAATATACCTTTTGCTTCCCCTGGTAAGTCTATGCCTGTTTTTTCAGTAAATCCAAATGCTTCTATATAATCATACATCTTTTTTACGCCTAACCTACTTGCAACTTCAACAAAGACTGGGTTACAAGAATTTTGAACACCTTGTTTAAAAGACTGAGCACCATGTGGTCTATAATGTCTCCAACATTTTATTCTTCTTCCTCCTACTGTTACACTTCCCGTACAAACAAATTGTTCATTATCTTTTATCACATTTTCTTCAATACCTGCTGATGATGTAATTAGTTTAAATGTAGAACCTGGTTCATATGTATCACTTATTGCTGGATTTCTCCACATTTGAAAATATCCTTTTAATTTATCTTTATCATCATATTTTTCAAGTTCCTCTTCGTAATATGGATAAATAGGCGTTCTTGAATCATTCGGATCATAATCTGGCTTTGATGCTAGAGAAAGTATATCACCTGTTTTTGGATCCATAGATATTACTGTTACCCTTTTTGCATTATTAACTTCATATGCTTTTTGAACTGCTTTTTCAGTATAATGTTGTATTACTTCATCTATTGTAAGCACTAAACCTTGACCTTGTACTGGTTCATAGTATTTTTCCATACCTCTAGGTATTTCTCTTCCTGATGCATCTGTACTAACTATTAATTTACCAGGAGTTCCTTTTAAATGCTTATTGTATTTCATTTCTATACCAGCTATACCTTCTGAATCTGTTGAAGTATGGCCTAGTACATATGGAGCAAAGTTTCCATATGGATAATATCTTTGATTATCTTCTGCCACCCAAATACCAGGTATTTGAGCTTCTCTTATTTGTTTAGCTTTATCATCATCTATCCATCTTTCAATCTTTACTAATGCCATATTTTTCTTACTTACTAATTTATGTATATCTTCATACTCTTTCCCTAAAATCTTTGATACTTTTTTTGATGCCTCTTCCTTATTTGATACTTCTACTGGCTTACACCAAACAGTGTATTTTGTTACACTAACAGCAAGTTCTTTCATATTCTTATCATATATAGTTCCTCTTTTAGGCTCTATCGGAATTTCTCTTGTTTGTTGATCCGTTGCCTTAGTACTTAACCATTCTCCCTTTACTAGCTGAAGATATCCTGTTCTAAATATTAAAGCTAAAAATAGAAAACACGCTAGTATAAGAACAAGTACTAATCTTTTTTTACTTATCCTTTTTATTTTTTTCAAACTATCTTCCCCCCTAGTTCTTCACATCTATATACTTTATTTGTTCTTGTTTTGGATAATCCATATTTAGTTGTTCTTTAGCTTTTTTCTCAATCTCAGGTATTGATGTACTAGTGTCTACTTTTGTTTTTAATTCATCTCTTGATATTTCTGTCTCTTTTAATTCTTTTTTTAAGTAATGTATATCGTATTTAAGCTTTGATATAACTGAATATCCACATATATTCCCTAAAATCACTGTAAATACTACTACTATAAAAGTACTCCCGAATATTATTTTTTTATTTTTAATTTATATTTACTTTTATACTTATTCTTTTTCTTTTTTTTATATTCGTTCATGTCCTTTATTTTATTATTTTTTTTCATATAGACCACCTCTAATAATTCTTTTTTAAAAGAAAATCAATATTATTATATTTGTTGTATACACGACATCTTCCTTTAACAGTTTGTCGTGAAATTAATACACAAAAAAACAAAATTCACTTCGTTCGTTGCTTAAATTTAGATATTTAGATAATAAATTATCAATTAATATAGAAAAAAGGCTACAATACTAAACTTAGTATTGTAGCCTTTTTATATTTACTCGTATAATCCATAAACTAATATTTCTTTATTTTCTATCATTATTTTTCCATTTGCCATTACAGTATCAATATCTAGATTTTTATCTAATAAAATAATATCTGCATCTGATCCCTCTTTTATACATCCCTTTTTAGGATATACTTCTAAAGCTTTAGCTACGTTAGAAGTTATATAAGATAAACTTTCTTCTATACTAAAATCTAATTCTTCCACCATAGATTTAAACTCATCATGTAAACTTTTAACACTAGAAACTCCCATTTTAATTAAGTTCCCATCATCGTCATATTTTGACCAACTTCCATATCCATCAGAGCTTATAGTTATATTTTCTAAAGGAACATTATTTTCAGTTGCTCTTTTGATACACTTTCCTGGATTTAAATCTCTTTTCATTCCACAAGTTAAATCAATTTTACCGCCACGTTTTGCATAATCAAAAGCCTCTATTAAAAGTTTTTCTCTTCTATTTACATGAGTTGGCCTTATAGTCTTTATAGGTATTTCGGTTTCTTCTAATATTTCATTTACAGGTGAAATACCTTTCTTTCCATCTCCCATATGAAGTACTACAATTCCAGCCTTACCACTTAACATTCCAGCTACTCTAGCATCAGATGCTACTTTTATAAGCTCATCATTAGTAACATTTGGGGCTCTATGGTCTGATAGTGCCAACTTAACACCTATAATTTCATCTATAAAGCATATATCTCTTTTAACTGAATTCGTAAGTGTGACTGTCGGATATTCATATGAACCAGTATGTGCAAATACTGTTATCCCTTCTTCTTTTAAAGCTTTTGCTTTAGCAACTAAATTCTCTACACTTCTTGTAGTTCCATCTGTTCCTAAAAGCCCAACTACTGTTGTTATTCCAGCTGTAGTTAATTTAGTTAGTGTAATTTCAGGAGCTCTAGTCTTAAAGCTTCCTTCTCCTCCACCACCAGTTATATGTACATGTTGGTCTATAAATCCCGGAGTAAGTATTTTATCACTACCATCTATTATCTTTATTTTATTATTTTTAAACTCAATATTTTCTTCTATTAAAACAATTTTTCCACCACTTATAAATATATCTTTTTTACCAATATACTGCGGTGAATAAATATCTATATTTTTAATTAATATCATAAATTTATACTCCTTTAATAACATCCCTATCTTCTATATTTTTTTCACCATCATTTTTATCTAGTTTAGCTATACCAAATCCTGTAATGGCAAATATTATTGCAAATATTATACCTGTGTAATTAAGTATCGCCCATGGTAAGTATTCTAGTGTAGGTACACCTAATGTTGCTGCCATATAAGCACCTGCCGCTGACCACGGTACTAAAGGTACTATGACTGTACCAGAATCTTCTAATGTTCTTGATAAGTTTTTAGGATGTAAATTTTTCTTTGGATAAACATCTTTAAATAGTTCACCTGGTATAAGTATAGAAAGATATGAACTTCCTGTTACAAAAGCTACTGTAAAACAAGATACTATTGTAGCTATTATTATACCAACTGTAGATTTCACCTTTGACATTAATAAATCAAGTACTACATCAAGCATTCCAGAAACACTTACTATTCCTGCAAATCCCATAGCACAGAATATTAATACTGTTGTACTTGTAACTGAGACCACTCCACCTCTATCTATAAGCTTTACTACTTCGGCTATTGGCTCTCCAGCAAATCCAGTCATAGTGTATTTAAATCCTCCTACTAAAGATTCAAATCCATCTACAATATTAAAACCTTGAATAATAACTCCTAAAAATATAGTAAGTATGCTTACACCTAACATAGTAGGTATAGTAGGCCATTTTCTTAAAGATCCTAAAATCACTAGTACTATTGGAATTAATAGTATTATATTAAAATTAAACATTGATTCTAGTTGATTCATCATTGTATTAACTAACTCTGGAGTTACCATATCTCCAGATGCATTAAATCCAACTATTGTATAAACTATTAAAGAAACTGCTGCAGCTGGTAATGTTGTATATAACATATGTTTTATATGGTCATATAAATCACTTCCTGCTGCCATTGGTGCTAAGTTTGTAGTGTCTGAAAGCGGAGATAATTTATCACCAAAAAATGCTCCTGCAACTACTGCTCCAGCTGTAGCTGGTAGAGAAACTCCAAGTCCTCCTGCAATTCCCATCATTGCAACTCCAATAGTACCTGCCGCACCCCAAGATGTTCCTGTTACTATAGAAAGTATAGCTGATGCTAAAAATGCTGTTACTAATAAAAACTTTGGACTTATCATTTGAACTCCATAGTAAATTATCATTGGTACTGTACCTGCAAACATTAATGACCCTATTAAAAATCCTACACTCCATAATATTAAAGTTGCAGGTAAGGCACTTGCTATTTTATCAATTATAGCCTTTTGCATTTCTTGCCATGTATAACCTAGCTTTAATGCAATTATTCCTGCCACAAATGCCGATATAACCATTATTGGCTCTATCCTCATTTTAAACTTACCATAGCCTATAGTTAAGGAAACTATCATAAATACTATAGGTATTAGTGCCTGTGCTAACGTAGGCTTTTTCTTTGCTATATTACTCATATTTTATATCCTCCCTTTGTTATAACATTATGGATTTATATATAAGCAAATACTGTGCCAAGTTATGATTAACGTTATAGTATTTAAAAAATAAAGTATTTTTTAAATTTTCAATTAATTTTTAAAATAAAATAAGAAAAGTATCTTACTTTAAAAATGTGTACTTTTTATAGCTAAATAATAAAAAAGGGTTAAGTTTTTAACTTTTAACCCTTTTCATCCCATTTTCTTTAATTTTTGTCCCATTCAAACCTTTATTGACATCTATATACTCTTTTTCTTTTAATGTATTTATTATTCGTCTTAACTTACCTTCTCCTAAATCTATTCCTTCTTCATAAGAAATCATAGATAATGTCCTTCTTCCAATACCATCATATTTATAAATTGTTTTTAACACCCATAACTCATTTTCATTTAAATCATTTTCGATTTTATATTTATCTTGTTTTATACTTATATTATCTAATATATATTTAGGTAAATCTAAAACTTTTATTTTTAAGTTATCTTCTTTTATACTACTCAGATATTCAACTATATTTATAAGTTCTCTTACATTACCTGGCCAATTATAATCTTCAAGTACTTTAATAACATCTTCTTCAAAGAATTTTTCAATATCATAGTTTCTATTAAACTTTGATATATAATAGTTTAAAGTAAGCGCTATATCTTCTTTTCTATCTCTTAAAGGTATTGTATATATTGGCATTACATTTAATCTGTAATATAAATCTTCTCTGAAATTCTTATTTTTTACTTCCTCTAATAAATTTTTATTAGTTGCTGCTATTATTCTTATATCGACAGGTATAACATCTGTGCTACCAACTGGAGTTATTTCTCTTTCTTGTAATACTCTAAGCAATCTCGCTTGTAAATTAAGTGGTGCATCCCCTATTTCATCTAAAAATATAGTTCCTTTATGTGCTTTTTTAAATAAACCTTCTTTTCCACCTTTCTTTGCTCCTGTAAATGCACCTTCTTCATATCCAAATAACTCACTTTCTATTAAATTTTCAGAAAGTGCAGCAAAGTTAACAGCAATAAATGGATAATCACGTCTATCTGATTCGTTATGTATAGCTTGTGCTAATACTTCTTTACCTGTTCCAGTTTCACCTTGAATTAATACAGTAGAACTAGTCTTAGAAATTTTTTTAGATAACTTTATACTATCTAAAGTATTTTTACAATTCCCTATAATACTATCAAAAGTATATTTAGAGCTATTTTTAATGTTCTTTTTCTTCTTTCTTAATTCTTCATCAATTTTATGTATATTATCAACCTGACTTATAACAATCATATTCCCAACATAGTTTCCATCATTTCCTATTCTTTGTTTAGAAATTAAAAATTCTTGATTGTTTATTCTTACTATGTCATTCTTTAAATTTTCAAATATAGAGTATATATCTTTAGATATGATATTATTTCTATCTATATTTAGAAATTGTACTGCTTTTTCATTAAGAACTAAAACTTGATTTATAGAGTTTGTATATATTATACCTTCTCTCTGATTATCTAGTATACTAGTTAGCATATTTTTTAACTTTGTTGATTCATGAGCCATATTTATATACTTTTTAGATATCTCTACTATGTTTCTATAAAAATAAGAAGATAATAAATCCCCATACTTGTCTACCATATTTAATTTTATTAATATTTCTGTAATACTTGTTATATCCATTTGCCTAGATTGTATATCAATAACTTCTTTTATTTCTTTAGGGACAAATTGAGATTCTCCTGGTGTAACTGCTATGTTGGTTTTTTCATAACTTTCTATACCTGGATAATAAGGGAAGTATTTTATATGGTCTATACCTTGATTTTTAAGTTGCTTTATAGCTATTTCACAACTTTCTTTATGATCATTTACAAGTAATACTTTTTCGCCTTTTTTTATCTTAATAAGCTTATCTATAAAGTTATGTCTTATTGATCTTTTAACTACAATTTGATTTACATTTACTCCTAATTTATCTATCATCATTTTTCTTACTATTTCACTAGAGAATATTATCAAATCCCAATCCGGATTTATATCTAAATTTTTATCTATGCTAAATACGCTTATATCTATTTTTTCATCTAAAATACTTTCAAGTTGTTCTTTTATAGTTAAACCAGTGTCTTCTCCTAAAGATATTATTGCAATTTTTTTCATATAGTCCCCTCCTATCTGATTATGGCTTTATATAAAAATATAGGAGGAAATATTAATTTCCTCCTACTTAATAATTTATTTTCTTTGTGCAACTCTTAACTTAGCACTTCTAGATCTTGGGTTTACTTCTATTTCTTCATCACTTGGAATTATCGGTTTTCTAGTTACAACCTTTACTAATGATTCCTTATCACATTGACATAATGGGAAATGTGATGGGCATATACAATCTGATGCTAAATCTCTAAAAGCATTTTTAACTATTCTATCTTCTAAAGAATGGAATGTAATTATACATATTCTACCATCTTCATTCATTATAGATACTGCATCTTCTATCATTTTAGTTATTACACCTAGTTCATTGTTAACTTCAATTCTTATAGCTTGGAAAGTTCTCTTAGCTGGATGTGGTCCATCTATTCTAGCTTTTTTAGGTATAGCTCTTTTTATTATATCTACAAGCTCTCCTGTAGTCTCTATGTTTTTTTCTTCTCTAGCTTCTACTATAAATTTAGCTATACGCTTAGCCCAGTTATCTTCACCATAATCTTTTATTATCTTAGTAAGTTCTTCTTCACTATAAGTATTTACTACATCATAGGCAGAAAATTCACATCTTACATCCATTCTCATATCAAGTGGTGCATCTTGCATATATGAAAATCCTCTATCAGCTTCATCTAATTGATGAGAAGATACTCCTAGATCTGCAAGTACTCCATCTATTTTGTGTACTCCAATTTTTGCTAATTCTTCTTTTATATTTTCAAAGTTACTGTGAACAAATTTTACTCTATCACTATATTCACTTAATCTTTCCTTTGCTGTAGCTATAGCATTTTTATCTTGGTCAAATCCTATAAATAGACCTTTATCAGATAGTCTTTTTACTATCTCTTTAGAGTGGCCTGCACCACCCATTGTACAGTCTACATAAACACCATCTGGTTTTATATCTAAATTTTCTATGCACTCATTTAAAAGCACGGACACGTGATGAAATTCCATTTTATTATCTCCTTAATTACTACTTCTTTATTCTTCTATTTTATTTTTCTTTGATAAATATATATGAGCTATTATACCACCTACTACACCTACTAAGCTTATAACTTGAGCCATTCTAAGTGGTCCTATCATAAGGCTATCAGTTCTTAATCCTTCTATAAAGAATCTTCCTAGAGAATATAGTGTTATATAATAAACTATAATTTGTCCTTCATATTTCTTTTTCTTTCTAAATATCCATAAGAATATAAATATACCTAAATTCCATATAGATTCATATAAAAATGTAGGATGAACCTTCACTCCATCTACAACTATACCCCAAGGTAAGTCAGTTGGCCCACCATGAGCTTCTCCATTTATAAAATTACCCCATCTACCTATAGCTTGTGCTAAAGGCATACCTAGAAGAACTGTATCTGCCATTTTCCAAAAATCAATATTTCTAATTTTAGTAAATATGTATCCTGTAAGTATTCCTCCAATTAAAGCTCCATGAATGGCCATTCCTCCGCCTCTAAAGTTTAGAATTTGAGAAACGTTTTGAGAATAATATTCCCAATTAAATATTACATAATACAATCTTGCACCTAAAAGTCCTACTGGGATAGCAAAAATCGCTAAATCTAATACATCATCTTCTTTTATTCCAACTCTTTTTGCTTCTTTTATAGCTATAAGTGTTCCTAAAATCATACCTGTTGCCATAAGTACACCATACCACATTACATCTATGCCAAATATACTAAATGCTACTCTATCCATATTTTCACCTCTTATCTTTATTTTTTAATATTTTAAATAAGTTTATAATTATAATAAACTCAAAATTTGTATTTTTTATGAAGTATAATATGATATTTTAATAATATTAATATATCTTATATATGTTAATTATTCAATGTTAATAGTATTATATTTACTATTTTAGCTAAATTTTATAATATAGACATATTTATATTTAAGGTTTAAAATATTATCTGAAGTATATACTTGAGGTGGAAAAATGGATAAAAAATATTCAATGCCTATATATCATAAAATTGCTCTAGATATAGCCAATAAAATTTATGTAGGCGACATAGAAGAAGGCAGCTTGCTGCGTGGAAGATCATCTCTTGCTGGTACATACAATGTATCTCCAGAGACAATAAGAAGAGCTATGAAAATACTTGAAGATTTAGGTGTGGTTTCTAGTGTTAAAGGAAAAGGAATCTTGGTACTTTCTTCTTCTAAAGCTTTATCTTTTTTAAATAAGAACCAAAATATTACTAATGTCTCTTCATATAAATCTAACTTAAATAAACTTATGGCAACAAAATCTAAGTTAGAAAATGAAATAATTGATAATATAAATAAAATAATAGACTACTCAAGTAGGTTATCTAATATTAATCCTTTGGTTCCATTTGAGTTTGAAATTACAGATAAATGTAAATTTATAGGTAAAACTGCTGGAGAAACTAAATTTTGGCAACATACAGGCGCAACTATTGTAGGTGTTAAGAGAGATGGTGAACTTATAATATCTCCTGGTCCTTATATTGAATTTATGGAAAATGATATACTTATGGTCGTTGGTGACAGTAGTATACACCACTCAGTACCATCATTTTTATATGAACAGTCAAATGAAAATATATAAGTATTAAATTAACAAAAATACAGGCTATAATCTTAACAATTATAGCCTGTATTTTTATATTAGTTTTTAATTTTATATTATTGTTATTACATCATATAATTTTGTATTGCATTTTTTAATTTTTTAACTTTAGATTTTTCAGAAACTTCTTTTTTAGATTTTAATTTACTTTCTTTTACTTCTTCTCTTAATGCTTTAATAATCGATACCATACTAAGTAGCACTATTATAGTAAACGGAAATGCCGATACTATTGAAACTGTTTGTAAAGTTCCAAGTCCACCCGATAATAAAAGAGCTATTGCTAAAGTAGCTTGAACAACTCCCCAAATTATTTTTTTAGTACCACTTGGGTTTAAATCTCCATCTGATGTAAACATACCTAAAACATAAGTAGCCGAGTCTGCTGATGATATAAAGAATGTACAAAGAAGTACCATTGCAATTATAGATAAAATTTGACCAAATGGATACTTAGCAAATACTTCAAATAATGCTAATTCAGTTACTTTAGTAGCTGTAGTTGCAAAGTCTGCACCTAAGTTTATTCCAAGTGTACCAAATACTGTAAACCAAACTATACAAGCTATTGCAGGTACTAATGTTACACCTATTATAAACTCTCTTATTGTTCTACCTTTAGATATTCTTGCTATAAATATACCTACAAAAGGTATCCAAGCTATCCAAAGTGCCCAATAAAATACTCTCCACTGACCTATCCATTCTTTACTTGAATCCATATATAAACTTTGAGATACAAATTCTGTTACATATGCAAACATTCCATTTTGGAAATTATTTAACATATCAAGTTTCGGTCCTATTAATATAGCTCCTATTAATATAAATCCTGCTAAACTTAGGTTTATATTAGATAATATCTTTATTCCTTTATCTAATCCACTAGTAGAACTTAATATATAAAGTACAGTTGCAATTGCTATAATTATAATTTGTAATTTTATAGTATTTTCTATATTAAATACATATTCTAATCCTCCAGCAATTTGCATAGTACCCATTCCTAGTGATGTAGCTATTCCTGTTACAGTAGTAAATACTGCTAATATATCTATAGTTTTACCTATTGGTCCTTTTACGCCCTTTTCACCTAGTATTGGTAAAAATATACTACTTATAAGACCCGGAGCACCTTTTCTAAATTGGAAATATGCAAGTGCCAATCCCATTATAGAATATGCTGCCCATGGGTGAAGTCCCCAGTGTATAAATGACTGTTGCATAGCAAAAGTTATAGCTTCATTAGATCCTGAACTTGCTCCTATTGGTGCTATAAAGTGCTTCATAGGCTCTATAGCTCCAAAGAATACTAATCCAATCCCCATACCAGCTCCAAATAACATTGAAAACCAAGATAGATTACTAAATTCCGGTCTATCATCATCTTTTCCAAGTCTTATATTTCCATATTTACTAAATACTAAAAACAAAGCAAATAGTACAAGTAAAAGCATTGCTATTATATATACGAAACTGAAATTATTTATTATTACTTTAAATATACTGTTAGATATATTTTTAAATTCATTTGGAAAAATTATCCCTGTAAAAACAACGCATACCGATAGTATTAGCGATATTAAAAACACATAATTTTTCTTAATATTTTTATATATATTACTCAAAACACTCACCTCTATTCAAAAGAAACAACTTCTTTTTTTATTTAAGTTTTTTGTAACCTACAACCTGATTATATGTCGAAGTTGTATCTTTTGTCAATTAAGGCCCTTGTATTATACTATCTTTCATATAAGTTTTAACTATTGATATCACTACAGTATAGCTATATAAAAAAAATTATAAAATTTATATATATTTTTATAAAAATAACCTAATAAAATTACTATTATTGATAATAAAAAGTTTAAATTATGTCTATAAAAGCAATAGTAAATTTAGTTTCATTGCAATAAAAAAGCAAGGGTGTTTTTTAACATCCTTGCTTTTTTATTTGATTTATTTTTCACTAGGCTCTACTATAGATATTACGCAATATTCTTCTTTTAAATGAGAATTTAATCTTTCTACAACTTCATCAAAAGTTACTTCTTTTAATACATCTAAATAATCTAGTAAATTTATTTCCTTAAATTTATAAGATATAAAGTTATTAGCTATAAAGTTTACAGAGTCAAAATACTTTAAGAAACTACCTATTTTTTTCTTCTTAACTCTTTCAAACTCATCTTTACTTAAACCTTCATCTTTATATTTTTGTATATATTCTAATATAGTATTTTTAACAGCTCTTGGGTCTTTAGATTCGCCACCGATTATTGTAAACCCATAATCAACTTGAGAAGAGAATCCTCCTCCAAAGTTGTCATTTATAAGGCCTTTCATATATAAATCTTCAAATAGTAAACTACCTTTTTTAAATATCATATCTATTAATATTTCAGTAATTATTTCTTTTCTTAAAAGTTCAGTTCCCTTAATACCTACTTTATTATCTTTAAATGCAATATTAAAAGATGGCATAGAAACTGGGAATTTCGCAACAATTTCTTTTTGGTTAACGTGTTCTGGTTCCTCAGGATAAAACTTTTCTATTTTATCTGAAAGTTTAGCTACATCATAATGGTTAACTTTTTTTGCAACTTCCATAACTTTTTCTTCTTCTAAATCTCCTACAACAAATAACATCATGTTTCCTGGATTGTAGAAAGTATTATAACAAGTATATAATTCTTCTTTAGTTATTTTGTAAATACTTTCAACAGTACCTGCTATATCAACTCTAACTGGATAGTTTACATATAATGCTTTTAAACAGTTAAAATAGACATTCCAATCTGGATCATCGTTATACATTTTTATTTCTTGTTCAATTATACCTTTTTCTTTTTCTACATTTTCATCTGTAAAATATGGAGTTTGAACATAGTCTATTAAGTGTTCTAGACTCTCATAAAAGTTTTCAGTCGCAGAGAAAAGATATGCTGTCATTGTAAAGTTTGTAAATGCATTTGCGCTTGCTCCCCATTTAGAGAATTTATCAAATGCATTACCTCCATCGGGTTGTTCAAACATTTTATGTTCAAGGAAATGCGCTATACCTTCATTTACTCTTATTTTCTTGTCTTCACCAATTGGAATAAATTCTAATTCATTTGATCCATAGTTAGTTGCTAGTATTGCATATTTTTTAGTAAATCCATGCTTTGGCATAAAATAGACATCTAGTCCATTTTCTAATTTTTCATAATAAATTTCTTCTTTTAATATATCATTAACTATTTTCTCCATTTATGTCACCTCACTTAGTTTCTTAAGAAATAAACAGTATCAAGTTGTAAATCTTTAAAAGATTTAACTATATCCTCTACTGAAACATCAGATATATAATTGATTATATCTTCTACTGTAGAATTTGTTTTACTCATTCCTTGCGCAAAATAGAAATCGGACATTCCACCTATACTATCTGCTAAAGATCTCATAGAGTTTATTAATGCACTTTTACTATTATCTATTTCTTCCTTAGATATTTCTTTAGCTTTTAAGCTTTCTATTTGTTTTTTAACTAATTCTAATGTCTTTTCATAATTTTTAGTTTCTATACCTGATGATACAAATAATATCCCTTTATATTTTTCAATAGAAGAGTAGATATAGTAACATAAACTTTCTTTTTCTCTTATATTTATAAACATCTTAGAGTGAGGTCCTCCACCTAGTACGTTGCATCCCACTACTAAAGAGTAATATTTTTTAACATCACTAAAATCTATATTAGTTCTATATCCTATAACTAATTTTCCTTGAGTTATATCCATTTTATCAATTACTTCTTTAACTTCATCTACTTGCTTTTTATAATCTTCTCTTGGTATTTCTATTATATTACCTCTTTCAAAAGTAAAAGTATTATTTATTATATCAACTATTTCTTTTTCATTAAAATCTCCTTCTACCACTATATCTATTGGAGATGTTTTTAATATTTCTACATAATGATTATATAAATCTTGAGCGCTTATTTTATCTATCTCATCTTCATAACCATATTCACTTATACTAAATCTTTCATCTTTACACATTTCTTCAAATGCTCTTTCAAGGGCATATCTACCTTTATCATTTATAATCCCTTGTATTCTATCTCTTAAATTTACTTTTTCTATATCTAAATATTCTTTTTTAAACCCTCCTTCGACTATTAAAGGGTTGTTTACAACTTCATTTAAAAATTCTAATGTACTTTTAAGTATTTTTTCATCTAAATATTTTTCATTAGTACTTAGCATTTTAAAAGTTATAACTTGACGCTCTCCTCTTTTACTTACATCCGAAAGCATTGCTGAACCATATAAATCATCTAATTTATTAGATATTTCTCTTAAACTCGGATATTTTTCGCACCCACTAGTTATAATACTTGGAAGTAATGCATTTTTTGTAACTTCATTTTTATCTAATAGTCTTTGAATATATATACTAACTAGATTAGATTTGAATTTTTTAGCCGGTATTAGAGTTAGGTTAATATTATTACCTAAGTTTATTTTCTTAATGTCTTTTTCCATCTTATCCTCCTATTTGTTTTATCAATGATATTCTTGTGAAAAGTTCATCTACTATTGCATCTATTTTTTTGTCAGGCTTTATATAGTAAAACTTAGTATTTCCCATATCTAAGTTTTCAAGTATGCTACTTACTAAATGTTTTGTATACATAGTATCAATTGTACATGTAGGTAGTACAACATACAAGGTATTAATTCCATATTCTAACAATTGTTCTCCTGATTTTATTATATCGTCTTTATTATTTTCTAAAAGTGGTAATTTTATTTGAATATCTAAATCTTTTTGCTCTGATTCTATGTAATCTTTTATTTTTTCTCTAAATAATATGTCTTGTTCTAAATTATTTTTATTATGTAGACCTATTAATAAAACACCTGCATCTTTTCCTTCATTTTTTATGTTTTTTAATATTTCATTTTTATAAACCATAGCTAAATTATTCGACTTGTAAAAAGGTTCTAATATATCTATACCCACTAAATTATGAGAAGTTAAACTTAGTTTTTCATATCTTTGCTTAAATATTTCATAATCTTTACCCTCCGTCATAAATAAAGGACAAATTATAATTTTTTTATAGCCTTGAGATACGATATTCTCCATTGAATCTTCAAAGTATGGAGTTGAGTACATATATGAATTTACTACTTCATATTCTTCTCCTAAATTATATCTTAGTTTTTGTGCTATTTCTTCTGCTTGATTTTTAAAATTACTAGATCCTAACTTATTATAGTAACTTTTGTAATCATATAAATTTTTAGTACTGGTTAAGAGTGACTTATAACCTTTCTCATAATAAATTTGTGTTGCTCTTTCCTTTAAATTGTAATTTTTATCTTCCCCTTCTGAAACTAATAATACTAAAGTTTTTTCCTTTTCTCTTGACTCTTGTACATCTTTAAAGCTTACATAGTTCCTAAATCCAAAAGTTATCATGAAATTTGTACCAATAAAAGCAATAATAAGAGCTATGACCATATATTTATATTCTTTATTTATTATTATTTGCTTATAAAATAATGCTGTTGTTAAAACTATAAATATATTTTCAATATAACCATTAAATATAAAACTTAAAGCTAAAGATATACATAAAGCTATTGAAATCCACATTATATCAACCCCAATATATAAATTCTATTTTAAATAGCCTATAAAGTAGGTCTATTACTTAAAATTAATTACATTTATATTGCTAAAATGATTTAAATAGGTGTAATCGCTTAATTCGCTTTAATAAAAGCCTAGTTTACAGTTATTATATATATGATGTATAATCAATATGTATGTCTAAAATAGATTTTTGTAAATTTATTAAAGTAGCTTGTTGACTAGGTTTCACATAGGGATAGGTTGTTTAAATTTATAATATAATTTATGATTTAAAACTGTCATAAACATATAAATATCATAAAAAGAGAGGACGATGACTATGAAATTAGGTATAGTAGGTCTACCAAATGTAGGTAAAAGTACATTATTTAATGCAATAACTCAAGCAGGAGCTGAATCTGCAAACTACCCTTTCTGTACAATAGAGCCAAACGTTGGTGTGGTTGCTGTTCCAGATGAAAGATTAGATAAATTAAAGGAGTTATACGATTCTAAAAAAGTAGTTCCAACAGCTATAGAATTCTGTGATATAGCAGGACTTGTTAGAGGAGCTTCTAAAGGTGAAGGTTTAGGTAACAAATTCTTATCTCACATAAGAGAAGTTGACGCTATAGTTCACGTTGTTAGATGTTTTGAAGATCCTAACGTTGTTCACGTTGATGGATCAGTTGATCCTTTAAGAGATATTGAAACTATAAACTTAGAATTAATATTCTCTGATATCGAAATACTAGAAAGAAGAATCCAAAAAAAATACTAAAGCTGCTAAAGCTGATAAATCTTTGGCTTCAGAACTTGAGTTCTTAAAAGAAATAATGGCTACTTTAGAAGACAGTAAATGTGTAAGAACTATGGACTTTACTGAAGATCAACAAAAATTTGTTGATTCATTAAACTTACTTACATCTAAGCCTGTAATATATGCTACAAATGTATGTGAAGATGATTTAGCTGATGAAGCTGAAAATAATGAATATGTTGCTAGAGTTAGAGAATTCGCATCAACTGAAGATGCTGAAGTTGTTGTTGTTTGTGCTCAAATAGAAGCAGAAATAGCTGAACTTGATACTGATGAAGAAAAGATGGAATTCTTAGAGACATTAGGACTTGAACAATCAGGATTAGACAAGTTAATAAAATCTTCTTATGCTTTATTAGGTCTTGTATCTTACTTAACAGCAGGACCTCAAGAAGTTAGAGCTTGGACTATAAAAGTAGGAACTAAGGCACCTGCTGCTGGAGGAAAAATCCACTCTGATATAGAAAGAGGATTTATCCGTGCAGAAACTATAGCATTTAATGATTTAGTAACTGTTGGTACTATGACTGCTGCTAAAGAAAAAGGTCTTGTTAGACTTGAAGGAAAAGAATATATAGTCAAAGATGGAGACGTTATATTATTTAGATTTAACGTATAATATCAAAGCTTATAGCAATTGCTATAAGCTTTTTATTCTTTTTTCATAGAAAAAGAGTGTCTACAAAATGATTTAAATCATTTTTAGACACTCTTTTATATAATTATTGAGCTATTTTATCACACTCATCATTTACTTTTATATTCTTTTTGCTTACCATGAAGAATACAAATAATACTACAGCTACAACTGCCCCTACTCCATTAGATAACATTGCGTTTAATCTAAATCCTTCTGGAGCTTGTAGTAAATATGCTACACATACAGCACTCATAAATGTTGCTGGTATTAAAGTCATCCAATAATTAGCCTTATTCTTAACTAAATATACTGTTGCTGCCCATAAGAATATAGCTGCTAATGTTTGGTTAGACCAAGCGAAGTATCTCCAGATTATGTTAAAATCTATTGTAGTTAAGAATATACAAACTACGAATAATGGTATAGCTAATTTAAATCTACTTAATAATCCTTCTTGTTTTATATTAAATGCATCTGCTATAGTAAGTCTAGCACTTCTAAATGCAGTATCTCCACTTGTTATAGGACAAGCAACAACACCAAGTATTGCTAAAATTGAACCTATAGAACCTAATAATTCTTTAGATAATAATCCTACTACTCCTGATTGCCCACCATACTCTGTTAAAGCGCTTTGTATTGATGCACTATCTCCAAAGAATGCTATTGTAACAGCACACCATATTAAAGCAACTATGCCTTCAACAACCATTGCTCCATAGAAAACTTTTTTACTTTCACTTTCTCTGTGGATACATCTTGCCATCATAGGTGATTGTGTTGCATGGAATCCTGATATAGCACCACAAGCTACAGTAGTAAATAAGAATGGGAATATAGGTAACCCTTCTGGATGCAGGTTTTGTAAAGTCATCTCTGGCATTACCATTGTTCCATTAATATCCCCTATAATCATGGCACCAGCTAAACCTATTGCCATGAATAATAGTGCAGCTCCAAATATTGGGTATATTTTACCTATTACTTTATCAACTGGTAAAACTGTAGCTGCTAGGTAATAGATTATTATTATAACAACCCATATAGTTTGATCTATACCAGTCATAGATTTTAATAATCCTGCTGGAGATGTTACGAAAACTGTACCAACTAATACTAATAGTATTACAGAGAATACTCTCATTACATTTTTCATATTTTTCCCTAAATACATACCAACTATTTCAGAAACAGAACTACCATCATGCTTCATAGATATAACACCTGAGAAGAAGTCATGTACTCCTCCTGCAAATATAGTACCAAATGTTATCCATAAAAATGCAACTGGACCAAACATAGCCCCCATTATAGCTCCAAATATTGGACCTGTTCCTGCTATATTTAAGAACTGTATTAAAAATACTTTATACCAAGGCATTGGTACATAATCTACACCATCTTCTAATCTTATTGCTGGTGTAGAAGTTGAATCACTTAATCTTACTGATCTTTCAACTACACTTCCGTAGATAAAATATCCAGCTATTAAAATTGCTAAACAACTTATAAATGTTATCATACCATTCTCTCCCTTATTAAAATTTTATTATTACATTATTAATCCTCTTAAATAATAACGTTTTTTCATTTTAATAAGTAGTTTTTCTACATGAGATGCATAAATTTCTACATGAAATACAATTATATATTCATAATTTTTCTAAATTCCTTTATTTTACTTCTACTTACATAAACTTCATTGTTTATATCATTTAATTTCAATTTATATGTAGAATTAAACCATGGTATTATTTCTTTAATTTTAGTTGTATTTACTATATAAGACCTATGAATTTTAAAAAATTTATCTGAAGATAATTTTTTTTCAAATTCTATTATAGATTTTTTAGATATATACTCATGCTCTTTAGTATAAATTAAAGTTTCTCTTTCCCTAGCTTCACAATAATATATATCATCTATATTTATAACTACTAATTTATTATCTTTCCAAAGAGTCACATTAGATGATTTAACTTGTTTATTTTCATTTTCTAATTTTATAGAATCTATCTGCCCTAGCTTATTTAAAGTAGAAACTATTCTTTCTTCTGAATATGGCTTTAATATGTAATCAAATGCATCTAGCTCAAAAGCATCTACTGCGTGTTCTTTGTATGCTGTAATAAATACTATCTTTGGCTTATCTTTAAACTGATTTATAGTTTTAGCTAATAACATACCATCAAACATTGGTATATTAATATCTAAAAATATTACGTCTATTTTATTTTTTTGCATAAATTTTAATACGTCTACACCATTATCAAATTCACTTGCAATTTCTATATTACTAAAACTATTTATAAAATATTTAAGTTCTTCTCTTGCTGGAAATTCATCTTCAACTATTATCGCTTTCATAATAAAACTCCTAAATAATAAATTCTATTTTAGTTCCAGGTTCTAACTGCTCTATTTTTAAACCTTGTCCATAAATTAATTTAAGCCTTAAATGTACATTATATAATCCAATTTTATTTTCTGGCATATTACCTTTATATACCTTATTTATTATATCATTTTCTATAGTAATACCATCATTTTCAACACAAATTCTAGTATAATCTTTTTCTTTTTTTACACTTATTTTTACAATTCCAGCCCCACCATTTTCTCTTATTCCATGTATAATTGCATTTTCTACTAGTGGCTGTATTATTAAACTTGGCATTTTTACATCTATATTTTCATCAATATCATAAATTACATTTAATTTATCTCCAAATCTTGCTTTTTCTATTTCTACATATGCTTTTACTTGTTCTAGCTCTTTATTAATATCTATTAAATTACTATTTACCTCTAAATTGTATCTCATATATGTTGATAAATTAATTATAAGGTGTCTTGCTTTATCTGGATTTATCCTAATAAAAGACGTTATTGTGTTTAATGCATTAAATAAAAAATGAGGATTTATCTGCGTTTGTAATGCTTTTATTTCAGCTTTATTTTTAGCAGTTTTTATTTCTTCAATTTTAGATATTTCCATAAGAGTTGAAATAATATGAGATAAACCTATTGCTAAAGATTTTTTAGAATAACTCATATCATATTTTTCTGTATAGTATATTTTTAAGCTCCCTATAACTCCTTGAGAATCTCTAAGAGGTATAATAAGTGCGGTTTTAAGATTTACCTTCTCACTTAAAGAATGTTCATTTTTATCCACTTTTACATTTAATATCTTATCTTCTTCCATCGCTTCTCTTGTTATATTACTAAGTTCTATATTATCATCCTTATATACATCTTCTCCTACACCTACATATGCTAATACCTCTTTAGTATCGGTTATACTTACAGCATCCGAATTTATTTCTTCTTTTATTATAGTACATATCCTTTTAAGAGACTCTAAGTTAATAGACCTAAAATAAGGCAAAGTCTTATTAGCTATATCAAGTGCTAGCTTTGACTGAAATGCTGCTATTTCTTCTTTTTCTTTTTTTATATCATTTACAATTGATACTAAAAAACCTATACCAACTTGACCAACTATCATCGGTACATAAATTTGTCTTATAATATATACAGCTATTTCACTTGGCCTTGATAGAAAATATATTAAACACATAGTTACACTTTCTGATATTACTCCACATATAATTCCATAAAACCATTTATGCTTATCTTCTACTTTTTTACCAACATATCCTGACAATATACCTGCAATTATGCTTGATATAAGACATGGTATTGATGTTATTCCATTTACATCGATAATAAATCTATGAAACCCAGATATAATTCCTGAGGATATTCCTACAAATGGTCCAAATAAAATTCCTCCTGATACTATAGAAATTACCCTAGTATTAGCAAGAGAGCCTTCAACGCTTATACCATTATAAGTCCCAAGTATAGCTAATGCTGTAAATATCATTGATATAAAAAGCAAATCGTTCAATTTATATGAGTCCTTTTGAAATATATATTTAAAGTTCTTTATTTTGCATATTATTATAAATAAAACTATTGTTAAACTAGTTTTTTCAATTAATGCTAAAAGTATGGTTTCTTGCCCCATAAATTCCTCCTTTAAAAAAGGGAAAGTATTTTACCTTTCCCTTTTAATAAGTCTATATAGTTTTCTTTACTTAGTATCTACTTTATTATCATCATAGCTTATCCAATCACTAAAACTTCCTGGGTACACTTTATGTTTTATTCCCACTTCTGTAAGTGCTAAGCTATTTGGACATGCTGTTATCCCTGAACCACAATAGACTATAATTTCATCATAGTCATTTAATTTTTCAAAGTGAGTACTTAAATCTTTTTTAGATTTAATTTTTATCCTATCTTCATCTTTATCTAGAATATCCATCCAAAAATAATTTAGCGCTCCTGGTATATGTCCTGCCTTTTTATCTACTGGTTCCCACTCTCCAATATATCTTATGTTTTCCCTAGAATCTATTATTGCTACATTTTCATTATGAAGTTTTCCTTTTACATAATGCATATCAACTCCCATATCTTCATTAACTAAGATGTCAAAGTTACCTCTTACTACATTAGTATTATTGGTAACTATTTCTCCATTTGATTCTTTAAAAGAATTAATTCCTCCATCTAATATGTAAACATTTTTATGACCTAGGCATTTTAGTATCCACCAAAGCCTTGATGGCCCTGCTAGGTCTCCTTCATCATAAGCAACAACTATAGAATCATTACTTATACCTATACTTTCAAAAGTTTCTTTAAGTTCGTCTATAGTTGGAAGTGGATGTCTTCCTCCAAACTCTTTTACTTCACTTGATAGCTGTGTTTCTAAGTCTATCCTTACAGCTTTCTTTATATGACCCTCTTCATAGCTTTTTCTTCCATAGTCTTTATCCATTAAATTAAATCTACAATCGACTATAACTAATTTTTCATTATTTAGATTATCTTTTAACCATGATGCATTAACTATATTTTTCATCGTCTCTCCCCTATACTTAAATAATGAAAGAATATCAATTATTATTTTAACTAAAACTCTTTCATTATCTATTAATACTATATAAACTTTATTTTATGCTAATACACTTGTATCTTCAGACTTAGTTCTTTTATTAGCTGCATTTATAGCTATTTCAGTTTCGCTAAATGGCACTCTTTCACCTTTTATTAATTGATATTCTTCATGGCCTTTTCCTGCAAATACTATCATGTCACCTTTTTGAGCTATTTCTATTGCTTTTTCTATAGCTACTTTTCTATCAGGTTCAACTATATACTCACAATCTGTATTTTCAAATGACTCAGCAATATCTTTTATAATATTCATAGGATCTTCAAAGTCTGGATTATCACTTGTTAATATGCATAAATCGCATTCTCTTGCTGCAACATCTCCAAGTTCTTTTCTTCTTAATTCTGTTCTTCCGCCAACTGATCCAAATAAGCATATTACTCTATTATGATCATAATTTTTAAGTGTTTGTAGTATATTTTCTAAGCTTACTCCATTGTGAGCATAATCTATTATTATAGTCGCATCTTCAAGTACTGGTAATACTTCAACTCTTCCTTTTACCTTTGCATTTTTAAGAGCATCTAACATTACATCTTGGCTAACATTTAAGTATCTACATACAGATATGACTGCTAATGCATTATATATACTAAATGTCCCAGGTGAGCATATGTAAGCATCAAAGCTGTCGTTTTTAGTTTCGCATTTAAAGCTAACTCCTAAAGAATCTATAGCTCTTGAGTACTCTATACTTTTAGCTACTAAATCAGCATCTTTTTCTATACCAAATGTTTCTATATCACATGTAGCTTTTTTAATTATCTCTTTTGCATGTTCATCATCTATATTTATTATTCCATGTTTAGCTAATGTAAATAATCTAGCCTTACACTCTAAATAGTGTTCAAATGTTGGATGTTCTTTTGGTCCAATGTGGTCTGGTGATAAGTTTGAGAATATTGCTATATCAAAATCTACATCTTTAACTCTTTCCATCATTATTCCACCTGATGAAACTTCCATAGATACACATTTTACACCGTTATCTATCATAGTTCTAAATATTCTATGAAGCTCATAACTTTCTGGTGTTGTGTTTACTGTTTTTTCACTTATTCCATTGTAAAATGTACCATTAGTTCCTATAACTCCAGTATTTACACCTGACTTATTTAAAACCTCACTTATATAATTTGTTATAGTCGTTTTCCCTTTAGTTCCAGTTACCCCTATAACTTTTAATTCTTCTGATGGGTTACCAAAGTAGTTAGCTGACATTTTTGATAAAGCTATTCTACTATCTTCTACTATTAGTTTAATTGCATCCTCATTAAGTTTTATATCATCTTGTAATATAAACACTCTACAACCTCTTTTGTATGCATCACTTGCATACTTGTGACCATCTACTGTTTCTCCTTTTATTGCTATAAATATATATCCATCTTCACATTTTGAAGAATTGTAAGCTAAGTCTTTTATTTCTGTATCTTTTATTTCATTCCAAGGCTTAACTGAAGAAAATTTAACTTCATTCATTACATTTGATAATTTCATATTTTAGCCCCTCCTCATAAGTTTTCTTCCGTATGTAGTATATCATATTATTTATAAAATTTGTTTTACAAATAATTACTAAATATGTTCTTTATTATAAAGTTAACATTTAAATTATAATCAATATTTCTAAAACTAATACTACAACTGATATTATTGCCTTTAGCTCAAACTAATTTTTATATTTAAAAATAGAGTAGTTTCAGCTACTCTATTTTATACATCCTATAAATTATAAATTTCTACACTATTATTTGATCATTGCATTTGTCAACTTTACCAGAATTTACTATAGTCCTTCTTGCTAATACTTCTAATGAATCTATATAAAAATCATTATCTAGATTATTATCATTTTTAAGTATTGATAACTCCGTGCATCCAAGTATAGCTCCATCGCAATTATTTTCTTTTAAGTAATCTACAACTAAATTAAATTTGCCCATATTTGCAGGCTTTCCACTTTTAATATCTTTGTAAATTATATCCATTATATACTGTTGTCTATTATCATCTAAAACCAGATAATCAATATTATATTTTTCACACATATTTTGGTATAATTTTATGTGTATATTACCAGTTGTAGCTAATATTCCAAGCTTTTTATACCCTTTTTCATGAGCATGCTTAACTGTTTCTTCTATTATATTTAACGTTGGTATACTAACACTACTTGATATTTCATTGTAGAAATAGTGTGCAGTATTACAAGTTATTACTAAAAAGCTACATCCAAATGCCTCTAACTTTTTAGCATCTTCTATAAGTATATTTACTGGAGATTCGTCAGACTTACCTATTATAAAATCCGTTCTATCTGGTGTTGTTGCACGATTAGTTATAACCATATCTATATGATCTTGGTCATAGCTTGCGTCTGTTAATCTAACTACCATGTCATAAAAATAAACTGTAGCCATTGGGCCTAGTCCACCCATTACTCCAACTGTCTTGTTAGTTTTCATATATACATCACCAATCTATTTGCAGTATTTTTTAAACTTCCTCATTTGGTTTATATTGTATAAGAATATATACCATCTTCTCTTAAAGTTTCCTTTTAAGTCTTTTTCATATCCAAATGAAGTTGCACTTTTTCCTTCGCTTACTAACTTCTTAGCTTTATTTACTAATTCTTGATTTTTTACGTATTTATAAACTACATTATTAGGTATAACATGCCAGAAGAAAGCATCTTTTTGAATTTTTAAATCTAGCTCTTTATTATATACTCTATCTTCTACTACATACTTAGCTATATTGTTCCCTGAACTTGTAACATAGTAGTTACTTCTACCTTGTCTCAAGTTTATTTCAAACACCTTGTATGTGTTGTCTCTTGTATCAAACTTTATATCAAAGTTTGAGAAACCTGTATAGTTTATATCCTCTAAGAATGCTTTAAATTTTTCCATTAAAGCTTCATCATACTCTGTAATTATAGCAGCATGATTTCCTATACCTTTTGGAGTATGTTCTTCTAATAATACATGTCCTAAACACATCATTTTAACTTTACCATGTTGGTCTGAGTAGCAAGTTAAAACTCTCATATGTGAGTCATCACCTGGTATAAAGTCTTGTATTATTAGGTTCTTATCATATTTACCACTATATATTGCAGAAGTAATTTCTATAAATTCTTTTTCATTGTTTGCAACGTATGCTTTTTTCATACCTTCAAATGGGAACTGCCAATATAATACACTATCAGAAGGCTTTATTATAACTGGATAGTTAAATCCAAAGTCTTCTATCTTATCGCCTTTTGAGTATATAAAAGTCTTAGGATAATCTAATCCTTTTTCTTCACACATTTGATAGAATAATTCTTTTTCTATTAATTTGTTCTTTAGCTCACTATCAATGTAAGGAACTATGTATTTTTCTTTTAGTATATCTCTATGGTCTATTATTAATTCTGCGTATTCATCCGTACATCCCATTATTATTAACTTCTTATTAGGTGCTGCTAATTCATCTGCAGTCTTTAATAAAACTTGTATAAATTCTTTTTCTTCCGTTATTCTTGGGTCTATTCTAAAATCTATTATATTACTATCCTTAGTTGCTCCTAATGCATATCTACCAAATGCTATAGACTTTACTCCATATGCTTCATGATATGCTCTTGCCACGCTATAGCAGTTTATATCTCCACCTACTAATACGGGTTGTATTACTATATTATCCACGTTTTCCACCTCATTTTAAATCATCATTCTACGATTAAATTTACTCGTTAATTATACTCCATTTCACCTTCAATGTCAAAAAACCTAGCATATTCGCTAGGTTTTCTAAATATTTGTCAATTTTCTTTTTTTACTTAATTATATTCACTCTATTGCTTTCTTTAGCGAATGTTTTACCTGTTTTTACTTTAACTTTTTCGCCCTCTTCTAAATTGGTAAATATTACCGGACTTATTGTTGATGTTGCATTTTCACGAATATAATCTAAATCCATTTTAACTAATTTATCTCCAGCTTTAACCTGTTGCCCAACTTCAACAAACATTTCAAAGCCCCTACCTTCTAACTTAACAGTTTCTATTCCTAAATGTATAAGTACTTCTCTGCCGCCTTTTGATTTTATTATCACAGCATGCTTTGTAGGGAATATTACTTCTACACTACCATCTACTGGTGAATATATATTTCCATCAGATGAATCTATAGCAAATCCATCACCCATTAATTTTGTTGAAAATACTTCATCAGGAACTTTTGATATATCTAATATATCACCGTTAGTTAATGATAATATTTCTTCATTAGAGTCTATTTTTTCTTCTTTAGCTTCTTTAACTTCTATTACTGGTTCTTCTACTTTTTTATTTACTTTAACTTTTCCTGATACTATCTCGTTTATTTCTGATTTTAATGTATCTGATTTAGGTCCGTATATAGCTTGAATGTTATTACCTATTACCATAACACCTGCTGCACCTAGTGATTTTAATTTATCTTGGTCAACTTTTTCTATATCATCAACTGCTACTCTAAGTCTAGTTATACAAGCATCTAAGCTTTTTATATTTTCTTTATTTCCTAAAGCTTCTAATATTCCTGCTGCTAATTCACTATTATTTAAAACAGCACCTTCTGATTCTTCTATATCATCTTCTCTTCCTGGAGTCTTTAAGTTAAACTTAGTTATTATAAATCTAAATCCAAAGTAGTAAACTACTGCAAATCCTAATCCTACTAATATTGCTAAATACCATGGAGTTCTATTTGGTAAAACTCCGAATAGTAAGAAGTCTAAAAGACCTCCTGAGAATGTCATACCTATCTTAACATTTAATAATTGCATTAACATAAATGATAGTCCTGCAAATAAACAGTGAACTGCAAATAATGCTGGAGCTACGAATAAGAATGCGAATTCTATCGGTTCAGTTATACCTGTTAAGAATGAAGTAAGTGCTGCTGATGCCATTATACCTGCAACAAACTTTCTTTTTTCAGGTTTAGCAGTATGAACCATAGCAAGTGCTGCTGCTGGAAGACCAAACATCATGAATGGGAATTTACCAGTCATAAAAGTACCTGCTGTAAATGCTACACCATCTTTAAGTTGAGCCATGAATATACTTTGGTCACCCATTACTAGTTGACCTGCATTATTTGTATATTCACCAAACTGATACCAGAATGGATTATAGAATACGTGATGTAGACCAAATGGTATTAATGCTCTTTCAACTACACCAAATAAAAATGCTGCTATTGTTATATTTGCCTCTATTACTGTTTTAGAGAATGAAAGTAATCCATTTTGTATTGGAGGCCATATAAATGATAATAGTATACCTATTAATATAGCACTTGCTGCTGTTACTATTGGAACGAATCTCTTACCTGCAAAGAATCCTAAATATTGAGGTAAATCAATTTTGTAGAACTTCTTATAAAGTCCTGCAGCTACTATACCTATTATAATACCGCCAAATACTCCTGTTTGAAGAGTTGGAACTCCAAGAGCCATTGTATACATCGGGTTTCCTTTTAAACCTGGAACAGCACCAGCTAATTCTGGAGTTACTCCAGCCATAATTCCCATAGATGTATTCATTATTAATAAACCAACTATTGCAGCTAATCCTGCAACACCTTCACCTTCAGTTAAACCGACTGCAGTACCTACTGCAAATAGTAAAGGTAAATTATCAAATACTATTCCACCTGATTTTTCCATTATTTTAATAATAAGTTGGAAAGTTGTATTGTCTAGAAAAGGCATCATTTGTATTAATTCAGGGTTTGCTAGTGCATTACTCACGCCTAGAAGTATACCTGCTGCTGGAAGTAGTGCAACTGGTAACATTAATGCTTTTCCTACTTTTTGTAAAACACCAAATAATTTTTTCATAGTTATCCTCCTATAATTGTTTTTTAAATATAAAAAGACTTAAATTTATAACAAGTATAAATAGCTGGAATTTACGCTATTAATTAAAGATAATATCACTAAGTAATATTCTCCTTAATTAATAACACTATTCCTAAACTATCAATACAAATTTATAAACTTAAGTCTTGCCTGCTTAACCAGTAACAATCTTTTATTGTTTACTTTATTAGTTTAAGTATTTAATTTTGATTATCTTTTATTGATGATATAACTCTATTTATATGCAATGTAAGGTAAAGTATTTCATCTTCACTTACAATGTATTCATGATTTTGTTCTATAAATTTTTTTATTCTACATGCACAATTATATGCACTTTCATATTTTAATTTTATTAAATCTATAAGTTCATTATTCTTATTATCTAATATTTCTTTTTTAATTAATCTTTTAGCAAAAAACTTTAAATGAGTTATTAATCTATCATAATTATAATCATCTTCTTCAAATTCAACTGAATAATAATATCTTATTATATTAAGTATATCTTTAACTATTTTAGTCATTAAAAAAGATTCACTTGTACTTTCTTTATAATTTGCATTAACTATATGCATTGCTATAAATCCAGCTTCATCTATTGGAAATTTAACATTAAGCTCATTATTAATATAATCTATTGCCCATTTTCCAACTTCAAACTCTTTTTTATGAATTCTTCTTATTTCATATAACAAATCATTTTTTATTTCTATGTTTTCTTCAAATCTTTTAAGAGCAAATGATATATGGTCTGTTAAAGATGCATATATATATTCATCCAGTTCAGTATTTAAAAAACTCTCTGCATATTCTATTATATTAGAGCTTGCATTAAATACTTTTTCATCTACTTCACTTGCTAATTTTATTATTTTCTTTTTAAAGGTATCATCTTCTGTAATAAATTTTTTTTCAATTTTATTTTTATCAATTTCTTGGCCTATCTTTTTTTGAAATCCTATTCCACATCCAGTGAGCACTAGTTCTTTTTTACTTTCCTTATCTATAACCAATACTACATTGTTGTTATAAATTTTTTCAATAATCATAGATATTTACTCACCTCTTTTAATAGAATTCTTTTTATTTATACCCTTAACTTTAATCTTTTAAAAATAAAATACCTAAATCAAAACACAAAAATTTCGTGTCCTAACTTAGGTATTGCCTGCTCAATCAGTAACAATCCAATTTTGTTGATTTATTTTAATTAAATTTATTCAATATTTCTACAAATTTAATTTTATAATATTAATAAACCTATGTCAATACTTTTGAAAACTTTTTCACACTGTAGATTAATACTATCTTGCAAATGGAGAATTTGAGTATAATATAAAGTATCCCTGAGGATGAGAGCATACTGGACATATTCCAGGTGCATCTTTACCTGTATGTACATGACCACAGTTTAAGCATATCCATTGTTCTTCTTTATCACTTTTAAAAAGAGTGTTTGATTCTAATTTGTCAGCAAACTCTCCAAATCTATCCCCATGCATCTTTTCTATTTCTGCTATTTTGTTAAAAGTATTTGCTACATTTGTAAATCCTTCTTCCATTGCAACCTTACCAAACTCTTTATATACATCTCCCCATTCTTCATATTCATTATGTTGGGCTGCTCTTAGAGTTTGAGCAATATTATCGTATATATCTATTGGATAACCACCATCTATAAATATTGTTTGACCTGAAAGTTCTTTTAAATGATTATAAAATACTTTAGCATGCTCTTTTTCTTGATCTGCAGTATATATAAATGCCTGTTGTATTAATGCTAGGTTTTGACTCTTAGCTTGACTTGCTCCAAATGTATATCTGTTTCTAGCTTGACTTTCTCCTGCGAAAGCTCTCATTAAATTATTTTTAGTTTTACTATCTTTTAATAAATTCATAATTTACCTCCACTTTAAGTTATTATTAATTTTTACCTTAGTTTTACCACTTCATACTACTATTATGATTTTTATAAAAAAAATAGAAGTCTTGCGACTTCTATTTACTGTATTTCCTTTATTAAACCCTTTTTATACGCCATTAAAAGTAATTTTAAATCTTTTACTTCTTCTTCTAATTTTTTACCAGCATCTGTATCTCTTACTGTTTTTCTATTTACTTTATGTTCTACAACTATTGTTGTTGATAATATATCACTTTCATTTACTATAGCTTCCTCTGCACATGTAAATGGTTCATGAGATACTAATTGTAAAGTTTGAGAGTTATATATTAGTGTGTAACCCGCTATACCTGTTTTCTTTTGATATGCTCTTGAAAATCCTCCATCTATAACAAGAATTTTTCCATTAGCTTTTATAGGACTTTCCCCATTTTTACTTTCTACAGGAACATGACCATTAATAATATGCGATTCTTCAAAATCTAAATTAAACTCTTTAAATATTTTTCTACACATATTCTCATCTTCTCTTAATTTAAAATATGGATTTTTATTTTCCTTATGAGCTTCTTTTTCATTAATAAAGTATCTTTCAAAGGTTGTCATATCATCTTTTCCAAATAGAGATGAGCATTTACCAGTCCATAAATACCACATTATATCCATGCCATATTGTTTTTGTTCTGTTTTTTCTTTAAAGAAATATCCCTCTCTTGCTAAAGCTTCCATTCTATCCATTAATACCTTACCACTATACTCTTTGCCTTGTAGAGTCATACTCATAAAGCTTTCATCTTTATTTAAAGGAATACATCCATGGAATAATAAGTTTGAGTTAGCAATTAAGTATATACTTCCTTTTGAAAATAAGAAAGAAACATGCTTTTGAAGTTTTTCGCTATTTTTAAATGATGATACTAATTTTTCAATAACTACACTTTCTTTTTCAGTAAGATTATATGGATTGTTTTTATCTATTGTCGGTAAATATGAGTCTTTTAATTTATAAATCTTACCTTTTAATGATATTGTTCCTTCATCGTAGTTTATATTATTAAGAAGTAACCTATGTTTCATGTCAAACTCTGGCCTTTTATTTATAACTTGTCCTTCAAGCTTAAATTGAATTATACTTATTGCCTTATGCATTTTTGCTATTAATGACTTTTCTGTACTTGATACATCTTCATCACTTATTTTAGGCATAAAGTTATTGCAAGGATCATCTTTGTAAACATCCATAGCAAATGTAGCTAGTGGTAATAGGTTTATTCCATAAATATCTTCTACAATATCTAAGTTTGCATATCTTGCAGATATTCTAAGAGCATTTGCTATACAAGTTTTTTGACCAGCAGCTGCTCCCATCCATAATATATCATGATTTCCCCATTGTATATCAACACTGTGGTAATCCATTAGAGTATCCATAACTATATCCGGTCTTGGCCCTCTATCATATATATCTCCTATAATGTGCAATCTATCTACTACTAGCTTTTGTATTACCTTTGATATTGCTATTATAAATTCCTTAGCTCTATCTATTTCTATAATTGTCTCTACTATGCTCTTATAATATTCTTGCTTATGCTTGCTATCAATATTTTCATGTAGCAATTCTTCTATTATATATTTAAAATCATTAGGTAAAAGCTTTCTAACCTTTGATCTTGTATATTTACTAGATGCATATCTGCATAATTCTATAAGCCTGTATATATTTATTCTATAAAAATCATCTATATTTTCTTCTTCTTTTATTATTAATTCTAGTTTTTGTTCTGGATAATATACAAGAGTTGCTAAAGCCTTTTTTTCACTTTCTCTCATAGTATTTGAAAATAACTCTTCTATCTTTCTTTTTACAACACCCGAACCATTTTTTAGAACATGTACAAATGGCTCATATTCTCCATGTATGTCTGTTAAAAAATGTTCTGTTCCTTTTGGTAGATTTAATATTGCTTCTAAATTTATAATTTCAGTACTAGCTTTTGATATGCTAGGATACTGCTTTGATAACAATTGTAAGTACTTTATTTCATTTTCTAAAGTTTTCAACTATATACCTCCAAACTACTTATATAGTATTTATTATATCATATTTAGTTTTAGTATACATTAATTCTAAGAATTACCACCATTTGATACATACTTATTTTATTTACTTTCCTTACTTTCATCTGGCATTGTTAATGCTCCTGTGTACATGTTAATTTTATGAACTCCTAAGCTTTGCTCATGTTCATGATCTCCTAAATCTTCATGCGGCTCATCATCTTCTATGTAAACAGAAACATCTATAATATATTCATCACCTTTTATTTTTATATCATCTTCACTTACTGATATATAATCTCCATATTCAGATTTTAATATATTTATAGCGTGTTTCTTAGATAATGGCTCTATTTTTTGCGTAAATTTATCTGTATTATTTAATTTTTTATCATTATTTTCTTTATTTTTTAAAAATAAAGCTACTTCTATTATTGATACTATTATTAATATACTTATGATTATTTTTTTCTTCATGTCAAACCTCCAATTAATAAGTATCATACTACCTATTTTCTATTTTGTAAAATAAAAAATTCGCTTTGCTCATGTTACCAACAACCTAAAAAACATATCTGTTGCTCAAATATAATTTCCTGATACAAAAAAAGAATGGGCTTAAAAGCCCATCCTCTATATTAAACTATTATTTATTAGAAATTTTCAGCTAATCTCTTATAGTTATTGTATCTTTCTTTAGAATTATCTTCAGCAGCTGTGAATAATTCGTCAGCTATATCTGGGAATTGTTTAGCTATTGCAGAGTATCTTACTTGCCCCATTAAGAAGTCTTTGAAGCTTTCAGTTGGTTCTTTAGAATCTAAAGTGAAAGGATTTTTCCCTTGTACTTTTAATGTTGGGTTGTATCTGTATAAATGCCAGTATCCAGCTTTAACAGCTTGCTCTATGTTTGCTTGAGCTCTTCCCATACCTTCTTTTAATCCATGAGATATACATGGAGAATAAGCTATTATTAATGATGGTCCATCATAAGCCTCAGCTTCTATTACAGCCTTCATTAATTGGTTCTTATCTGCACCCATACCTACTTGTGCTACATATACGTTTCCGTAACTCATAGCCATCATACCTAAGTCTTTCTTCTTAGATCTCTTACCAGCAGCAGCGAACTTAGCCATTGCAGCAACTGGAGTTGATTTAGAAGCTTGACCTCCTGTATTTGAGTAGATTTCTGTATCAAATACTAATACATTTACATTTTCACCACTTGCAAGAACGTGATCTAATCCACCGTATCCGATGTCATAAGCCCATCCGTCTCCTCCAAGTATCCATTGAGATCTCTTAACTAGGTAATCTTTTCTACTTTCTATTTCAGCAACTAAGTTTCTAACTTCTTCATTTTGTATATGATGAGCATCTGCTAATAATGCTTCTACTTTCTTGCTAGCAACTGAAGATCCTTGTGAATCTTCTTTGTTTTCTAACCAGCTAGTAAATGCTGCTTTAGACTCTTCACATATATCCATAGTTAATAGCTCTTCCATAACGTCAGCTATTTTATTTCTTATTTGTTCAACAGCTATTTTCATACCATATCCGAATTCAGCATTGTCTTCGAATAATGAGTTTGCCCAAGATGGACCTTTACCTTCATGGTTAACTGTATATGGAGTTGCTGGAGCTGACCCTCCCCAGATTGATGAGCATCCAGTAGCATTTGCTATCATCATTCTATCTCCGAATAATTGAGTAACTAACTTGATATATGGAGTTTCTCCACATCCAGCACAAGCTCCTGAGAATTCCATTAATGGTTGTCTGAACTGACTTCCTTTAACAGTATTTACATTCATTACGTCTCCTTTTGGAGCTACCTTAGTTGGGTCTACACCAAATGCCCAGTTTTCAACTTCAACTTCTTGGCTTCCAAGTGGTTCCATAACTAAAGCTTTACCTTTAGCTGGACAAATGTCAGCACAGTTTCCGCATCCTGTACAGTCCATTGGACTTACTTGTATTCTGTATTGTAATCCTTCTAATCCTTTACCCATAGCCTTCTTAGTATTGAAGTTTTCTGGTGCATTAGCTAACTCTTCTTCATTAACTAATACTGGTCTTATACATGCATGTGGACATACATAAGCACATTGGTTACATTGGATACAGTTATCTACTATCCATTCTGGTACGTTTACAGCAACTCCACGTTTTTCATAAGCTGCAGTTCCGCTTGGGAATGTACCATCTTCCATTCCATTGAAAGCACTTACTGGTAAATTGTTACCTTCTTGTGCATTCATTGGTCTTAATATATTCTTAATGAAGTCAGGTTCAACTACTTCATCTTTCTTTTCATCTGTTGCTTGTGCCCAAGATGCTGGTACTTCTACTTTAACTATAGAGTCAGCTCCTTGTTCAACAGCTTTATAGTTCATGTTAACTATTTTTTCACCTTTTTTACCGTAAGCTTTGTTTATAGAATCTTTTAAGTATTCTACAGCTTGCTCTTGAGGTATTATGTTAGCTAACTTGAAGAATGCTGATTGCATTATCATGTTTATTCTATTTCCAAGACCTATTTCTTGTGCTATTTTAACAGCATTTACAGTATAGAAGTTTATTTCATTTTCAGCTATAAATTTCTTCATTTTTGCTGGTAAATGTTCTTCTAGTTCTTGAGCTCCCCATATAGTATTAAGTACGAATGTACCACCTTTTTTAAGTCCTTTTAATAAATCATATTGGTTAACATATGATTGATTATGACATGCTATATAGTCAGCTTCATCTATTAAGTATGTCGCTCTTATTGGATCATTACCAAATCTTAAGTGAGACATAGTTATACCACCAGATTTTTTAGAGTCATATGCAAAGTAAGCTTGTGCATACTTATCTGTGTGGTCCCCGATTATTTTTATAGCTTGCTTATTAGCTCCAACTGTACCATCTGATCCTAATCCCCAGAACTTACATCTTACAGTTCCTTCTGAAGCTATTTTTATAGGTTCAGCTTGTTCTAATGATGTATTAGTTACATCATCAACTATACCTACTGTAAAGTGATTCTTAGGAGCATCTGCTTTTAAGTTTTCTATTACAGTTTTTATATCTGTTGGAGTAACATCTTTTGATCCTAATCCGTATCTTCCACCTATTATCTTTGGTGCATTTTCTACTTCGAAATATGCAGAACGTACATCTAAGTATAATGGCTCACCAATTGAACCTGGTTCTTTAGTTCTATCAAGTACACAGATTCTTTCAGCTGATGCTGGTATAGCATCTAATAAATGCTTAGTTGAGAACGGTCTGTATAAGTGAACTTTAACTAAACCTATTTTTTCACCTTTAGCATTTAAGTAATCTATTGTTTCTTCTATAGCTTCTGTTACAGAACCCATAGCTACTAATACATACTTAGCATCTTCTGCTCCATAGTAATCAAATAATCCATGTTTTCTACCAGTTAATTCACTCATTTGGTTCATGTATTTTTCAACGATTCCTACGATATCATTGTAGTATTTATTTGAAGCTTCTCTTGTTTGGAAGTATATATCATCATTTTGTGCAGTACCACGAGTAACTGGGTGGTTTGGAGATAAAGCTTTATTTCTAAATGCTTCAACAGCTTCCATATTTAATAATTTTGCATAATCTTCATTTTCTAATAATTCAACTTTTTGAATTTCGTGTGATGTTCTAAATCCATCGAAGAAATGTATGAATGGTAATTTACCTTCTATAGCTGCTAAGTGAGCAACAGGCGCTATATCAGCAACTTCTTGAACTGATCCAGAAGCTAATAATACACATCCAGTTGATCTAGCACTCATAACGTCTTGGTGATCACCGAATATAGATAATGCTTGAGATGCAAGAGCTCTAGCACTTACGTGGAATACTCCAGGAAGTAATTCCCCTGCAACTTTATACATATTTGGTAGCATTAATAATAAACCTTGTGATGCTGTAAATGTAGTAGTTAAAGCACCAGCTTGTAAAGAACCGTGGAATGCTCCAGCAGCTCCAGCCTCTGATTGCATTTCAACTACCTTAACTTGTTGTCCAAATATATTTTTTCTTCCTTGTGCTGCCCATTCGTCAACTACTTCAGCCATAGTTGAAGATGGAGTTATTGGATATATAGCAGCCACGTCTGTAAACGCATAAGATACGTGAGCGGCAGCTGTATTTCCATCAACTGTTTTCATAAATTTAGCCATAATTATGTATCCTCCTTATATTACTCCAATTGTACTTAAATAAATTAAGTGATAATTATAAATACTTCTGCACTTTAGATACAATGTACATTAAAATACATTCATCCCCCAATACATAAA
>NZ_HG529228.1 GCF_000499525.1 Faecalimicrobium dakarense | reverse complement strand
TAAATCTTATATTTTAACATTGTTCCTGTTATGTTATCATATATACCCACAAAATCTTAAGCTAAACCAAATTAATTATGTTATTTTACATTTTTCATCAAATTTTTTAATAGTCACTTCCAGATGCACTATCTCCACTTACTATAGCTATAGATGCACTTGCTCCTATTCTACTTGCTCCAGCTTCTATTACAGCTATTGCATCTTTTTCACACCTAACTCCACCAGAAGCTTTAACACCTATGTCTTTACCTACTGTTTCTCTCATAAGCTTTATGTCAGCTGGAGTTGATCCACCTGTTCCAAATCCTGTTGAAGTTTTTACATAATCAGTTCCTGCTTTTACAGATAATTCACATGCTTTTACTTTTTCTTCATCAGTTAAGTAACAAGTTTCTATTATTACTTTTACTAAAGCTTTTTTATCAGCTGCATCTACAACTGCTTTTATATCTTCATAAACTAAATCGTAGTTTTTATCTTTTAAAGCTCCTATGTTTATAACCATATCCACTTCATCTGCACCATTAGCTATTGCATCTTTAGTTTCAAAAGCTTTAACAGCTGAAGTATTCGCTCCTAAAGGGAATCCTATTACTGTACAAACTTTTACGTCACTTCCTTGTAATTCTTTTTTAGCAAGTGCTATTTGAGTTGGGTTTACACATACTGAGAAGAAGTTGTATTCTCTTGCTTCTTTACATATCTTCTTAATTTCTTCAGTTGTTGCTACAGCCTTTAATACTGTATGGTCTATCATATTTGCTATTTTATTATTCATTGTTATGTTCTCCTTTTTTCTACATTAAAGTTTATATTATTCCATAATATGTTATCATATTACCAAAAGTATATAAACTTATTTTTTCCTTGAGAATCTTTAACATTCATAAATTAATTAAGTTTTATATTTTGTTGGTATTTATACTTTTATAATAGTCCTCAAATTTTACTATTACAAGTAGGTACTTTTTTTATATATAGAAACATTTTGTATATATAGTATACAAAAGTATACTGTAATTATTTTTTATGTTATAATGTGATAAAACATTTACATATTTTATATATTATATATATTTTTAAGTGGGGTGCATATTCATGGATAAAGTTTCAACTTATCATCATAAATGTCATATGATTAATCGCTGTGCTAAATATGATACATGTCCGATGATTTTGTTTCATAAGCTAGTTTCTGGTAAATGGAAATTATTAATATTATGGTATTTAAGTAACGGGCGTCTTAGATTCAGTGAAATTAAGAGAAAATTACCTGATGTAACTCAAAGGATGCTGACAAATCAATTAAGAAGTCTTGAAGAAGATGGTTTAGTTCATAGAGAAGTATATCCTGTTGTTCCACCTAAAGTTGAATATAGTTTAACTGAAACTGGAGAAAAAATGATTCCATTACTTGAACAAATGTATAACTACGGAATTGAATATGGAGAGACTTTAATAGAATCAAAATAAAAAAGGTATGTGAAAATCACATACCTTTTATTTATAATTATTCAGCTATTAATTCTACTTCTTCACCATTTCTAACACCAGCAGCGTTTCCTTCTTCAACGTCTACGTGCATTTCTAATGCAAAGTTAGGATTAGCTCTTACTAATACGTTTTCGAATACTACAGCTCTTGGTCCGAAAGTTCTTACTTTTACTATTTGCTTGTCAGCTACACCGAAAGCTTTAGCATCTTCATCACTCATATGTATATGTCTAGATGCTACTATAACACCTTCTGTTAATTCAACTTCTCCAGCTGGTCCTACTAATTTAACTCCAGGAGTTCCTGCTATATCTCCAGATTCTTTTATTGGAGCTTTTACTCCTAAAGCAAATCCATCTGCTAATGATATTTCAACTTGTGTATTAGGTCTAGCTGGTCCTAAAACTCTAACACCTTTTAAAGTTCCTTTTGGCCCTACTAAATCAATTTTTTCGTCACATGCAAATTGACCTGGTTGAGATAATGGCTTAAAGTGAGTTAATTGATGACCTGCTCCAAATAAAGTTTCTACATCTGCTTGAGATAAATGAACATGTCTATTTGATAATGCTATTGGTAATTTCATAATAAATTCCTCCTGTTTATTTGTTAATTTCTTAATTATTGTATACACTATACAATTATACATAAAAGTTCTCACTAAATCAAATTATTTTCTACACTTTTATATATTAAAAATCATTTCTTTATAAAATATTTCTATTGTATTAAAGGAAATCCTTTTATACTATTTTGTTAATTAATATTTAATTTTATTCTTTATATTATTTATTTTTACTTACATAAATTTTTTAATAGATTAAAATATCCAGGAAATGATATATCCATACATTCTTTATTATCTAATTTAACTTCTCCATCAGATATTAAATTTGCAATAGAAAATGCCATGGCTATTCTATGGTCCTTAAATGTTTCTATTTCTGCTCCTTTTAAAGAGCACTTTCCTTTTATAATCATACCATCTTCTAATTCTTCTATATCGCAACCCATTTTCTTTAAGTTATCTACTGTTGCCTTTATTCTATTACTTTCTTTTACTTTTAATTCTTTTGCATCTTTTATTATTGTACTTCCCTCAGCTTGACTTGCAAGTACTGCTATTACTGGGATTTCATCTATTAATCTTGGTATTATATTTTTATCTATTGTAGTTGACTGTAGTTCATCACTATATTTTACTAATAAGTCTCCAACAACTTCTCCACCTACTAATCTTTTGCTTAATATTTCTATATTACCATTCATAGCTTTTACTACATCGATTATCCCTGTTCTAGTTTCATTTAGTCCAACATTTTTTTATTAATACCTCTGAACCCTTGCTTATTAATGCTCCAACTATTATAAATGCAGCTGATGATATATCTCCTGGGACATTTATATCTTGGCTATAAAGTTCATCAACCGGATTAATATTTATTTTTAAGTCATCTACATCTATATTTGCACCAAATGATTTAAGCATTATTTCACTATGGTTTCTACTTCTTGCTTTTTCATGTATAGTACTTTGTCCATTTGCATAAAGACTTGCAAGTATTATAGCTGATTTTACTTGCGCTGATGCAACTGGCATTTTATAGTCTATAGCATTTAAATTTCCACCATATATTTTTATAGGAGTTAAATTTCCATCGTCTTTTCCTTCTATTTTACATCCCATAATTTTAAGTGGGTCTGTTACTCTTTTCATAGGTCTTTTTCCTATAGATTCATCACCTATTAAAGTTGCGTCAAATTCATTACCTGCAAGTATACCCATTATAAGTCTTATTGTAGTTCCTGAATTTCCTACATCTAGTATATCCGTTGGCTTTTTAAGTCCATAAAGCCCGTTTCCTTTTACTATTACATCTTTTCCTTCAAAGTTTATATCTACTCCCATTTTTCTAAAACAATCTATTGTGCTTAAGCAATCTTGTCCCATTAAAAAGTTACTTATTCTATTGTGTCCTTTTGATATTGAAGAAAACATTATAGCTCTATGAGATATAGACTTATCCCCTATAAGTTCAAAACTTCCTTTAAGCATTATGGCACTCCTTTATTATTTCAAGTATTTTATCTTCTTCTATGCTATCTATTATTTCTACTTTTCCTAAATCTGTTGGTAAAACTAAATTTATTTTACCAAAGCTATTTTTTTTATCACTTTTCATTATATTTAATATTTCTTTTTCTATATTATTTTGTAAATCACTATTTTCTTCTATTTCAAAAATTAAAGGTAAGTTATACTCATTGCATGCTTTTATAAATAAATTATAATAATCATTTGATATAATATTTTCTTTTAATGATAATTTAAAAGCCATATTCATGCCTATACTTACTGCATATCCATGACTAATTTTACAAAGCTTCTCTACTCCATGACCGAATGTATGTCCAAAGTTTAATATTTTTCTAAGTCCACCTTCTTTTTCATCAATTCCTACTACATCTACTTTTATACTTGCGCATTTTTTAATTATATAATATAAGTACTCGCTTTCTCTATTTAGTATTGATTTACTATTTTTTATCAAATAATCTAAAAATTTATAATCATAAATTATTGCATACTTTATAACCTCAGCCATTCCACTTATAAATTCTTCTTCATCTAAGGTTTTTAAAGCATCTACATTTATGTATGTAAATTTAGGTTGATAAAAACTTCCTATTATATTTTTAAAATTCCCTAAATTTATTCCTGTTTTTCCCCCAATTGATGAATCAACTTGTGCAAGTAAGCTAGTTGGAACTTGAATTAAATCTATACCTCTCATGTAAGTAGATGCAACATATCCACCTAAATCTCCAACTACTCCTCCACCTAAAGCTATTATAACTGACTTTCTCGATAAGTTTATTCTTACACAGTATCTCATTATCTCTTCATACATTGATAATGACTTTGAATCTTCACCTGCTGGGATTATATATTCATATATTGACTTAGCATTTATATTATTTATTAATTTGTCTAATTGATGATTATATACGTTTTGGTCAGTTATTATTAATACGTTATCGTATATATCATTAATATTACACTTAGGTTTTTCATTAAAATAACATACTACTTCATTAAAATACTTATAACTATTATCTATTGCCACACTACAAACAGAATTTGTTATCTTTTCCATCCTCTATCACCTAGCCTTTTTATATATGAGTTATAATTTGATTTTAAATCTTCTAAGTTATCTCCACCTATTTTATCTAAAAAGTATTTACAAATAACAAAAGCTACAACATTTTCACAAACAACACTACATGCAGGAACTGCACAATTATCAGACCTTTCTGTACTTGCCTTATAGCTTTCAAGTGAATTTATATCTATTGAATCAAGTGGTTTATATAATGTTGGAATAGGCTTCATAGCGCATCTTATTACTACTTCTTCTCCAGTTGTCATTCCGCCTTCTATTCCACCTAACCTATTTGTTTTTCTTTTTATACCTTCTTCTTTATTATAATATATTTCATCCATTACATTTGAACCAGATGAATTTGCCACGTCAAATCCAATACCTATCTCAACGCCTTTAATCGCTTGTATACTCATTAAATGCATAGCTAGTTCTCCATCAATTTTTTTATCAAATTGAGTATATGAACCTAAACCTGGTATTAAGTTTTTAACTCTTATTTCTATAACTCCACCTAAAGTATCACCTTCTGATTTAACTTTAGTTATTTCATCTATCATTTTTAATTCTATATTATTATTTACACATCTTACTTCACTATTATCTACATTATTTTTTATATAATCAAAATCATATATGTTATTATCTTTAGCACTTCCTATTTGAACAACGTGAGATGTGAAATCTATGTCAAAGTTTTTAAGTATTTGCTTACATATAGCACCAACTGAAACTTTACTAGCAGTTTCTCTAGCACTAGATCTTTCAAGTACATTTCTTGCATCATCAAAGTCATACTTTAAACATCCAGTTAAATCTGCATGTCCTGGCCTAACATTACTTACTTTTCTACTTTCAAAATCTACATCATCCATTGGATTCATAAATTTTATCCAATTTTCATAATCATTATTTTTTACTTCTATAGATATAGGGCCGCCTAAAGTTTTTTTACCTCTAACCCCACCTAATATATTTATTTTATCTTTTTCTATCTTCATTCTACCACCGCGGCCATATCCACCTTGTCTTTTTTCTAGCTCACGGTTTATTTCATCTATGTTTAACTCAATGTTTGATGGAACTCCATCTAATATTGAAATTAAACTTTGTCCATGTGATTCTCCACTAGTTAAGTATCTAAGCATAGTTCCTCCTAATATCTAAAAGAGCCTGATTAATCAAGCTCTCTTATGTCTTTTATATATTTACTTATATTTTCATCTAATTTTGTTTTAAATTCATTATTTTCTTTATATCCTAATTTATCTGTATCATTTAAATAAAGCTTATATAATAACTGATTGTTTACACTTTTAAAGAAAAAGTCCATTACTATTTGTCCACCTAAGAACTGACTTTCATAAGGCTTACTTCCACCTACTGCTATATACATTCCTATACGTTTTTTACTTCTATCTATCATAGAATTATTTAGTATATATTTACTTGCATATATAGCTTGAGTTCTATCTACTACTGTTTTTAATTTCGCTGATACGCTATCAAAATGTACTGGACTTATAACTATAACTCCTTTTGCTTTGTCAAACATAGGATACATTGGTGTCATATCGTCTTTAAATTTACAATATCCTTTTTTATCACAAAAACCACATGCTGTACAATATTCAATATTCATATCATATATATTAAATATTTTATAGCTTATATTGTTTTTCTCTAATTCTTTACTTATTCTATCTGCTATTGAAAAGCAGTTACTATTTTTTCTTGGACTTGCATTTATTAGAAGTATCTCACTATCCATAGGCATATCCCCCTATTTATCTTTTAACATTACTATTAGTATATCATCATCATAATGGTCTTTATCCGAGAACTCTTTTAGCTCTTTTTTTAGTTTTTCTACTATAACATCTTTACTATATTTAAAATTATTTTCCATAAACTTTTCAAGTCTAAATATAGAGTATTCTTCTTTTGATGAATTATTTATTTCTAATACCCCATCTGTATACATACAAACCATTGGATAGTTATCTATGTTTATAGTATTATCTTCATATTGTGCATCATCCATTATTCCAATTGGTATTCCCTTTTGGCACTTTATACCTCTATCTATTGTTCCATCATTTTTTACAAAGATCGGACTGTAATGTCCCGCATTTGATACAGTTATTGTATTTTCTTTTGTATTTAATAAAGTTATTAAGCAAGTTGTAAATACTCCCATTTTATCAAATTCGTCATATAGCATTTTATTTAAATTTGTCATTACATCTGATGCTTTTTTATATTGATTGCATAATACTTTAAATGCACCCTTTATCATGGCTACAACGTAATTTGATACCATACCATGTCCCATAACATCTGCTACTATATAAAATATATTATGTTCGTCAACTCTCATTGCATAGTAGAAATCTCCTCCTACTACTCTCGCTGGACTGTGATAAAAATTTAATTCTTTTTCATCTGTAACATCCATTTTACTTTTATCCATTATAAGTTTTTGCTGCTTATTTAATAAGTTTAACTCATTAGCAAGTACCTTATGCTTAACTTCTTCTATATTGTATTCATAAAGTTGAACACCTACTGATATTTGCTTTGCTAGTACACCTAATATATTTAAATCATCATCAGTATAGTTTTGGCTGTTTGCACAAACTATACATCCTATAATATTGTCTTTATTTTTCAATTTAGCAAATATATAGCTTTTGATTTTAGAATCATTTTCAGATTTTATATCATTTTTATAATATCCCATAGAGTCTTGTGATAATATTTCATCAATTATTGGGTATGTGTTTGTTTCATTTTTACCTTCTGTACTATAGTAATTACATACTTTATGTTTAAATTCTTTTTCATTTATAACTATTAAAGCTTCTTTACTATTAGTTATATTACATGCTTGTTTACTTAAATGTTCTAAGAATCCATTTATATTATTGTTAAGATAAAGCTTTTTTGTTGCTTCATTTATAGATGCAATTGCACCTCTTAACTTATGAACTAATAATAATGTAGAATTATTTTTAGTCGTTATTTCTATTGATAGTGCTATTAAAGATGCAACTGATGATATAAAATCCACATCAGCTTCAGTTATATGATCTTCTTCAGTTAAAAAGCATGTCATAAATCCTACAACTGCCTTATTTATTATGAAAGGAAAAACTATTCGACCTGTATAGCCTTCAGATTTTGCTAAGTCTCTTTCATTTATAGCCCTATCATCTTCAAATATATTTTTTATATATATGATTTTCTTTTCTTTAACCGATTCTTGTACATATGCAGGATATTCAGAAAAGTCTATCCTTACCCCTCTTGGGCTATTAACAGGAAAAACCTGTGGTATATATTCTAAAGTTTCAGAACACACTAAATAGGCATGTTGATAATTATTTTTATAAAATAAATTAACACATGCCTTTGTTGGGTGAACAACTTCAAGCATTTTTTCTATTATTTTATCTTTTATAGCAAAAAAATCTGAGGATTCCGTTACCATGGCTGAAATTTCTACTATATTTTTCATTTTAGAATAATCATTATTAGTATTACTCATGTTAGCGCCTCCCCCCCTAATTTATTGGTCTATTTAATATTACTATATATGTCTTTTATAGTAAATATAAAAACAACTATAAAACTAATGACCACAGACCAATTAAAACTAGTTAAAAGCCCAATTACTAAAAGCGTTATTAATATATTGATTTGAGATTTACTTCTTTCTGTAACTACATTTACTTTTGGTAGTTCTATACTATTTATATTATTTTTTAGTGTATCTATACTCATTTTTACTTGTTGTTCAAGCATCTTTTTGTAAACAATATAAGCAACTTCCACTAAAAATGTACCTATACCAAATATAATATTTATATTAAATGCTAATATAAGAATTATTGAGCCCATTATAAATTTTAGGCACTTTAAAAACATGCTATCTATTTTCAAACTTATATTTTTGATTTCTTTATACTCATCTCTTATTTTATAATCACTAGATGACATCCCCTTCATTTTAGTCTTTACAACTTCTGAATAAAATAGCTTTATTATGCCATTTATCATATTTTATCACTCCTTTTACATATATTTGTAATTTTTACAATTATAATATTTTTTATACTTGTCAATAATAAAAATATCAAATCTTTTAAACCAAAGTTTATCAAATTATCTTGATGTTTAAATAAAAGGAGTGTTTTTATGCAAATCGAGCAGCTTGACCTAGAAACTCGTAGTAAAGTTTATAGCTACACAAAGAAAGTACTTAGAAAGTACCAAAAAGGAATTATAACTGGTAAATTAACCGCAGATAAGTTTGCAGATAATATTTTATCTAATGGTGATATAAGTAGTATATTAGACCAAGAAACTTTAGATGGGCAAGATTTTAAAGAATCTTACATTAGTTATATAGAAACTTTAATTAACATTCAAAACGAAAATTTACATAACAGCAAAAAAAAGAAACATAAAGCCGTACCAGAAAAGCCCCCTATAAGTCAAAAGATCAAATTAAAAAATCTATTATCTTCCACAGGATATAATTTATCGATTCCCTATGAATACCTTAGCGCCATAGATGTTGAAAATATAATAAAATATATAAGTACTGGATTTATAGATTTAGGAAATGAAAGAATTTATAATTATGTTAATAAAGATATTAAAAGCTAATAAAATAAAAGGAAGTCAATTTGACTTCCTTTTATTTTATATCAATTTAATAATTTTTATTAGAACTTATTATCCTAATGCTTTTTCTAATTTCGATAAGTGTTGTATTGGATAATATTTTAATAACTCTCTAAATTGAGGTACTGTTAATCCTTCTGTTGTAGTATATATACGTATTTTTTCATCTAAATCAGCATTTATAAATTTAGTTTTTACTTCTTCAAAATTTACTGTTGACATATGTAAACCTCCCTATAATCTATTTATTTTGTATTATGTCCAACATAATGTTTTTTATCCATTTCTATATAAAAATAGCTCTATAGTTTATAAACCATAGAGCTATTTTTTTATTTAATTTTTAATTATTGTTGTTGTTTTCCTGCCATTTGTTGTTCAGCCATTTCAACTAATTTTTTAGTCATGTATCCACCTACATAACCATTCTCTCTAGCTGTAAGGTTTCCTTTATCAACTTGTTGATAGTTAGACATACCTAATTCATTAGCTATTTCTAATTTCATTTGATTTAAAGCTTGTTTAGCTCCTGGTACTACTGTTTTGTTGTTATTATTGCTTGCCATGTTGATTACCTTCTTTCATTTAATTTTGTTTCTTGATAGTATTATGTGAAATTATCATTTTTTCATTCAGGTAATTTTTGACAATAATATTTTTGATACTAGGAATTTATAATTTAAGCAACAAACGCAGTCGTTAGTGACATGAGCTAAGCGAATTTTAACAATAGTATCCTGCTAAATATCCTGTTGAAAATGCAATTTGAAGATTAAATCCTCCTGTATATGCATCTACATCTATAACTTCACCTGCAAAGTATAAACCTTCTACTAATTTAGATTCCATAGTACTTGAGTTTATTTCATTTACCTTAACTCCACCTGAAGTTATTATAGCTTCTTCTATAGGTCTATATCTTTTTACTGTAAAAGTAAAGTTCTTTAATAGTTTAACCAAATTCTTTCTTTGTTCTCTAGATATTTGATGAACTACCATATCTTTATCTATTTCACTTAAATCAATTATTATTGGTATTAATTTTTTTGGTAGTAAATCATCTAATGCTTTCTCGAATTTTTTATTTGTATATTTTTGAAAATCCTTTTGAATTCTTTTATCTAATTTTTCTTCATCTAATGCTGGCTTTAAATCTATTACGATTTTATAGTTTTCTTTAGTTGTATCTTTCATTCTACAACTAGCCGACTTTATTACTGGACCATCTAGTCCAACTTTTGTAAATTCAAGTTCTCCAAAATCATCATATACTTTTTTATTTTTACTATTATAAACTGTAATAGCTATATTTCTTAATGATAATTTTTCAAGTTCTGATACAAATTTTTCTTGAACTTCTATTCCTATTAGTGACGGCTTAGTATCTACTATAGTATGTCCAAGAGATTTAGCAAATTTATATCCATCTCCAGTTGAACCTGTTAGTGGATAGCTAAGTCCTCCTGTTGCAACTATAACAGCATCACATTTTATTTCACTCTTATCTTTAAGTATTACTTTTTCTATTTTATTATTTTTAGCTATTACTTTATCTACACTTGCATTCAACACTAAATTTACTTTTTTATTTTTTACTTGTTTTTCAAGAGCATTTGCAATATCGTGTGCTTTATCACTTTCTGGAAAAACTCTTTTTCCTCTTTCAGTTTTCGTTTTAACTCCTAGGCTATTAAACATCTGAATTACATCATCATTTGTAAATGTATAAAATGCACTATATAAAAATTTACCATTTGTAGGTACATTTTCTATTAATTCTTCTATATCACAGTCGCTAGTTATATTACATCTACCTTTTCCTGTTATAAGTATTTTTCTACCAACTCTATGATTTTTTTCAAGAAGTGTAACATCTAATCCTCTATCAGCTGCAACTGATGCTGCAACCATACCTGCAGCTCCTGCTCCTATTACTACTACTTTTTTCAAATTTCCACCTCATATTTACGTATTTATATGTTAATTCTAATTTAGATTAAGCATTTTAAATATAGCTGGAACTCCAGCAACTGCATAAAATACAACTATAGTATATCTTATATAATCAAATATATAACTACTTGGCATTATGTACTTTAATCCTACATAAGCTAAAGCTAGCGTTAATATACCTATAATAAATCTATATGAATTTATAATTATTCTACTTTTATTTTTTCTTGTTTTTTTAGATTTTGAACTGAAATCTATTCTTTTATTACTCTGTCCAGTTTCAAATTGTATAAACTTATCCTCTACTATGTATCCAAGTACAAATCCTGTAAGTAGACCAAGTATTTTTATATATTCTTCACTGTTTACTAAAAATATTGCTACTACAAATGGTATTAATACTAAAAAAAAGCACTCCATATGCTTTATTATTATCTACATAATCAAATACTTTACCAAGGAAAATAGTAAATATTATCCCAAATATCCATCCACAAAGTACATCTATTGGCCAATGTACTGCTAAATATAATCTAGATATTCCTATACCTAATATCATTATTGTACCTAATATATAAACCCAACAGTTTTTGAATATAGTCATTATACTTACCCAAAATGTTGTTGCACTTTGAGTATGTCCACTTGGGAAAGAGTATCCTGTCGCAGTTGATGTACGCATAGAATCTATCCCTTTTACACCTATTGGTCTTGGAGCTTTTACAAATTCTTTTATCCCAGTATTTAAAGTTATATTTCCAACTAAAGCAAATAGTATTTTTTGGCCATATTTTTTATTTATACACCAATACATTGCCGCCGTAAATAATACTAGTACCGGCAATTCTGTGCTTATTGTAAATATTAAAAACACTACATTTAAAATTGGATTTCTTATACTTTGAAAAAACTGCAATATACTTAATTGAATATCCATAGCATTATCCTCCTGTTTAATTCTCTCTTATGCAATTATACCTAAGTTTTCACTATAAATATACACCTTTATCCAATAAAAAATTCGCTTTGCTCATATCGCCAACGATATAACACTCATATTCATTCGGTTAAATCCGTTGCTCAAATTTATATATATATAAAACAAGCACTAATCTAAATAGATTAGTGCTTATATAAAAATTAACTTTTAGAAATTTAATGTTTCTACTCTCCTACTACCCCTATATATGGTAGATTTCTGTACCTTTCAGCCCAGTCAATTCCATATCCTACTATAAATTTATCTTCTATAACAAATCCTACGTAGTCTACTGGAATATCAGCCGTTCTTCTTTGAGGCTTATCTAATAATGTGCATATCTTTAATGATTTTGGATTTCTAGTTTGAAGTGCTGCAACTAAATTGCTTAAAGTTAAACCAGAATCTATTATATCTTCCACGATTAATACGTTTTTTCCTTCTATATCAACGTCTAAATCTTTCAAAATTTTTACAGTCCCTGAACTTTCAGTTGAATTACCATAACTTGAAACACTCATAAAATCTATATTTACATCTAAGTTTATTTTTCTTATTAAATCAGATACAAATACACTTGCACCTTTAAGTATTCCTACTACTAATAAAGATTGACCTTCAAAATCTTTTTCTATTTGTTTAGCTAACTCGCTCACCTTTTGAGCTAATTGTTCTTCAGATATCATTACTTCTGTAACTTTTAACATAGTAATCCTCCTATTTTCCGTATGTTATGACATAACAATTATATCATACTTTACACATAATTAGAATATTTTTTTATTTTTACTTGTTATAATTCGTATATATATAAATTTATTTCTAAATGCTTATTTATTTCTACGATATATATTATAATTATATATATTACAACTATATATACTGAATTTATAAAAATAGGAGTGTATTTTTTATGTTTTTGACACAAAATGATTTGAAATTACTTTTACATTCAATTGAAAATAAGACTGCAACTATGGATGAAAATATAGACAATTGGAGTTTTATATATAACGAACTTCTTTCAAAATTGGATGAATATAGTAAAAAAGAAGCTAAAGAGTATAATTTAAATGATTTAAAATGTGGCTGTGTAGAAGCTAGCAAATTATATTTTCATTTAAAAGATAGAGATTTCTTTACTAATATGTTTCTTAATCTGAAAAATGAGGAAATCAAAGATTTATTTTGGAAGGTTTTAACTGATTCAGAAAGTAACTTATGCAATTATCATACTATATTATTAGATCATTCTAACTCTAACTTAGGAAATGTATTAAATACTATGTCTTGTAAGGGTGTTGAGTTTTATTATAAAACTTTCGATGAATTAGTCTTTACTTCAAGTGATTTTGAAGAAGTATATGAAAGCTATAATTTAGATATATAATTACTTTGGGAGGTGCTTTTATGCAAAATGTAAATCATGGAGCAAACTTATATGACTTATCAAAACAATACGGCTTTTCAAAAGATGAATTTATGGACTTTAGCTCTAATATAAATCCATTTGGTTCATCAAAGGCTGCTAAGGATTATGTTATAAAAAATATTGATATGGTATCTATGTATCCAGATCCAAGCTATTTAAGCTTAAAATCGTCTATATCAAGTTATTGTAAATGTTTAAAAGACAATATTGTCCTTGGTAGTGGCGCAACAGAATTAATATCTGCTTTTATAAAAACTATAAACCCTAAAAAATCTTTATTAATTGTACCTGTTTATTCTGAGTATGAAAAGGAACTAAAAAAGATTAATTGTGATATAACAAAGTATTTTTCAAAATCAGAAAATGATTTTAAAATAGATATAAATAATCTCATAGAAACTATTAATAAAGATAGCTACGATTTAGTGGTTATATGTAACCCTAATAACCCTACTGGCTTTACTTTTTCTACAGATGAAATAAAAACGATTTCAAAATCTATTAATAGCTTTGTTATGATAGATGAAACTTATATAGAGTTTACGAATACAGATACATATTCTTCTACATCATTAGTAGATACATGCAATAATATATTTGTTATAAGAGGAACTTCAAAGTTTTTCTCAACTCCTGGAATTAGACTGGGATATGGTCTTATATCTAATGAGAAGGTTAAAGAAGGTATAAATTCTAACTTAGACCTATGGAATATAAATATATTTGCATCTATGATGGGTGAAATCATGTTTACTGATAATGAATTTATATCTAATACAATTAATTTAATGACTGATGAAAGAAATTATTTAATAGATAAACTTAGTTCTATAAGCCAACTAGAAGTTTATAAAACTCAAGGTAACTTTATTTTATGTAAAATAAAATCAAAAGCATTAACAGCTAAGGAACTTCGAGAAAAATTAATTCCTCAAAAAATTATTATTAGAGATTGTTCATCTTTTGATGGATTAGATGAGTTTTTCTTTAGAGTTTGTATTTTAAAACCTGACCAAAATAGATTACTTATAGACTGTTTAAATAAAGAATTTAAAATATAGTTATCTATAAAATAAACTATCTCAAATAAGAGGTAGTTTATTTTTATATTTAGTTTTATAAAACATAAAATGGGTATCTAATTAATTATTAATTAGATACCCATTTACTATATTTAGCCTAATTTAAATTAAGCAGTTTTCTTAACTGATTTTGTGTTTATATGATCTACTACTACAGCTATTGCATTATCTCCTGATACGTTTGCAGCTGTTCCGAAACTATCTTGAGTTAAGTATAGTGCTATCATTAAACTTGCAAGTCCACCATCTGATGGTATACCTATCATTGGTAAGAATGGAAGTGCACTCATTATTGCTCCACCTGGTGCTCCTGGTGCTGCAACCATTGCTATTCCTAACATTAATATGAAAGGTAACATAGTTGATAAACTATGGTCCATACCATTCATCATTAATACTGCAACAGCAAATGATGTAACTGATATTATACTTCCTGATAAGTGAATTGTTGCACATAAAGGTACGCAGAACTCTCTTATCTCTTTGCTAACTCCATTTTTCTCAGCACATTCTACATTTACTGGTATAGTAGCTGCTGAAGATTGAGTTCCTACAGCTGTTAAGTAACCTGGTATTTGGTTCTTTAACATTTTGAAAGGATTCTTCCCTGATACAGCACCTGCTGCTGAGAATTGTAAAACTAGGTATATTAAGTGTAGAGGTATTACTACTAAGTAAACCTTCCAGAATACTCCTAATATAGCCCAAACTTGTCCTGCATAAGTTATATTAGCAAATGTTCCTGCTATATATAATGGTAATAATGGTATTATTATTGTTGATAATGTCTTTGTTACTATTTCTTGGAATTCTTGAGACATTCTATATAATGTTTCACCTTTTCCATTGTTTCTTAAAGCTGATATTCCAAGACCTAACATGAATGCAAATACTATTGCTGCTGTTACGTCAACCATTGGTGCTAATGGTATAGTAAATATTGGAGCTAACATTCCAGCTTCTGGATCCCCTATTTGTGATGCAACACTTGCATCTATGAAAGATGGGAATATGAATGATGCCACTGTTAAAGCTAAAAGACCAGCAACTACTGTTGATCCGTAAGCTATTCCTGTAGTTATACCTAATAATTTTCCTGCCCCTGTTGCTAAATCAGCTATACCTGCAGTTACGAATCCAATGATTATAAATGGTATTACGAACTTTAGGAATGCTGAGAATAAAGTACTAGCTGTTACTAATATTTGCACTAATATTTCTGGTGCATAAGAACCGATTAATATACCGGCTATGATACCCATGATTAATTTAGGAACTAATCCTATTTTCTTTTTCTTCATGATATTACTCCTCTCAAGTTATTTTTGTTAACTTTTCCCATCTTTATAATAATCTCTTCTACAGAAAAAGTAACGTTTTCCTTAATATTTTAAGTTTATTTGCTTTTTAA
>NZ_HG529227.1 GCF_000499525.1 Faecalimicrobium dakarense | reverse complement strand
TTTTTAATGTGTTTTTATAATTTTTTTTAGATATTTCAGTTAAAAAAACCGCTTTTTACGTTGAATTTTCAGACTTATCTAATTTTTCACAAACATTTCAATATGAAATATTAATGCAAAAAGTAGGGAAAATTATCCACTACTCTTTGTCATCTTTTATATGAAAATTTACACCTTCAATTATATTCGGGTCAATATTTTCTTTTATGCTTTTTTTATATTTTGCTAATTCTTCATTAACAATACCTAAACTCCAAACCACTACTAATATATCATCTATAAATCCAAATACACCAGTTATCATTTCTGGTATAAAGTCTATCCCAGATACCATATATAAAATTGCAGTCCCTAGAGAAAATATTACTTTAAATTTACTAATTATATTAACAGTTCTATCTGTAATAAAATCCGGTATGCTAAATATATTTATAATAAAAAGTAATCCAAATTTAGCATTTTTAAATCTTACTAATATTCTTTTTAATCCATCTAAAAGAAAATCTATAACTTTCATTACTTTTTTCATATTTATCACCTCTATAAATACTATAAGCTAATATTGATTACACATGTCTTACTTAAAATATATTATAGCTTATATATATGTTTTGATAAATATGATAAATATTACAAATTCTTAAAGTAGATGTATTCCAGCTTCACTACATTCTTCTATCATATCCTTTGGCCATATTCCTACCTGAACTTCACCTATATGTGCTTTGTTTAAGAAATACATACATATTCTAGATTGACCTATTCCTCCACCTATAGTGTATGGTAATTCTCCATTTAATAAAGCTTTATGATAGTCTAATTTACGTCTTTCGTCACAACCTGATACTCTTAATTGTCTATCTAAACTTTCTTCATCTACTCTTATTCCCATTGATGATAATTCTATTGCATTATCTAATACTGGGTTATAGAAAAGTATATCTCCGTTTAAATCCCAATCATCATAATCTGGACTTCTTCCATCATGCTTATCTCCTGTTGAAAGAACTCTTCCTATTTGCATTAAGAATACTGCACCTTTATCTTTTACTATCTTATTTTCTCTTTCCTTTGGAGTTAATTCTGGATACATATCTAATAATTCTTGTGAAGTAATAAAAGTTATTTCTTCTGGTAAAACTCTCTTTATTTCTGGATATATATCACTAACATGTGATTCTGTTTCTTTAAATACTTTATAAATTTTATTTACTACTTCTTTTAAAGTCTTTGTATTACGATCATTTTTATCTATTATAACTTCCCAATCCCACTGGTCTACATATATAGAATGTATGTTATCTAATTCTTCGTCTTTTCTTATTGCGTTCATATCTGTGTATAGACCTTTTCCAGTTTCAAATCCATACTTTTTAAGAGCCATTCTCTTCCATTTAGCTAGCGATTGAACAATCTCTGCTTTTTTTCCCATATCAGGAACTTCAAAGCTTACAGCTTTTTCTATTCCATTTAAGTCATCGTTTGTACCTGATTCTGGTAGTACAAATAAAGGCGATGATACTCTTGTAAGTTTTAATTCTTCACCTAATCTATTTTCGAAAAAATCCTTTAATTCTTTTATTGCTTGTTGAGTTTGTATTATTCCTAAACTACTTTTGTATTCTTTTGGTATCATTAAACACATTTTTAATTTCACTCCTTATATTATATTTTTTATAAAGCATGACGTCATACAATTAAAAAAAGCTTTCCATCCCTATATTAAAAATATAGGGACGAAAAGCTACTGTTTCCGCGGTACCACCCTGATTAACTCGAATTAATTCGATTTCTCCTCATAATGTAGCGAGATTTTAATCTCATTACATTCCAACTTGATAACGGTTTGGTTCCGTCTAAGCCTACTATCTAAAAAGATTTCGGTTAGCAACTCCAGGATGTTCTTCGATATAGACTTCGTATTGGACTCTCACTATCACCAATTCGCTTTGACTACATTCTATATTTACTCTTCCCTTCAAAGTCTTTACTTTCTAAGCACTTATTTATGTTATAGTAATGATAATCTATCATTTTTTATATGTCAATAATTTTATTGTTTAACTTTTCTAAATATTAAACAATACTTTACTACATTTTTTATATTTACTTATTTAAATTAGGAATCTTACTAAATTCACTTTAAATAATTTATTAAAACAATAATATAATGTAATTATTTAAATAATTTATATTTTCTAAAATTTTACCAAAGTTTATAATATAATTATTTTTATATATAAGATTTATATCAAATAATGCATGTAAATTATTTTATTATAATTTTCATAAGTCTTGTTAAATCTAATGCCTGTTCCATATTAAAAATAGCACCAGAAACTTCATTAATTCCAACTTCAACTTCTTCTATATTACAAGTTCTAAAATCTATCCCATTTAATTTAGACTTATGAAAGTTTGAGTTTTTAAGTTCATTATTTTCAAGTAATATACCTTCATTTATAATTTCTTGAAATACCGAACTATCTAAATTACATTCCTTCATTTCAACTCCTTTAAATTTCGAGAAAGAAAAGTTAATATACTTTCCTAATACATTATCAAAAGATACATTCTTCATTACACAATCTTCAAATTTAGATCCTATTAGCTTACAATTTTTAAATTCAACTCTATAAATACTTGAATCATTAAAAGATATATTTGATAAATCACAGTTTTCAAATACTACATCTAGTAAGTCTATTTTACTAAAATCACATTCATAAAAATCTACATTTTTAAATAAACATGAGTCTAAACTTATTCTTATTCCTTCTATATCACTTATAGAAGTATCTTGTATAACTTTATTTCTTATAGTTTCATATTTCTCTATTTCAGAGTACACATCTTCAATTAATTCTAGTTCTTCTAACAACTTTGGTTTTTCTACTTTAATTTTCTTTTTCATATTATCATCCTTATCTAGTTTTTATATATACATTATATCTTAAAATTTATCTCACTAGATAAATATAAATATATAATAAAAAACTTTATTATACTACCTAATATACAAAAAGACCGCTAATTTAGCGGTCTTTATATATTAATTACATATTAAAAGTTTTATCTACGTAATCTTTTATTTCTTTTGCTGTCCCCATAGCTAATATTTCATCAGCAAATTTTTTCATATCTTCATGTTTTACAGAAGTTATTAATTTTCTTGCTGGAAGTATAGATATTGGACTCATTGAGAATTCATCAAGACCAAATCCAAGTAATATTGGTATCATTCTTTGATCTCCTGCAGATTCTCCACACATTCCTACCCATTTTCCTTCTTTATGAGCGTTATCTATTGTCATTTTTATAAGTCTAAGTACTGCTGGATTAAATTGGTTATATAAATGACTTATTTTTTGGTTCATTCTATCTACTGCACAAGTATATTGGATTAAATCATTTGTTCCTATTGAGAAGAAATCAACATGCTTAGCTAATATATCAGTTATAATAGCAGATGATGGTATTTCTATCATCATACCTACTTCTACATCTTTAGCATAAGCTATACCTTCATTATCAAGTTCAGCTAAAACTTCTTTTATAACTTCTTTAGCTGCTAATAATTCTTCTAGTGATGAAATCATAGGGAACATTATTCTAAGTTTTCCATGAACACTTGCTCTATATAAAGCTCTTAATTGAGTTTTAAATATATCAGTTCTATCTAAGCAAAGTCTTATAGCTCTGTATCCTAAGAATGGGTTCATTTCAGGTTCCATTTCAAAGTATGGTAATTCCTTATCTCCACCTATATCTAATGTTCTTATTACTATAGGCTTTCCATTCATCCCCTCAAGTACAGCTTTATAAGCTTCATATTGTTCTTCTTCTGTTGGGAAAGCATCCTCTTTATCCATGTATAAGAATTCTGTTCTATAAAGACCAACACCTTCAGCATCATTCTTTATTAATCCTTCTACATCGTTAGGACTTCCTATATTCCCTGCTAATTCTACATGTCTTCCGTCTAAAGTTACAGATGGTTTTCCTTTTAATAACTCTAAAGATTTTCTGTAATCTTCAAAGTCTGATTTTAATTTAGCATATTTAGCTTTAGTTTCTTCATCTGGATTTACTATAACTTCACCAGTATCTCCGTTAAATACTATAAAGTCTCCATCTTTAACTGTTTTAGTTATATCATTAAGTCCGACTACAGCTGCTATTTCTAAAGTTCTAGCCATTATAGCTGTATGAGAAGTTCTTCCCCCTATATCAGTTAAGAAACCTAAAACCATTTTTTTATTCATTGTAGCAGTATCCGATGGTGTTAAATCATGTGCTATTAACACGACTTCTTCATCTAATCCTGCTAAGTCAACAACTTTAACTCCTAATATATGTCTAAGCACTCGATTTGTAACATCTTTTATATCTGCTGCTCTTTCTCTCATGTATTCATTGTCCATAGCTTCAAACATACCTACGAACATTTCTTTTATTTCATTTAAAGCAAAATCAGCATTTACCTTTTCGTCTCTTATTTTAGATATAGCAGAGTCTACTAATTCTGGATCAGCTAAAACTAATAAGTGAGCTTCAAATATTTCAGCTTCATGCTCTCCTAATTCATTGAAAGCTTTTTCCTTAACCTTAGTTAATTCCTCTGTTGAAATTTCTACAGCTTTTTGTAGCTTAGCTACTTCAGCTTCAACATCTTCTATATTTCTTTTTTCTATAACTAACTCACTATGTTCAACTACTAACGCCTTTCCTAGAGCTATTCCAGGAGATGCTCCTGTTCCTTTGTACATATATACACCCTCCAAAAGTTTACTTATTTACGCTTATATATTATATACCAAATAAAACCCCGGAATAAACCGAGGTTTAATTATTATTCTCCAAATCCACCTTCAACTAATTCAACTAATGCATTAACTGCTGCTTCTTGGTCGTCACCATTTGCAACTACTGTTAATTCATCTCCTTGAGCTAATCCTAAACTCATTATACCCATTATTGATTTAGCATTTACAGTTTTTCCTTTAGCTACAACTTCTACTGTAGATTTAAATTCAGCAGCTTTCTTAACAAACATTCCTGCTGGTCTAGCATGTAATCCACTTGCATTTTTTATACTAACTATTTTTTCCATTTTAAAAAACCTCCAATAAATTTATTCTTAAAGTATTGTTTACTTTATTAACATTTAGTAAATAAAAATTCGCTTTGCTCATATCGCTCAAGCAGTTCGCCAACACGTTGCTCAAACGACTACGTCCATTGCTCAATATTAAGTATTAGTATTAATACTTGTCTTTTTTTGTCCTATGGTTCAAATTTTGTCCCACCATCCTAATGTATAACCTTAACCTTGATTTTTAAAATCTTTTATAAAACAATTTGTCATAATTTTGCTCATTTTGTTTTTTTGTAAAGATAGTATAGGCTTTGTCTCTAAATCTAATATTAAATTTTTATTAGGATTCATATTTTTGTTAACAACATCTACTACTTTATTAAAATCATAAAGTTTTAATCTATTTATACTACTTTCCTCAAGTTTTTTTTCATATATACTGTAAAACAAATGTTTATATGAAAAGTCTTTTGGTAAGTTAAGTAACTCTCCAACTTTAGGTATTATACTTTCCATCAAAGTTCTAAGTGATGGTTCTTTTTTTATACCTAATAAATTTAGTAAACTTTCTATTGTTTCTTTATCTAGATTTACAAATTTATTAAAACAATAATCTTCATCAAATTTGTAGTCAGCATTAAAATAATATCTAACTCCCTGGTATCTATCATAGGATTTCATAGCATCTAAATAACCTAAATTTATATTTTTAGATACACTTTCTTTATCTTTATTTAAAGACCCTCCTAGATACTCTGAAGGTATTATTGTTTTAATATTTATATCAGCATGTTCTTGATATTTATTTAAATTCATTTTTCCAATAAAGTCATTTAAAAGTCTAATAACAACAATATCTTTATATCCTTTAGTTTCTATAAGACTTATTGGCATATTGTCAGAAAACATTCCATCTAAATAAAGTTTATCATCAAGTTTGTCTAATTTAAAAATAGGTAAACTTGAACTTGCTATTAAATAGTCTATTAATTTTCCATCTGGTATATCTTCTAAATACCTTGGATATGGATTAATTTTTTTGTCCCAATAAACAGTCATTAATCCAAAATCTTTATTTGCTTTTCTAATAGCGTCTTCATCTAACGTTTTCTCAAGCAACGCTTTTAGTGGACTAATATCAATTCCTTCATTTTTTCTAGCTTTATTTATTAATTCTATGACTGTATTAAAGTTTTTAGCAGTAAAGTCGATATTTTTATATTTTTCATAACTTTCTTCATCTATATTCATAAAATGAGTATAATCATAAGTCATCCAAATCTCTTCCATAACTTCAATATCATTTTGTATTATGTATGCTCCATTTAAGGCTCCTATTGAAGTTCCTGCTACTCCTTGAAATTCAAGTCCTAGATCTCTTAAAGCTTTATATGCTCCTATTTGATATGCACCTTTAGTGCCTCCACCTTCTAATACTAAACCTTTCATAGTCATCACCTATTTTGATGCGAAAGATATATACTTTCTATTAATTCTGACTATATTTTATCATAAAAGTATAAAAAAAGTACATATCTTTCAAATTTTTATAATCAAAATAATTTATTTTTTTATTTTATATCATTTACACTACCTATTATTTTAACAGATTTTGTAAATAGTTTCTTTTCTATAGTCCCAAGTGATAAGCTTCCCATTATATAATTTCTTGGATCTACTAAATACATTTTTTTATATCCACCCTTTAAAAAAGACATACAAACAGTTCTTATATCTTCATTATTTTCACATTCAAATATTGATGGAGTAACTACTAATCTATATTGTGAAGTTTTAACTCCTTTAGTCATTTGTCTATAATTTTGCATAAAATCACTAGCATCTCTACTAGTTATATATCCACTAACATCTACATATACTATTTTTTCACCTTCTGATACTCTAGCACTAATCATAAATTTGACCTCCTATTAAATGTCTTCTTATTAATCATATGACATTTTAGGCTTATTAGTGATTATAGCAACAGAGATTTTTCAACTAGTTTATTTATTTCATTTTGCAATTTAACTACCTTATTACTATCATTTTCATTTTTATCTTTTTTATTTAATAAATTTATTATTTCTTTTGATAAAGATTCTATTTTACTATAATTACAGTCTTTAAATATTTTCATTTTCATTACTTTATTTGGATAATAATCATATATTTTTTTGCTCATTTTTTTAGCTGTGATTTTAAAATACTTATCATATATATCACTATTTAAAATACCAACTAAATATTCATAAGAAAATTCATTTAGGTATTCATCTTTTATAAAAAATGAATAAACATCGGCACTACAATATCTATTTTTATAGTCTATTGCAAATCTATTTTCTACCGATTTATAAGGGTACATTATCTTTTTCTTTCAAATAAATTTTTATCTCTACCCCATTGTAGTTCATACCATTTTCGAATATTTTTTATACATTCTCTTCTATTTAATAATTTTTCTTTATATTTACCTATATATCTTTTTAATTCAAATATATATTTACCTTCATCGTCTATATCATCAGAGTATATTAGTTTAAAATTACTATCTTCAACCATATATTTACATATATTTTATTTTTTACCCAAGGCTTTAAAAGATTAGTATTTATTTTTTTAAATCTTTATTATCATTTTTTATTACAAATGCTTTATCGCATCCTGTTATTATACCCTGAAAACTTGTGCATATATCATCTAATATATAGCTACATTTTAAATTTATACTATCATAAAATTTTTTGTCATCTTCATTTACTATTATCCATTCATTACTTAGACTAGATTGTTGTAATTTAAAATTTTCAAAGCAATTACTTTCAAGATAATACTCTAAATCTTTATCTTTAGATACATTTAATTCTTCATCTTTTAGCTTAAATATATTTATATAATTATTTTCTTTGTTTTCTTTTTTAAAAGTAAATATGCAACTTGAAACTCCAATATTTTTAAATATATTCGCACCTGAAAAATCTACTATTTCATCTATTAACACATTTTCATTTATATAATTTCTTAAATCTATACCTGATGGACTTTCTAAAAAATATCTTGGTGTTATAACACTTCCTATCCCATCTTTTTTTAATAAGTCTATTATCTTTTGATAAAAACAAAAATATAAATCTGACTTACCTTTGTATACTTTAAAATATTCTTTTAGTAGCATCTTTTTATATTTATTATCAAGTACTTTTTGCCCTACATAAGGAGGATTTCCAACAATATAATCAAACTTATCCTCAAAATCTTTAGTTAATGAATCTACACACTCTATATTTATTTTATCTACTTTTAAATCTTTATCTTTATGTTTAAGACTTCCTATTAATATATCTATAGCATCACTATCTATATCACAACCATATATACAATTACTTATTATATGATTGTGGATGTTATCTATTTTCCAATATTCATCATTGTATTTTCTTTTTAATTCATATATATTTTCTTCAAATAAATCATAAAGTACATCATATACTTCTAATAAAAAATTCCCACATCCACAAGATATATCTAGTATCTTTGGATATGGATTTTTTACTACATCATGATTTTTTATAGTTTTTTTTATAATATAATCGACTACCTTTTTTGGTGTATAATAAATCCCCTTCGCTTTTTTAGTGAATATATCTAAACTATCTTCATAGTTTTTTGATATATAAAAATTATCACTACTTATCTCCCCTAGTTCTCCGCCCATATTTTCCCTCCAAATATGTTAAGTTATTAATTCCATTTTTCTTTTAGCCATTTCATAGTTTCCTCTAAATCACAGCTTTCTCCAACTTCAAGTAAATACTCTATGGATTCACAGTCATCCATAGCTATTTCTTTATTTATTTTTGGATTTATCCTATGATAATTATCTTCTAGTAATTTCTTTGAAAATATTTGGCTAGTTTGAGAATTTCCCTCTAAAGTTACTGCTATTATAGGAAGGTCTGGATTTTTGCTCATTATCCAATCTATTGCCCCCCATGAAGTTGTATCTTCTTTTATACTATTATAATTATATCCTGTTCCAATTGATAAAAGTCTCATATCAGATCCCTTTTTATCTAATCTTTTCCCATAGCATATAATATGCATGATAAACTTGGATCTGTAGCTATTATTCCTCCATCTATATGATATTTATATGTTGGAAAAAATACTGGTGCTGCGCTACTGCTCATAGCTACATCTATTACCCTTGCGTCTTCTGTTGGTGAATTTGGTATATTATTATAAAAAATCGGCTTCCATGAGCTGCTTTCGTTTCCTATATAAAAACTTGGTATAACTACTAACTTCCCTAAATCTTTCAGTTTTAAGTCTTTAGGAAATATTTCTAATAAAACTTCTTTTAAATGATCATTATTATATTTAGGTCTTATCATTTCTGAATGAGACTTATCAAATATATATTTTGAATTTTCTACTGAATAAAACTCTTTTATAGTACTTGGGCTTACTCCATAGGCTAATGCTAGTGCTATTAAACTTCCCGTTGATGTTCCTCCTATCATATTAGTAGTTCTAACTATTTCTGAAAAATCCTTTTGAATTCTCTCTAAAATACATATACTTAAAGTTCCTCTTAATCCTCCACCATCAAACGCTAATATATTGAAAGTAGAATCTCCCATACTTATTCCCTCCACAGTTTTATATACTTTAGTATATGTATTTTATACTTTATGTGAGAATACATAAAAAAAAGATGGATTCCCATCTTTTTTAATTTATATTTCTTAATAATAATTTTTTATATTTTTCTACCTCAACTGGTTTTGAAAATACATACCCTTGTACAACTTCACATCCTGTACCTTTTAATATTTCAACTTGGCTCATATTTTCAACACCTTCACATACAGTGTTTAAGCTTAAATTCTTTGATAAATCTACTATAGACTTTAGCATTAACTCAGTTTTTTCATTATTTTCAATATCTAATAAAAGAGATTTATCTAATTTTAATACATCTATTTGTATGTCTTTTAAGTTACTTAAATTTGAATTTCCAGTTCCAAAATCATCCATAGCTACTTTCATCCCCAAAGCTTTTATTCCAGATAACTTTTCATTTATAAACTCAATATCATTTAATGCTGTTGATTCAGTTATTTCTATTTCAATTAACTTTGGATCAAGTTTATATTTATTAATTCCAAATTCAAGCATATCAACTAAGTCCTGTTGGTATAACTCTACTCTAGATAAGTTTATTGCTATTGGCACAACTTCTATACCTTCATCAATCCAGCATCTAAGCTTTTTACACACTTCATCAAATACCCATTGACCTATATTATTTATAAATCTAGTTTTTTCAGCAATTGGTATAAATTCCATAGGACTTACCATACCCATAGTTGGATGTATCCATCTTATTAGTGCTTCTGCACCTACTATTTTACCTGTATTTATATTAAATTTAGGCTGATAATGTATAGAGAATTCTTTGTTTTTTATCGCTAGAAATAAATCTCTTTCCATTTGAAGAATCTTCTTTTTTTCCCTACTCATGTTTTCATCAAATACTATATATTCTTTATATCTAGTTTCCTTTGACTTTAATCTAGCCATATCTGCATTATCTATAAACTTCTTTATATTTATTGCTTCGTCTTCTATTTTGTAAATTCCTATAGATAAATCTATATTTATTTCTAAATTAAAATTCTTTGTACTTTCTATATTTCCTATATTTTTCTTTATAAACTTTGCTATTTCATCTATTTCAAACTCTTCTTTAGTTTCTAAAAGTACTCCAAATGTATCTCCACCAAGCCTTCCATAAACGATATCTCCTTTGAAATAATAATTTAGATTATTAGAAATTATTTTTAAAATTTCATCTCCAACCTTGTATCCATGTATATCATTTACAAGCTTAAACTTATCTATGTCAAAACATACAAGAACCCACTGTTTTCTTCTTTGTCTTAAAAGATATTCCTCTACTTCTGATACAAATTTATTATAGTTCATAAGACCAGTTAAACTATCTCTAAATGCTATCTTCATAATTTTTTTCTCATTTAGCTTTTGTATCCTTATTATGTAGCTACAAATACTTAAAGATAATAATATTACCATTATTAGTAAGCTTATCATAATTTTTGCACTGTCTTTTATTTGTAAAAGTATATTTTTAGCAGGAATAGATGTTACAATGTACCAATCAGTATTTTTTATTTTTGAGAATCCAAAATAGCTCTTTTTCCCGTGTATTTCTCCTTTTACATCCCAATATCCATCTCCATCATAATTACTCTTAGCATTATCTATTGATCTTTCATCAAGAAAATCATATAAATTTGCTCCTTGGTTATATCTATGTCTAGAGAATAATATATCTCCTGATTTATCTATAATATATGAACATCCTTTGCCCTCATATATTCCACTTGTTAATTTTTCGGTTATAGATGCCATATCATTTATGCCTACTACAATACCGATTAGTTCATTATTATTTTCTATAGGTACTGAGTATAAAATAACATCATTTTCATAAGATGTGAATTTTGAAGAGTATAGTATAGTAGGTTTACTTGATTTAGCAGTTTTTTCTAAAATCTTTTCATTTTTTAGAAAAACATCTCCACCTAAGTTATTTTTTCCTTTTCCATCTAGTCCTAAAACTAAGACTTTATTAAATTTTCCAGATTGAACTTTATTATTTAATATATCTGTGCTTATTTGGATCTGCTTTTTATCATTAAGTTCAGCTTTGCTACCTATAAAGGTTAGCTCATTAATGTAATTATCTATTTTACTTTCTATATTATGAGATATTTGCAATGTAACTTCTTTTATGTTTTCTTTATTTTGATTTATACTATTCTTTAGCATTTCTTTAGTGTACGAAACTGCACCAATAGTTACTATAATAAAAAATAATGCTATAAGAAATATACCTATATTGTCTTTAATATTTTTATGTATTTTCATAATATTTCCCCTATATCCTGAATGAATTTATAAAAATCTCCTTAAATAACCATAATACATATTGTTTACATTTCTTCACTAATAACTAAATTTTAGCACTCACTCTAGAATCAATGTACAAAATCACTTTAAAATATGCATATCTATCCTAGTATACGGTATACTTATATATTTCTTTAGCCATAAAAAGGCTTAAAAAAAACTGACTTTATATAAAGTCAGTTTTTTTGTGTGCTTTGATTGTTCATCTAAAAATGATAATACTCCTTGAGATATTCCATCTGCTAATTGATTTTGATATTTTTCACTTAATAATTTTTTAGATTCTTTAGGATTAGTTAAAAACCCACATTCAACTAAAACAGCTGGCATACGAGCATCTTTTATAACTTTATATATATCTTCTCGAGTACCTCTATCTTTTATAGCAATATAAGAGGCAATTGTTTCTTGTATTCTATTTGCCAGCTTATCAGAGCCGTCATTTGCTCCAGTTCTATAATATGTTTCGACTCCATTAGCACTACTTCCGCCACCTTCAGCATTTAGATGTATTGATACTAAAGCATCTACATTTTGAACATTTGCCATTTTAACTCTATCATCTAAGCTTATAAATTTATCTTCTGTTCTAGATATTATAACCTGTACATCACTTTGCTTTGATAGCTTAGCTGCAACTTTTTTCCCAATTTCTAGTGCTACATCTTTTTCATATATTTTACGAGTGCCATCTTGAGTTCCTTTATCATGACCTCCATGACCTGGATCTACTAAAATAGTGTATTTCTTTTCTAGGCTCTCTTTTTTCTCATCTGATAATTCAAATTGCTTTTCTTCTACCTTTATGTTCTCTTGCGTTGCCGTTGGTTTATCGTCTTTATTTTTTATAGCTTGGCTTACTTCTGGTTTAAGTTTTGTTATTCCAAATATAAAAAGTCCTAAAAAACAAATTAATAACATTATTTTTTTCCTATTTAATTTTCTTTTTTTAGGCTTCACTTTTTTTCTTCTGTTATTATTACTATTCTTTCTGCCTGACATATTTTCACCTTTCTAGGATTTATTTACTTTTAGAATATATTTGTATTTTAACATCCTAGAAGCCATTTTTCAACATGTTAGGCCCATACTTTTCTATTTATTACAAAATTAACCTCCTAATGTTATATCTTGCGTATTAAACCAATTAAAAGCTTGTGAAATATGGCCTTTATCAAAGTCTGGCCAATATTCATCTACTACATAGAAATCTGCATAAATAGATTGAACTGGTAAAAATCCACTTAGTCTTCTTCTTCCACCCCATCTTATTATTAAATCTAATCTAGATATATCAAATGATTGTATATTTTCTTGTATATTATTTTTATTTACATTTTGTGCATCAGCTAAAGTATTTAAATCCCAATGCCATCCATAATTTACTAATAAATTTGCTTTAATCTGACCTTCTTTTGGCTCTATTCGTTTTGTATAAGGTAATAGCTCTTTTGGAAACATTGGAGACTTAGTATTTCCCATTACTAAAAGCGCTGCTCCTTCATCTACTAACATATTTGCTGCATCTATACAAGCTTTAGTAAAAGCCTCTGTCTGATAAGATGGTCTTTTAGTATTATCTGTGGTAAATCCATAAAATGTAACTTCGTCAACCCCCATATCCCTACATGCTCTATATGCATCTAGTCCTGGGTCTAAACCACTATCATATCCTTTTTCCTTAGTCATGCCCTGATTTTGTGCCCATCTTCGGTTTCCATCAGGTATTATACCTACATGTTTTGGTATTCTCATATATATACACCTCTTTCACTAGGAATTATTTACATTTTTTAGGAATAATACTCTTGTTTTATCAAATAATATGCATAGTTCCTATTTTCACATTGATTTTTATATTATTTAATAGTAGACTATTATGTAAATTATTGTTAATGATATTTATTTTTAAAATTACATATCATCTTAATTTTCACTAGGAGGTAGAATTATGAAAAAATTGTTAGTTTTATTTTCAGTTTTATTATCAATCGGATTAGTTGGATGTTCTTCTAAATCTAGCGTTAAAGATGTTCCTGTTGAAGACATAAAAAAGGCTATCAACAATGAAACGCTTTTACCGATCCAGCCAACTGCAGATACTGATGCTAAAGATTTTAATGTATTTGAATCTGTAAAAGATAATATCAAAGAAGGTTTTGCACTACAAGCTATGATAAATGTAAAATTACAAGATGTAATTGTAGTTAAAACAGATGATGTTGAAAAAGTTAAATCGGCAATTGAAGATTATAAAGCAAATGCATTAAAACTATTTGCTGACGGATATGGTGGAGATGAAAATGCTGAAGCAGTTTCTAATTCTATATTAGAAAGTAAAGGTGACTATGTTTACTTTATAGCTACTTCTGCTTCTAATGCAAAAGATATTGAAGCAAAAATACTTGAAGTAATAGAATAATTATATATGGAAAATTAAATTATTAGTTTTTCATTATCAACAAATTTTAAAAGGCCTTTTATTAAAAAGGCCTTTTATCATATAGTAAATAAAATTGAAAGTTGGTGATATATTGGTTTTTAGTAGTATAACATTTTTATTTTATTTTCTACCCCTAGTTATATTTTGTTATTTTTTATCTCCTTCTAAGTTTAAAAATCTTACTCTTTTAATATTTAGTTTGATTTTTTACTCTTATGGAGAACCTATTTACATATTTATTATGTTATTTTCATGTATTGTAGATTATATAAATGCTTTAATAATAGATAAAAATAGAAAAACATTTAAAGCTAAACTTGCTTTGATTTCATCTATTGTCATAAATTTAAGCTTACTTGGATTTTTCAAGTATAGCGATTTTATTATATCAATTTTAAACAACACTTTAGATACAAATATACCTTTACTTCAAATAACTCTTCCTATTGGAATAAGTTTTTATACATTCCAAACTATGTCTTATACAATAGATGTTTATAGAAATGATGCTCCTGTTCAAAAAAGTATTATTTCTCTAGGTACTTTTGTTACATTATTTCCTCAGCTTGTTGCAGGTCCAATAGTTAGATACTCTGATATATGTAAAGATTTAAATAATAGGACTCATAATATAGATAAAATTTATGAAGGTATATATAGATTTATAGTAGGTCTATCTAAAAAAATAATACTTGCTAATAACCTAGGAATTATTTGGACCAGTATAAAAGATACACCATTTAATACTCTTTCAAATTTAACTGCTTGGCTTGGAATTATATGTTTTACTCTTCAAATATACTTTGATTTTTCTGGATACTCTGATATGGCAATCGGTCTTTGTAAAATTTTCGGATTTAATTTTTTAGAAAACTTTAACTTCCCTTATATTTCAAAATCAATTACTGAATTTTGGAGAAGATGGCATATTTCATTAGGGATATGGTTTAGAGACTATGTTTATGTACCTCTTGGTGGTAATAGATGTGGTAAAGCTAGGTGGTTTTTTAATATTTTTGTTGTATGGTTTTTAACTGGTCTTTGGCATGGAGCTAGTTTTAATTTTATTTTATGGGGACTTTATTTCGGATTTATTTTAGTTTTAGAAAAGTTGTTTTTACTTAAAGTTCTTGATAATATTCCTAAATTTCTAAGACATTTATATGTTTTGTTTTTAGTAATAGTTGGCTTTGTTATATTTGAAATTACAAACTTTAAAGATATATTTAATTATTTAAATGCTATGTTTAGTATAAATAATACTTTTGTTGATAAATCTTTTTATTATTACTTAATTCCTAATATAATACTTTTAGTAATTTCTATAGTAGCTTCAACACCTATTATAAAAAATATATTAGATAAAAATATGTATATTAGATCTGTAGTTTTAATATTTAGCTTTATTATTTCCTGTGCATTTTTAGTGGATTCTTCATTTAATCCATTTTTATATTTTAGATTTTAGGAAAGGATAATAACTTATGAACAAAAAATTAGCTTTTAACAAATCATTATCAAAAAGTTTTAAATCTAACCTTCTAAAATATATTACTATTATATTTTTCTTTGGGTTTATTTTTATAGTTCCTATTGTTACTCTATCTACCCCTGATAAAAAAATAAATGAAATTGAAAATAAGATACTTACACAATTTCCTGAGTTTAATCTTAGTAGTATTAAAAGTAAAAGATTTATGAAAAATTTTGATAATTATACTTCAGATCAATTTCCATTTAGGACTGATTTTATTAAATTAAAGAATATATACAATTATACTATTGGAAATCGTGAATTTCGAGATATTTATATGAGTAAAGATGGTCGTCTTATGGAAAAATTTATCTTCAATAAAGATATTATAGATAAAAATATTTCCCAGGCAACAATGCTGTCTAATTATCTTTATGATAATTATAATATTAACTCTAAATTAATAGTAATACCTACATCAATAGCTTTTTATGAAGATTTACTTCCTTCTTGGTCGTATAATGATAGTCAAGAGACTTCACTTAATTATATTGAGGGAAATATAAACTCATCAAAACTTAGTTTTTATAATCCTTACAGTATACTAAGTAAAAATAAAGATAAATATATATACTTTAATACTGATCATCACTGGACGCAACTTGGAGCTAAAATAGTCTATGATGATTTATATAACTATAATTTAGATGGTTATATTTATAGTAATTATGATAAAGTTTCTGATAATTTTTATGGGACTTATTATTCAAAAGCTATACTTCCTAATATAAAAGGTGATGCTATCTTTGCTTATAAAAATTATAATAACTTTAAAATGAGTATCGATTTTAGTAAAACTTTTAATACCCTTTATAATGAAGATAAATTAAATGGTAAAAATAAGTATCAATATTTCCTTCATGGTGACCCTGGATTTGCAGTCATTGAAGGAAATCCAAGTAAACATAATGAGATACTAATTTTTAAAGACTCTTATGCCCATAGCTTTATACCCTTTTTAACAAATGATTATAATAAAATTCATGTTGTAGATCCTAGATACTATACTTTAGATATTGATGATTATTTAAATAATAATAAAAATATTAAAGAAGTACTTTTTATTAATAACCTACAAACTTTTAATTCAGATGAACTGTATAAAAAAGTAAAATAATACAAAGACTATATAGTGCTAATGAAATTTTTATAAATTAAATAGAAATAAGTACTATGAATTAATAGTTAATCTTATTTCTTCTATATAATTAAAGGAGAAGAAATGAAAAAGTTTAGTAAAATTATTTTATGCTTATGTATTCTTATATTTTTTACAACAGGATGTTCAAAGTCTAATGAAAAATTAGAAAAAGTTAATATAAATGATATTAAAAATAATGAAAAAATGACTTCTGATATGATATATAATGTAAGTTATATAATTAAAAATCCAACTCATGATAAGTATACATTTAAATTCAGCCTAGAATCTGATAAAGGTAATCTAGATTTAGGAGAACTATATAGTCCTGAACAAACATCTAAAAGAAAAGAAGATATTCTTATAACATTGAGTGTTTCTAAAAATGAAAATGATGGTTATAAAGTAACCAGAGGAGCATCAATAGTTAAAGATAATAAAATAATTGATGCAGGGATAACTAAGAGTGATTTTAATGAAATTAAAGATAAAGAAATTAGTTTTGAAGATATAAAGGTAGAAAATAAAGAAATAACTAATAATAAAGTTCCTATTGTTAATATAAAATCTAAGGATAATAAAGATATCGGAAAAATAAGTTTAAAAATCGAAAAATAATAAAAAACCTACTTTAGTATTAAAGTAGGTCTTTTATTTATAATGTTAATTCAAATACTTCTCTTATTTTATCGATTACTCCATCTTCAGTATTTCTCTTAGCTCTAAATCTTGCTACTTTCTTTAAGTCATCATGAGCATTCTCCATAGCATAACTATGATATGCACTTTCCATCATTTCTAAGTCATTTAGATAATCTCCAAATACCATTGTTTCTTCATGTGCTATATTTAACATTTCTTGAAGTTTACTTATGGCTACTCCTTTATTTACTCCTTTTGCCATTACATCTAACCAAATAGCACCAGATATACTTACTTGTAGTTTATCTTTATAATCTTTGTAATAATTATGGCTATTAGTTTCAGATCCTAAGAAGTCACATATTGCTATTTTTAGTATATCATCTTCTACTTTAGTTAAGTCATCTACGATTTTATATTCTTCATAATATTTTTCTGTTTCTTCTATAAATTTTTCATCAGTATTTTCTATATATGCCGATTTTTTACCACATAATATAACGTATGCACCTTCTATTTTTCTTCCTATCCCTATAAGTTCTTTTGCTACTTCTTTGTCTAATGCATTTAGTAACAACTCTTCTCCCTTATACATTACGAAAGTTCCATTCTCAGCGATAAACATCATATCATCAGCTATATCTTCAAATCTTTTTAATAGATTATAATATTGCCTTCCACTTGCAGCTGCAAATATTACATCTTTCTTTTTTAATTCTTCAAACACTTTATAAAAATCTTTGCTTATTTCATTTTTATCATTTAATAAAGTTCCATCCATATCTGTGGCTATTAATTTTATCATGATTTTCACTCCTGATTTTTGTTAGTTTAAATTTTACTCATCCTTATTATATACCATTTTAATTATTTTAGCTAAAATTGAAAAATTCGCTTCACTCATGTCGCCAACGACCTATAAATCAGGTCCGTTGCTCAAATTTAGATGTTGGGATTATAACTTATCCAAAAAACAGATAATTTATAATCCCTTAATATATAAAAAGACTATTAATTAAATGTTTAATTAATAGTCTTTAAAAGTTAATCTTGAGCAACGGAATAATCTAAGCGAAGATAAGCGTCATATCGTTGGCGAAACGAGCATAGTCAGTTCTACCAGTTGTAATAGCCTAATATTTTTATATATCTTCTTTCTCCTTCTTTTAAACTTAATGGATAATTAAGTAAATCATACGTGTGTTGACTTATAAGATAATCAATTAGGTACTCTCCTTCTAAAATTATATCTGTAACTATCATAGTATGATATGCTCTTCCTTCATATACAAGCTGAACTATATCTCCTAATTCAAGTTCATTATAATTTGCTAGCCTTGCATATATTCCAAAGTTTTGAGTGTTTTCATTATTATTTCCTATTATATATTTGTAAAATGGTTCTGCTGCTGTCCATGTTGGTGTTCTTGAGTATTCACTATACCAGTACCATTTTTTAAGCACATCACTTCCATCATTATCAAATGGTATGTTTCCAGCCTTTACGGCCTGAGATATAAAATTTGTACAGTCACCTCCATAGTTTTCATAGTTTGCATATGCTGGATTATGGGATAATGCCCATCTTTGAGCATATTCTACTGCTTTTTCTCTATCATACCTTTGTAATTCTTTCATATATATCCTCCCCTCTTAAATTAATCTTTTTTGTATATATTATTTATTGTATATTCACTTAAATAATCTTTATATTCATCAAATAGTATTTTAAATTCTGTAAAACAAGAACATCTTTCGCTCATTTCATAACTAGAAAATGAGATTGTAATCCCATCTTCTTCAATGTAAAATATTTGATTATTATCGATACCTAAAAAATCGTCATAGTTATAGATTGATTCACCATCACTTTCATAGCTATAAACAATTTCATTATCATATATACTCTCACAACTTTCATCTATATTTTCAATAATTTCTAATATCTTGTTATTAATTAAATCGATATAATTAACATCTGTTTTAAATATATCTCTTAATTTAATTTCTTTTTCTAAGCTTATATCATAGTTATAAGAATTTACATAAGTTATATCGTATAATCCTATTAATTGTGAGAATTCTATAGGTATACTGATAATATTATTGTGGTTAAAAGCTACTCTATATTCAGTAATTGCATGAAATACATGGTCGCTAATTTTAAATATGGAATTATCTACTTCATAACGCATTATGTCTTTAAAGGCTTTTATATCTTCATATATTGATTGATTTATATGTTTGATAATATCATTTGTTTCTTCATGTTTTATAACTGGATAGTTTATGTTGTATCTAACCAATTTACCTTCGTCTTCTATCACATATTTACTTATGGCTAGCATAAGCATCCTCCTATTCATATTTATAATTAATGTCATTTTAGGTACATCACAAAATTTAAATTTGTGTATATTATTTAATATGAATGGTGCAAAGTTTTTGTTATATATTCATTGTATTTTTTTTTGTAATATATATTCTATTGAATATATTTGTATATTTTAATATAATAAAGTGTATATCTTTGAAAAAAACAAGAAAGAAGGGATTAATTTGTCGAAAAAAAGCAATAAAGGATTAAAAAGGCTAGTTATACTTTTAATAGTTCTAGTATTAGCCTTTCCTGCTGCGGCTTTTGGATATGTTTATTTTAAATTAAATTCTATACATGATTCTAGTGCTGATCAATCTATATTAGATAATCTAAACTTTAAAAATGAGAAGGGCATAACTAACATATTATTAGCTGGAACAGATGGTAGACCTGGAGAGAAAAACTCAAGATCTGATGCTATGATGATACTTACTGTAGACAATAAAAATCAAAGTCTTAAGCTTACATCATTAGCACGTGATTCTTATGTTGATATACCAGGACATGGGAAACAAAAGCTTACTCATGCTTACGTGTATGGAGGAATAAACTTATTAACTGAAACTATAGAAAACAACTTTAACATCGATATACAAAACTACGCTGTAGTTGACTTTTTCTCTTTCATGGATATAGTCGATGCATTAGGCGGAGTTAGCGTTGAAGTTAAACAAGATGAATTAAAAGAGTTAAACAAATTTATACCTGAAACATATGCTTGGAATGAAAGTTCTAATAAAGGTCCTATAGAGTATGTAGATAGCGCTGGAAAGCAAACTTTAAATGGATATCAAACTTTAGCATTCTCTCGTATTAGAAAAAATGATACTGCAATGGAAAGAGATAGAAGACAAAGAGAAGTTATCGAAGGTTTAATAAGTGGAGTTAATAATTTACCTATTACTAAGTACCCTAACTTAGTTGATACAATACTTCCATATGTTAAAACTAATATGAAACCAACTCAAATACTTGCTCTTGGTGGAAGAGTTTTAAGTATAGAAGACCTTAGCCTAAAACAAATGGAATTCCCTATAGATGATGATATTCACAGTAAAGGTGGAATATTAGGCCATGCTGGATGGGTTTTACAATTTGAACCAGACACACTAGATATACTTCATGACTTTATATTTAATAACATAATGCCTGAAGACAATCCAAAATTAAAATAAATATTAAAAGGTATGAAATAGAATTTAACTTCTAATTTCATACCTTTTTTAATTATAGTAATCTATTTTAATAAATTTAAAATACTACTAAATGTATTTTGATTAATGCCTCCACCAACTTGATATACTAAGTTAGTAGATTTTGGTTCTAAAGCTGTATTTTGAGCTGAGTTAATGCTATTTCCTCCTAATACTATTGGAGATTTAAGTTTAGCCGCTAATGGTCCAGCTGCTAATGCATCAACTAATGGATCACCTTTTGTTACAAGTACTGAGTCATAGTTACTATTTGTATAAAACTTTTGTATTACTTTAGCATTAGTTTCATATCTATTTTGCCCATAAACTCTATTGTTTCCTATATTGTTAGTAGTTATAGAGTTTACTTTATTTATAACAGAATTTTCTAAAACTGTTTCTCCTCCTATAAAATAAGCATCTTGTAAATTCTTACTTTTTAGCCATTCATAAGTGTCGTTATTTAGACTATCTTTATTTGATAATATTATTGGTTGTTTATCTTCACCAGCTTTAGAAGCGATTGATAACGCATCAGCTTCTCCAGTTCCTCCAGCTATATATACTTTGTTTATATCTTGAGTTTCACTAATTTTCTTAGCTACATTAAGTGATGTCTCATATCTATTTAATCCACCTACTCTAGATACATTAGCACCTGGAAGTGTATTTTTAGCTTCATTTACTATATTATCATTAACTACAGTATTTCCACCTATTACTATTATATTCTTAGGCTTTAATCTAAGTAATTCAGCTTTAGTAGATTCATGTACTTTATTCTTATCTACTAATAATATTGGTGCATCTTTAGTAGTTGCAAGTGGTGTTGCAGTTACCCCGTCAACTACAGAATATGCACTTGTAAGAACTACCGTGTCTGAACCATCATTCCATCCCTCTTTACTTATTTTAACTGCTGTATCAAATCTTCTTTCACCTTCAAGTTTTTTAACTGGAACAGAAGGTATAGGATTATTTATGTATAAGTCTTTCATGTCATTTTGAAGAGTAGCATTCTTTATAATATCTCTTGCTGAGAAATACATACTACCTTTTACTTCTTTATATTGTCTATTTAAATTTATTTGATCTTTTATCTCTGCTGCTATATTTTGGTTAGAGTTACTTTCTTCACCTTGCTTATATACACCTTGACCTATGTATAAATCAACATTTGTTCCTTTTACCTCATTAGCCCACCAAGGAATTAACTTTGAATAATCAGCAGCCTTTGTTCCTATTGGCCAATATACTTGAGGTGTAATATAATCAACTAAACCTTGTTTTATCCAAGTTCTTGTATCTGCATAATCATATGAATAACTTTCAGCTCCATTAGTATCTGAACCAGTTGAATCATTTCCTTTATTTCTCCATATACCTCTTGGGCTTACTCCAAATTCTACATTTGGTTTTATACTTTTAATAGATGACTTAACTTCTCTTAATAAAGTATTTACATTTTCTCTTCTCCAGTCACCTCTATCTATACCATTTCCATATTTGTTGTATGCATCATCATCATTGATTCCACCTGTATAGAAATAGTCATCAAAATGTACTCCGTCTACATTGTATTTTCTAACTACTTCAGATACAGTGTCCACTACATGCTTTCTAACTTCAGGTAATCCTGGATTGTATATTAATGATTTTCCATTATTTAATACCCAACTTGGATTTAATCTTGCTGGATGGTTTGAAGCTAGGGAATTTATGTCTGTCCCTGATGTTGTTATTCTATATGGATTAAACCATGCATGGAACTCCATACCTCTTTTATGAGCTTCATCTATTAAAAATGGTAATGGATCATACCCTGGATTTTTGCCTTGAGTTCCAGTTAAGTATTCTGACCATGGATTTATATCTGATTGGTATAGCGCATCTGCCTTAGGTCTTACTTGAACTACTACTGCATTTATTCCTGTACTTTTTAACTTATCTAATAAGTCTGTATACTCTTTCTTTTGCTGAGCTTGGTTATTCTTAGTCTTAGGCCAGTCCATATTATAAACTGAAGATATCCAAGCTGCTCTCATCTCTTCATTACTCGCTGCAAATACATCTAAACTAAGTGTTGTAAATATCATAGCTAGCGATAACATTAATACTTTTAGTTTCCTCATTACTTCCCCCTATCAAATTTCTTATATTTTCTACAAAGCTCTACATTATAGAGTATACATAAACAAAATATTCTCGTCAAATGATAGGGAAAATATAAAAAAGCAGTAGATAAAAATCTACTGCTTTATATACTATAATATACGTTTTGCACTTACATATGTTCTTGAATAATATCCTGAGTTAATCTTATCGATTTTAACATTTTCACCTGGTCTTGGAGAGTGTATCATCTTAGAATCTCCTATGTAAAGTCCAACGTGATTTATACCATTTCCTGAAGATGAGAAGAATAGTAAGTCACCAGCTTTTAATTGATTTTTACTAACTGATTTTCCTACCCTAGCTTGTTCTCTTGACGATCTTGGTAAATTTACATTAGCTCCATTTTTATATGCATATGAAGTAAGTCCTGAACAATCAAATGCACTTGGTCCACCAGCTCCCCATTTATACGGTTTGCCTAATTGTTTCTTTGCCACATCTATAATCTTATCTGCTTTAGATGAATTTGTGTTGGTATTGCTAGTTGTATTAGAGTTTTGAATACTTATGTATGAACTACTAGCCCATCCTACTACTCCATTTGATAGCTTTACCTTATGCCATCCATTACTTCCTTTTTCTAATATGTCTACTGTTTCATTAGTGTATGCTTTCCCTACAACAGAATATTTAGTACTTGCTCCACTTCTAATATTTAAATAGTCGCATGGCTTTATTTTACCAACTTGAGTGTTAGATCTTGTGTATGATTGTGATATCGCATTTTCATTAGGAAGTGCATAAGATGTTTCTACATTTTGTCCTATATAAATAAAACTAGAAAGCATTGTTATCGTAATTACCTTAGGTAATACATTTTTCGTGAATTGCCTCGTTTTTACTCCCATAATTCCCCCCTTAAAAATCTAGATAATATAATTTTAGTATATTTTTACAATTTTTACAATATTTTAATCATATTATATAATTTTAAGACTAAATTCAAATAAAATTATCTTATATGAATTTTCTGAATATGTTACTTTTTTGTAATTTATTTCTAATTATATAGTAGCACACTTTCTTTTATTATGCTTATTTTTATTTATCTTTTTTATATTTATGGAAAATATCTTGTCCATAAACTTATTGAATAAATAACCCAGTAAAATAGAGCCTATTAAACATACTACTAAGTACACATATGGATTTGTTATTCTGTTTGAAAATGCATCTAAAAAAATTCTATGCATTAAATATATCTCATAAGATATACTACCTAAAAATATAGTTATTTCATTACCTATGCTAAATTTCATACATATGCAAACACATAATACTACGAAAAATATAGCAGCTAGATTTGTTGTTACTATGCCTAAATTAAATATAGCGTCTTCATGATATATACTAAATAATACCGATAATACTAATAATACTGTTAAATATCTTTTCTTTATAAAATTAATTATGATTTCACTATACCTACCATACAATAAACCCATTAAGAAGCAGTATACGCTATTATACCACCATTCACCATTTCCTAGTTTATGGTTTACATAACAGTATCCCGTTATTACTAAAAACATTCCTACCATAGATTTATTACCTTTAAGGTATTTAAAACTAAAATAAAATCCAATGTAAAAAGTAATTATAGCTAATATGTACCATTTAAATCCATCAATTAGTTTTATCCCTAATATAAAGTACACTGTATCCTTTGGTGAATAAACAGCTTTATTAAAAAAAGAATAAACTATTACAAATAATATATTAGCAAATATAAATGGTAGGACTACTTTAGGAATCCTCTTCGTCCAAAAGTTCTTTAAGTAATTTGCTTTACTTTCAAAGCTTTTCATCATTCCATATCCAGAATAGAAGAAAAATAAAGCTACTGCTAAGTAACCTACATATCTAAATGGCTCTAAAAATTTTACATAACTTAATCTTTGGGATATATGATGCAAAACTACAGATATTGCAGCTATACCCTTTATAGAATTGCACATATGTTTCGATAATGCATCTGTGTTATATTCATGTGTATCATATATTTTTGCTTTATACGAAATAATCATAAATATTATAATATATAATAGTGTCAAATTTATACCTCCTTAACCTTCGATGCAAAAAAATAAATAAAACTTAACTAATAAATTTAATTTTTATTAGCTAAGCTTTATTTTAAATCATTATTATCTACCTATAGAATAATATTCTATGCCTAAATTTTTCATATCATCTAGTCTATAACAGTTTCTTCCATCAAATAATAATGCTCTTTTCATTTTATTTTTGTATTTAGATAAATCATAATTTACGATATCTTTCCACTCGGTCATTATAAAGCAAATTTCAGCACCTTCTATTGCTTCGTCTATGCTTTCTGTATAAGATATAGTATCTTTAAATATCTTTTTAGTATTTTCTATGCCTATAGGATCGTATGCTACTACATTAGCTCCTCTTTCTATTAAATACTTAATATTTGGTATAGAAGGCGCTTCTCTTAAGTCATCAGTTTCTGGCTTAAAAGTAAGTCCTAATACTGCTACTTTTAATCCATTAAAGCTATCTATTAATTTAGATGCTTGTCTTACTAATTTAAGCTTTTGAGCTTCATTTACTTCTATTGCAGCTTTTACAGTTTTAAGTTCATATCCATTGTAGTTTGATAACCAATGAAGTGCCTTTGTATCTTTAGGGAAACATGAGCCTCCATATCCAATACCTGCCTTTAAAAACTTATCTCCTATTCTATCATCATAGCTCATTCCTTTAGCTACATCTTCGATATTTGCTCCTACTATTTCACAAAGATTTGCTATATCATTCATAAAAGATATTTTAAGGGCTAAGAAATCATTTGATGCATATTTTATCATTTCTGCACTATTTCTATTAGTAACTACTATTGGTTGGTTAAATGGTGAATATACTTTTTCTAATATATCTTTTGCCCATTCACTTTCAACACCTACTACTATTCTAGATGCATGTAAAGTATCTTTTACAGCTGTTCCTTGCGATAAAAACTCAGGATTTGATGCAAGTTCAACCTTTACATCATTGACTAAATTTTTTCTTATATATTTTTCAATTTCATCATTGGTTCCAATAGGTACAGTTGATTTAATTACTACTAAAGTATCTTTAGTTATAGTTTGTGCTACTTGTTTAGCTACTGCCTTTATGTAATCTAGATTAGCTGAACCATCACTTCTTTCAGGAGTTCCAACTGCTATCATTATAACATCAGCATCTTTATAAGCACTTTTATAATCTGTGGTATAATCTATCCTATCAAGCTCATAATTTTTAATCATAAGCTCTTCTAAACCGTCTTCATATATAGGCGATATCCCAGATTTCATACGTTCGATTTTTCTTTCATCTATATCAACACATACTACATTGGGATTTCCTACTTCAGCCAAGCATACCCCAGTTACTAGACCTACATATCCCGTTCCAGCTATAGCAATTTTCATGCCTATCTCCTCCAAAACTCATATTCATTCGTTTTAAACTACATTCTTTTCTTTATTGCATTAAATACATAAAAACAAAATACATATGAACTTTTTAACATTCCTAAGTTTTCTACATTTCTATATGTGTTCCAAGTTCTTTTTAATGCTTTTATTTTATTACTAGATAAAGAGTCTCCTACTAGTCTATAATTAACTAAATCTTGTTCTATTCCGTAGGCATACTTTTCTTTCCTAAGTAATTTTAGCCACGTTGCAGTATCTTGTCCTCTTCTAACTAAAGGCATATCAAAATCTCCAACAATTTCTCTGTCTACAACTACTGTAGAACATCCTATTATAGTATTTTTAAGTAAACCCTCATAGTTTATCTTATATGGAGCCTTAGCTATTTTGTTAGTTCTTACTCCGTCTTCTTTCATATATCTATATGATGTAAATGTAAATCCTCTGTTTTCTTTTAACATATAATTTACTTGAACTTCTAGTTTATTTGGTTCCCATAAATCATCACTATCAACGAAAGCTATAAATCTACCTTTTGCACTTTTTATACCTGTATTTCTACTTACAGATGCACCGGAGTTTTTTTCAAGCTTAATATATTTTATTCTATCATCATTTTTTTGAAATTCTTTTATAATATTAGCAGAATTATCTTTAGAACAGTCATCTACTAATAAAAGCTCCCAATTTTTATATGATTGATTTTTTATTGATTCTATTGTGTCCGATAAAAATTTTTCTGCATTATATACAGGAGTAATTATCGATACTAAATGTTCATTCATAATTTGTACTCTCCCTTGTATAGCATTTATGATACTACTATACTGATTAAGTTTATTTAGCTATTAGTTTCTTTGATTTAGCAAATTTTAAGTATCCTAATGGGAATAACATTATATACATACATTTATCAAATAATTTATTTATCTCTTTAAAGTAGCTACTTTCTGATAACAATGAATATCTAGCTAAATTTATATAGTTTTTTAACCACATATATGGATACTTACTTATTTGGTAAGTATTTTGGTTTATTAAATATAAAAATTCTAAAGCTCTTCCTTTTAAAGAATTTTTACTCATAATATTTTGAGTTAATCCATCATCTAAATAATCTCTTATTATCATTGTTTTATTTATACATTTTACCGTATAGTCTTTTGATATTTCATGCCATACTACACTCTCAGGCAAAAACTTTACCTCTTTTCTTTCTGGAAAAGGATACTTTTTTATTACATCAGTTAAAAGTACTAAACTTTTATCACCCTTTACATTATATTTAAAATATAAGTCTGCAAAATGGCAAATTTTATGTTCTTCAGGCATCTTAGTTCCTACGATTTCACCATTTGTATGTTCACAAAGTCCTACGACTCCACTTAAATTAGATTTATCCTCTATACTGTCCCATTCGTCAATTATAACTTGTAGCGAATCATTTACAAGCCCATCATCACTATCTACAATAAAAAATAATTCTCCACTTGCATTTTTAACTCCAGTATTTATAGCAGTGTGCTTACCACCATTTTCTTTTTTTATATAATTTATATTTAATATATTTTCAGATTTAAATTTATTTATTAATTCTTCACTATTATCAGTACTTCCATCATCAACTATTAACCATTCAAAGTCTTTAAATGTCTGATTTTTTAAGTCGTTATATAAATTAGTTAATATATAACCTCTATTGTATGTTGGAGTAAATATAGTAAATCTATATTTATACATTTATTAGGTCGTCCTTTCCTACTAGCTTTTTTTGATTCCATTAATGCCATAGTTTATAAAGTAATATATAGATTTATGAAGTGGTATTTTTTCAACATTTCTGTATATATTCCAAGTCCACATAGCTGATTTTACCTTGTTTCCACTAAGAGAAGTACTAGACTTTCTATATAAAGCTAAAACTTCATTTAGACCATGGGCAATATGACCACTCTTTAATATAGCTAACCATAATACATAATCTTCATGTCTTACACCACTCATTTTAACTTCAAAGTTTAACTTTGACTTGTCTATTATTACCGTAAGGCATCCTAATATATTTCCTTTTAGTAAAGTGTTATAATCAACGCTTTTAGGAACATTTATTACTTTATCTAATCTGTCATTATTTTCATCTATAAGCTCATATGCAGTAAAAGTTATTGCATAGTCGTTTTTATTCATAAAGCTTATTTGCTTTTTAATTTTATCTTCATCCCATATATCATCACTGTCTAAAAAGGCTAAAAATTGTCCCTCTGCATTTTTTAGCGCTATATTACGAGCATGTGAAACACCTTGATTAGTCTTAGTTCTTATATACTTTATTCTACTATCCTTTTGTACATAAGATTTTGCTATACTTGGACTATTATCAGTTGAACAGTCATCAACTATTAACATTTCCCAATTTTCATATGTTTGATTTAGTACTGATTCTATGGTTTTTTCGATAAATTTTTCAGAATTATACATGGGAGTAATTATAGATACTAAATTCTTCTTCATATTATCGTCCTCATCATTTATATTATTTGTTAATTTTATTTACTATCGAGCTGTATATTCTATCACAGTTCTTATTATCATTATATCTGAAAAACTTATTTCTTTCATTTTTTTGACTTTCTAAAATTTCAAAATCATTATCAATAATTTCTATAAGCTTATCTACAGCCTCATCCTTAGTATAAGCTAGAGAACCAAACATTTCATTATCTAAATCTATATATGAATCTATTTTTTCTTTATATTCATCTATATCAAATTGATAAAAAAGTATTGGTCTATTCATATATAGAAAATCTATAGCTACGCTTGAGTAATCTGTTATGTTTGCAGATGATTTTCTTATTTCATCAGCTAAAGTTACACCTTTATCTAAAAATATAATTCTTTTTCCAGTTATATTCTCTCTTATATCATCTATAAATTCATGCATAAGGTGATGTAGGTAAAACTTTATGTTAACATCTTTTTCTTCTAAAATTTTATTTAACTTTTCATCATTTAAAAAGTTCATTATATTTATAAAGTAATCACTTTTTGTAAAGTTTTCACCATCAAATTTTATCCAGTCTCTCCAAGTTGGAGTATATAATATATCTCTAGTTTGTGCGACTTTTGAGCAACGTGTTGGCGAAGCATTTTCATTAGTTGGAAGATTATCATATCTAGCATTACCTACTATACATACATTATCTTTATCCATACCCCATTCATTAACCATAACATTTTCTTCAAACTCCGAACTTGCGGTTACTACATTGTAGCTTTTTAAAAGATTATCTATAATATTTTTTAGCCTACCATCCATAGGCTTTCTCTTTTTAAAGCTTATTGTACCATGATTTAAATAAACTTTAACTGTATTTTTGTGGAAGGCATTAAGCACTGGAACAACAAAATTATATGGTGCAATATCTGCTGAAGGCGCATGAGAAAAGACTATAGCTTTTGAATTGTAATAGTATAAATAGTTCTCAACACTTCCTCTTATTAATTTCTTTCCTGGTATTTTATCAAACACCTTACTTTCTTTATTTATAACCCAATATATATCTACATCTTTGTGATTTTTTAACATATATTCATAAAAGAATTTTGAGTTGTCATTGTATATGTCTCCTGCATGTCCACCTATAAGCCAAATATTTTTATCCTTAAACTTACTTTTCTTAAATGGATATAATATAAATGCAACTACCATATTTATTAAAAATTTAATTTTGTCCATAAAGTATTTTCCTCACTATTTCTTATATGCTCTAAATCCATTTAATCTACCTTTTATAGTAGCACTATGATAATCTCTATTTGAGCTTAGTACAAATCCACCTACATTTCTTACTAATTTAGATGTCATTACTTTTAAAAACTTATAGTCTTTTCTATACACTATTTGCTTTTTGCATAATGCACCAAATCCTCTACCGTAGTTGAAGTCTCTTTGGTATTTTTCTTTTGATTTAGAGTGTTTCTTTGCTGGATGATAAATTATATCATCACCAAAATATCTTCCTTTAAATCCCTTACTTATTAAATCTAGTATATAATCTATCTCTTCTCCAGATCCAAACTCTCCTCCTACACCTAATTTTTCATCAAATCTAGTGTATTTAAAGTCATCAAAGTTAATAAAGAAAGTTATTGAAGTTATAGTGTCTAATACATTTAAACTATTTATGTCACAAGTTCCATCATACATTTTCTTAAATGCATCAACTTTATTTGCATCCATAGTTTTGCAACTGTATATTTTATAATCTTTATTTTCATTAAAGAAGTTTATAACCTTTTCTAACGTATTATTTTCGTAAACACAGTCATCATCAGGGAAACCTATAATTTGCCCGCTAGCCTTGTCTATACCTACATTTCTGTTATAACTTAATCCTATTTTTTCACTTTTTATATACTTTATATCTAACTTATCAACGTATTTATCAACGATTTCTTTAACTTTGTTATTATCGTTTTGATCTACTACTATAAGCTCAAAGTTTTTGTAAGTTTGATTTTCTAAGCTGTCCATAAGTAAGTATATATCGTCATATCTATTTAATGTTGGCATTATTAATGATATTAACATTACGACCTCCTACTTTTCCTTTTCCATAATTCTATCTCTCTTTTATCATTTAATATCACTTCTTTTATTAGTAATACTATTGCAAAACTAAATGAAGCTTCTAATAATAAATTTTCTGCAAAAGAATATATTAAAAAGATAAATAAAACTACTAAATGCGCTTTTTTATCTTTTTCTATAAAGCTTTCTATACCTTTATACATTAGGTACATAAATAATACGCAAGCAACTACACCTAACACACTAACTATATATACATAAGAACTATCTAATGGATTAGAAGCTTTTATGGCATAATCATATGAATTTCCAAAAGGTTTCATAAAATTACCTTCTTGAGATAAATACACATTCCAGTACTTAGGTCTACTTGCTAATAATCTATTTACTATGTTACTTTTATGAAATACTGTACCAATAATTACACTTGTTAAGGTAAGTATTATTGGTGATGTCTTTATAAGTATTGGTAGCCCTTTTATTTTTTTTATGTCTATTAATCTTACTATTTCTACAAATATTAATCCTGATAATATAGTTAAAAAACCAGTTCTACTATATGTAGCTTGATAAATAAAAAATGCAGATCCAAATAAAATTATTCTATCCCATTTGTTGTAGTTTTTATATCTTAAAAATATATATGCTGCATATATAGTAACCATATTGTAAAATACTGCATTTGGGTTACCCAGTCCAAAGTCCATTCTTGGAACCAGAACATCTAATTTTTTTATATATCTATAGTGAACTTCTTGATTAAATTCAAATGAAGGGAATAAGTTAAATAATAATATAGCACTAATTAAAAAACATGCAGATATTATTAAATAATTTTTAACTATATATTTATCATTTATTTGTTTAGCTGATACAGCTAATAAAACAATTAATAATATAGCTCCTTCTCTATTTAATATATAAAGTAAGACACAAGCTCCTACTAGCACCATTTCCGTTATACTTTTTTTCTTATCAAATAGAAAAAGTAGCATTAATATTCCTATTGAAGAATAAAATAGCGCTGATTTAATTATCCCTATATTTATATCTGGATCAACAAATGATATCATATATTTTCTTAAGATAATAAAAAATAGTACCGCAGTAAAAGCTATTTTTCTAATATCTATCTTCTTTGATAAATCTGTCATTTTATTTTCTCCCTTTTAAACTTATTAAGGTGTTTTTTACAAATATTTTCGAACATTTTATAGCTTTATTTGATCCTCTTAAATGTTTAGTTTCTAAGAAATAATCTCTTTTTTTAAGCCAACTTTTTCCCCACCAGTGTATTCCATGAGTATTTTCTTTTATACATGAATACTCAAAGTCTTCATTATGATAAAATGGGTAGAAATATTCTTTATCGTATACATATATATCATCAGTATATAAATTTTTATTTATCTTTTCATATTTAGTTTCTAATACTCTAGTTACAATCTTTGGAATTGTAAATATATCCGCATCTAAAATTTCATTTTCATAAAAATCTAACATGTCTTTAAAGAACTTATGACCGGCTACACTACCTATTATACCGCAGCTAACATATACATCATTTTCATAGCCAAAGAAAACTTCATTTTTATCTAATAGATGTGTTATATCCTTTAGTATTTGCATATCAGTATCCATATAAACTCCACCTTCTTCGTAAAGTTTTTTAACTCTTATATAGTCTGATATAAATGCCCAAATTTTCCTTTTGTAGCACTCCTCTAAAAACTTATTTCCCTTTATTTCTTTTTCTATATCAATATTGTGTTCATTCCATTCCACTATTTCATAGTCTGGTAATTTTTCTCTCCATGAATTTATACATATATTTTCTAGGTTCCCTTTTGGACCACCTATCCATACATAGTGTATTTTTTTAGGTATCAAACTAACACCTCCCTAAATATATTCGTGTCTATCTTTTTCTTTTAACCTGTCTACTATCTTTTTAACATCTTGAGCTCTATCTTTTCTACATACCATAACAGCATCATTAGTAGAAACTACTATTAAGTCATTTATTCCAACTGTAGCTATTAATTTATCATCAGAGTATATTATAGAGTTTGATGTATCTATAGTAACAAAATCTCCTCTTTTAATGTTTCCTTCACTGTCAGTAGGATATATTGCACCTAATGAATCCCAAGATCCAACGTCATTCCATCCAAAATCTCCAGGTACAACTACAACATCATTACTTCTTTCCATCACTCCATAATCTATAGATATAGAAGGTATAGTCGGATATATTCTTTTTATAGCATCCGCTTCTTTTTCAGTTCCTAAGTACTTAGATAATTCTTCTAATTTATCATATACTTTTGGTAAGTATCTCTTAAAGTCTTCTAATATTTTAGAAACCTTCCATACAAACATACCACTATTCCATACATATTTATTAGAAGCTACGTAACTTTTAGCTACTTCAAAATTTGGCTTTTCAACAAACTCTATTACTTCATAGGCATCATTTCCTATACAATTTTCCTTATCAAAATTTATATATCCGTATCCAGTTGATGGGAAAGTAGGAGTTATACCTATCGTAACTAATTTATCATTATCTTTAGCCACATCTATAGCCTTTTTAAGCACATTTTCAAATCCTTGTTCATCTTTTATATAATGATCAGCAGGGTATACACACATTACTCCATCTCCATGCTTTTTCATTATATTAAAAGCTGCAAATCCTATAGCTGCTGCAGTGTTTCTTGCAGAAGGTTCTGGTAATATATTTTCAAAGTTACATTTATCATTTACTATATCTTTAAGTGCATCAACTTGCTTTTCATTAGTAACTATAAATAAATCTTCTTTTTTAGCTAGTGAATCTATTCTATTTATAGTTTCATTTATTAATGCATCTTCACCACTTAAGTTAATAAGTTGCTTAGGAACTTCTTGTCTACTTAAAGGCCAAAAGCGAGTTCCGCCTCCGCCAGCCATTATAACGTTATATACCTTCATAATCTTACCTCTTTTCTGTATCTATATAGAATCAACTAAATCTGTAATAGAAGTCATTAATTTAGATAGTTTTAAGTTAACACTGTCTAAATTTTCACTATTAGTTCCAAAATAGAATTTAATCTTTGGCTCTGTTCCTGATGGTCTTACAGCTATCCAAGAACCATCTTCTAATAAGAATTTAAGTACATCAGATTTCGGTAGTTCATCTACACCCTTTTTATAATCTAGTATCTCTTTAATCTTTATATCTGCTATTTTATCCATTTTAGCATTTCTAAAATAACTCATTATTTCTTTTATTTTTTCTATACCGTCTATACCTTTTAACGTTATAGATTTTAAATCTTCCTTATAATATCCAAACTTTTCATAAGTGTCCATTAAACCTTCATAAAGGCTTAATCCTTTTGATTTATAATAAGCTGCCATTTCACATATTAAAAGTGATGAAACAACACCATCTTTATCTCTTGCATGAGTTCCTATTAGGTATCCATAACTTTCTTCATATCCCATTATGAAAGTTTTTTCGTTGCTCATTTGGAATTGATTTATCTTTTCACCTATAAACTTAAATCCTGTTAAAGTATTTAAAGTTTCTACTCCATAGTGTTTTGCTATTTCTGCTCCAAGTTCTGATGTAACTATAGTTTTTACTATTACCGGATTTTTAGGTAATTTATTTTTGTTAACTAAACTTTCAAGTACATATCTAACTAAAAGTGAACCTACTTGATTTCCATTTAATACTATATACTCTCCATTAGAGTTTTTAACAACAACTCCAACTCTATCACAATCTGGGTCAGTTCCTATTATTAAATCTGCATTATCTTCTTTTGCCATTTCTATAGCTATATTAAATACAGATTTTTCTTCTGGATTTGGATAAGTAACCGTTGAAAAATTAGGGTCTGGATTTTCTTGTTCTTTAACAACCTTAACATTTTCAAATCCAGCTTCTTTTAGAGCACGTCTTATAGATTTATTTCCTGTTCCATGGATAGGTGTAAATATAACCTTTAAATCTTTTTGGTATTCATTTATTATGTCTTGGTTTATTATTTGAGACTTAACTGCATCTATAAATGCTTTATCAACTTCTTCATCTAGTGTTATTATCATTTTTTCATTAACTGCTTTATCAAAATCAACAGTCTTTATAGTACTATAATCTTCTATTTTATTAACTTCATCGATTATTTCATTTGCCATATCTATACAAACTTGTCCACCATCACTACCATATACTTTGTATCCATTGTATTCTTTTGGATTGTGACTTGCTGTAATTACAATCCCCATAGCACAGTTTAAGTATCTAACTGCAAAAGATAATTCTGGAGTTGGTCTTAATTCATCAAATATGTATGCCTTAATACCAGAAGCTGCTAAAGTTTTAGCTGCCTCTATACAAAACTCTCTAGACATATTTCTACTATCATAAGCTATTACAACACCTTTATCTTTCCCAGTTTGACCCATAGCTTTTTCTATATAGTTACAAACACCTAAAGTTGCACGTCTAATTGTGTATATATTTATTCTATTAGTTCCTGCACCTATTATCCCTCTTAGTCCACCTGTTCCAAACTCTAAGTTCTTATAAAATCTTTCTTGAATTTCTTTTTCATCATTTTCTATACTTAATAATTCATTCTTTGTATTTTCATCAAAATAAGAAGATTCTACCCACGCCTTATATGCCTTTTTATAATCCATAATCTTATCCTTCCTAAACAATTATCTTTTTAATATTTTATTTTTAGTTTTATTTATAATATCAAATATTAATTTTACTTCTTCAACCTTGAAAATCATAATTAATAATCCATATACACCTGCCCCTACCATAACAGATATTGAAACTGATATTATTTCATTTATTTTTCCAGTTCCTATTACACTATATAGGCTTCTATATGCAAATAATGTTACAACTCCCATTACAATAGCTGCTACTAGACTTTTAATTCCTGTAATTATTATTTTATCTCCTCCAAAGTAACCTGCTTTCTTTTTAAGAGACATAAATAAAAGTATAACTGTAATAATAGAAGCAATACTTGTAGAAATTGCAAGTCCTCTATATCCTAGCGGTTTTATAAGTGCTAGGTTTAAAATAATATTTATTATTAAAGCAAGACTACCATTTATCATAGGTGTTTTAGTATCAGATAAAGAGTAAAATACTCTAGTTAATATATCTCTTACTCCCATAGCTACTAAACCAAGAGAATAAAGTCTCAGTGCAGTATAAGTCATTTGTGTTGAATCTGCATCAAATGCTCCTCTTTGGAATAATATCCTAACTATTGGCTCCGCTAATACGATAGCTCCTACTGTAATAGGTAGTACTAATAATACAATACAATTTGATGACCTTACTATAGTACTTATAAAATCATCCTTATTATCTGAACTAGTCATTTGAGCTAATTTCGGATAAATAACTGTTACTATTGATGTAACAAATAAAGCCATAACAAATTCATTTAATTTATTAGCATAGTTTAAAGCTGATAATGGTCCATTACCTAAAGTTGTAGCTAGTGCTCTATCAACAGTTGTATTTAACTGACCTATTGCTACACCTATAAGTATTGGTAACATAAGTACTATCATACTTTTTATATTTTCATCTTTTATATTTAAATAAGATTTATACCTATAACCTTTCTTAATAGCAAATGGCAATTGAAATAACATCTGACTTGCCATCCCTAAAAGTGCACCTATAGCCATTACAATAGGACTTGTTTTAGTACTTATAGCAATTGCTGCTATTATAAAAATATTATATGGTATACCAATTAAACCTGGTATCGTAAAACTTTCGTTAACTTGTAAGTATGAACTAAGTATTTTACTAATACTTAAGAAGATTACTCCTATTATCATAATCTTAGTAAATTTAACTGCAAGTATAAATTTTTCACCTTCAAATCCACCTGCAAGTACTTTTATAAATTCTTCAGTGAATAAAAGCCCTAATATTGCAATTACTATAGATAATACAGCTGTAATATTTATCATATTATTAGTAAATTTAAGAGCTCCTTCTTCACCATGTTTTTCTTTCGTATCAAAGTATATTGGTACATATATTGTGGCTATTGCCGAACCTACAACTGCAATAATAAGCCCTGGTATATTTAATGTTAATAAAAATACGTCAGAATATTGTCCAGTTCCATAAAAGCTAGCAAGTACAACCTCTCTAAAGAAACCTAGCACTTTAGATAACATTGTTGCAATCATAATCCATAGCGCTGCCTTAGCTGTTTTTGACATGTTATTTTCTCCTTATCTAACAAACTTTTTGAATAGCACAAAAAAGCTTTTTAAAAAAAGCTTTTTAAGATTGATATTTAAATGCTCTTACAACTATTATTACTAATAATACTATTAATATCATAGCTGATATAAAATTTTTACTCATTAATGTATTAAATACACTATATTCACTAACTTCATGCCCAACTTGAATCACGTTCTCTACGTTAGATTTTTCTAAAAACTTCTCTTGAGAATAAGAGAAAGAATCACTTGTAATCAATATAGGAATATTTTGTTTCGCTGATACTACACCTAAAGATATATATTCTGATGCATCAGAACGATTTCCATACTCAACCTTTGCAGTGTATAATTTTTTTATATCGCCTTTATGTGACTCTTTTATTGTATTAATATTAGTGTCAAATTGGTTGATGTCTTTTACAATTTCAACATCAGCTTTAATTTTAGCTATACTATTTTCAACTTCATATACAAATTTTTCTGAGTCACCTACAGCATGAACTTTTTCAATTTTATATTTTCTGATAAAAAATTTAGTATTTGAAATATTCTCTTCATTAAACCATAAAATTGGAATATTTTGTTTAGCTGCTTTATCGTATATAGCTAATACATTTTCAAGACCTGCTCTTGAGTTTATTAAGTATACCTCTGATATATTTTTGATTTTATTAAGTTCTGAAGCAATTTCCATAGCAGTCTCAAATCTATTTTTTCCACTAATTCTTTCTACTTCTATACCCATATCAGTTAATTTTTTTTCAGAAGTTTTAGACACAGCTTTTAAACCACCAATTATAGTGATTTTTTTTACCCCTAAATCTTTTATGTAATCTATTGTTTTTTTGTCTATTTTCTTCCATTCAGTAGTTATTATTGGTGCATCCTTTGCATAAGCAAGAGGTGTTGCACTAATACCATCAACCAAAGAATCTTTATTTATAAGTATTGCTTCATCAGCCTTTTTAAATGCAGATTTATTTAGCTCCATAGATATTTCACGTTTGTTACCTTCTATAAGCTCTTTCTTATAACTACTATCTGCAAAAATATTTAGTGTTGATGATGTAAAAATTAATAAACTTAGCGATACTGCCGATATAGTTTTCTTTATCATCTGTGCTCATATCCTTTTTTTGAATTTTTTAAATTTCACTCAATATAAAAGGGCTCTTTATAAGAGCCCTTTATAATCAATAATCTAATTTTTAAAATTATCTAGCTCCGTCTCCTGTTAATACTACAGCTACTGTTTTAAATAGTATCTTAAAATCTAGAGAAACGCTCCTATTTCTTATATAGTACATATCTTCTATAAGTTTTTCCTCAGGAGTAATCTCATATCCACCATTTACTTGAGCCCATCCAGTAAGCCCAGGCTTCACAGCTAGTCTATTAATAAATCCAGGTATTTCTTCATTAAATTGAGCCGTAAATGACGGTCTTTCAGGTCTTGGTCCGATTACACTCATATCTCCCTTTAGTATGTTAAATAACTGCGGGAGTTCATCGATTCTCGTTTTTCTGATAAACTTTCCGACTTTAGTAATTCTTGGGTCATCTTTTTCCGCCCATTGAGCACCAAATTTTTCTGCATCAGTTCTCATAGATCTTAACTTGTATATATAAAATTTCTTTCCATTTTTACCTAGTCTTTCTTGTTTATAAGTTATTGGTCCATTATCTTCTATTTTTATAAGAATTCCAAATATAAGTATTAAAGGCACTCCAATTATAAGGCCAATTAACGAAAGTACTATATCTAATATTCTTTGATATGCATCAAACATCCAATTTCCTTTAACTTCACTAGAATCAATAGCGTTTTTATATTGCAAGTAATTAAATTCATAACCTTCACCAGTATATCCAGTCATAATTACCTCCATTTTAGCATGTTAAATCATATAACAACATTTTTTGACTTATTTTTATATTATACTCAATTATTATAAGTTTATCAATATAGTAAATGTCATTGTAACAATATAGTAACTGTTATTATAATGATATAACATACTAGAATTTTGCACTAATTTAACGTCTTTTCTATACCTTTACCAATTTGTGTTCCCATTAGTTGTCTTTCGTGAAGTTCATCAACTAATTTTTGATCTTTTGGACTAGTTATAAATGAACATTCAACTAATACTGCATCAGCATTTGTTTCTCTTAATACATGTAGACGATCTCTTCCATCATTAAGAGTACTAGTCTTAAGTCCTCTTTTACTTAAATTAAATTTTTCTAATATACTATTGTATATATTGTTTGCTAAAGTCTTAGTTGGTCCACCATTTTTATCTTTATTTTTGTAAAATACTTCAAGCCCATTTGCATTCGGATCATCAAATGAATTAAAATGTATACTTGTAAATAAATCAGGATTTATACTGTTTGATAAATCAGTTCTTGCTTTTAAAGCTGTAGTTACATCTTTATCTCTAGTCATTACCACATTTACATTATTTTTTCTTAAATAATCAGCTGTAGCTAATGATACATCTAGTGTATAATTTTTTTCTAATATTGATGGATCTATTTTACTTGGTGCTCCTGAGTCTGCTCCTCCATGACCTGGATCTATAACTACAGTTTTTGACCCACTATTATGAAGTGATAATCTATATGCAATATCTCCTACCACATTATCTTTAATTCCTCCACCAACTTGATAAACTAAATCAGCATTTTTATTATTCAAATTATTATCATGATAACTTGGTATGCTATCTGTTTTAGTTATAAGTATTGGAGAACCTAAATTAGCTGCTAAAGGTCCTGCTGTAAGTGCATCAACTAATACATCTCCTTTAGCTACTAAAACTGAATTTAAATTTTCACTTGTATAGAACTTTTCCATTACTTTTGCATTAGTTTCATATCTATCTTTTCCATAAACTCTATTTTTATATACACTTTGACCGCTAGCTAGAGTTGTTATTCCTGCCATTTGGTGTATAACATCTGTAGTTAAATTAGTCTCTCCACCTATAAAATATGCGTCTTTTAAGTTTTCGTTCTTTAACCAGTTATAAGTCATATCTGGTAATTTAGTTTTTTCACTTAATATTATAGGTTGCTTATCTTGACCAGCTTTTGCAGCTATTGTAAGAGCATCTACCTCGCCTTGATATCCATTAGCTATAAATATTTTTTCTACATCATGATAGTCATCTATTTCCTTAGCTATCTTTAATGAAGTTTCATATCTATTTATACCTGCTATACGAAGTACATTTGAAGATGCACTTGTTTTTAATTCATTTTCTATACTCTTAGAAACAACACTTTCTCCACCTATTATTATTATGTCTTTCGGATTTAAACGTGCTAATTCATCTTTTGTACTTTGTGGTATACCATTATTATCAGTAAGAAGTATTGGTGCGTTCATAGTAGTTGCAAGAGGTGTTGCTGTTATTCCATCTGCTATAGCATTTCCATTTACTAAAATTACTTTATCTGCTCCATCTTTCCATCCTTCTTGGCTAATTTTTGTTGCTGTGTGAGCTCTATTATCACCAATAAGTTTTTTTACTGGAGCTGATGTTTTTTCAACATATGAACTTAAATATTTCTTATTAGTTATTATGTACTCTTGAACTATATTATACTCTTGTAAATCTAGTCCTAATTCTTCTAATTTTTGCTTATCTAATATTTGTTCATTTTCCCCATTTATTGTAATATTTTCTATTTGCCATACATTTAAGTATTCTGGATCTTTATTAAATTCTATTATACCTTCATATGAATTTGTTTCAGGATTGAGTTTTAAATTAGCTGAAAGTGGCATATCATAACATAAGAAGTTTATTGTTATTGAATCTGCATTTAGATTTTCTTTGAATTTTATACTTATTTTTGATGTATCTCCTAATACTACAGTTGTTTTTTCTAAATTTATATTAATATTTTCATTATTTTTTAAGTCAGTGCTAGTTGCAAATGATACTGTTGGAGCAACTAGTGATGTGGCTATTAAACCTGTGGCCATCATTTTTATTGTTCTTTTCATAAAATCCCCCCTATTTATAGTCAGTTGTCTTAATTATAACATAATAGAATAGCAAAGGACATATTTTTACAGGAATAAACTGCTATTAATTAGTTACAAAATAAATTTAATTAAAATTAGTTTACCTTGGAAATTTAAGGGGAATATATATACTAATTATATTATAAAAAAGAGGTGCTTAATATGTATGATAAAATAGTATTACCATATGAATTTAATGAATTAGAGCCTTATATAGATGCTCAAACTATAGAAACACACTATAGTAAACATCTTCAAACTTATGTAAATAATTTAAATAATCTTTTAAAGGATTATGAAAACCTTACAGAAGGAAAAACTTTAGAAGACTTATTAAGAAATGTATCTGAATTACCAGAAGAGATTAGACAGGGTGTTATAAATCAAGGTGGTGGAGTTTACAACCACAACTTATACTTCTCTATTTTATCTCCAAACGCTTGCACAATGCCAAAAGGTGATTTACTTGAAAAAATAAATAAAACTTTTGGTAGTGTAGAAAATTTAAAAGATGAATTAAGCAAAAAAGCTATAGCTCAATTTGGTTCAGGATATGCATCTTTAGTTATGGATAATAACAAAGACTTATTTATAAAAGCTACATCAAATCAAGACACTACTCTTAAAGATGGGTTTACTCCTATACTTACAATTGACGTTTGGGAGCATGCTTATTATTTAAAATATAAAAATCTTAGACCTGATTATGTAAAAAATATTTGGAATGTAATAGATTGGAACAAAGTAGACGAATTATACAATAAGTAAAATTATTATAATTCAATTTATAAAAGGGTTGATATAAAGTGTACTATCACTTTATATCAACCCTTTTTTATTTTTCTAACCCAAAAGAGTTAAGACAATTAATCAAAATATCCTTATTTAAATTTTTATAAATTTATTTTTTCTATACATATAAAGCATTATAATAATCCAAATTACAGCATATAAACTTGAAAATATTATAGAATCGTAAAAATTACCTGCCCATGGTGTTATAAATTCATAAGTTATCCACGTTCTAAGTCCAACGACTTCATTAGTAAAATCACTTAATATATTTACCTTCCATAATGTTTTACTAATAATTTCAAGCATCATATAAATAAATATGGGGCTACTACCAAGTGCTATAATCGGAACAAGTGGCTTATACTTTTTCTTCATATCGCAAATATAATAAAATACTGAAAGTATAATACTAAAAACTCCACCTGTTAATAATACAAAGGAACTAGACCATAACCTCTTGTTGAATAGGAAGTAATTATTAAATAAAAATGCCCCTATAGTAAATATTACTCCTATTAGTATCATGCTAGTAAGTTTGTTTTTTTCAGATTTATTTTTATCTGTAATTATACATCCTAAAACACTTCCTATAAGTACTGAAGATACAGATACGATTGTTGTAATTAGTCCTTCAGGATCAAAGTTAGGCTTATGTAAATGCCCATTCAATAATCTTATGTCTACTATTTGAGCTAAATTTCCTTCCATTTCAAAACCATATGGCTTTGCAATTATGTAGTATAAAGCTATTATTACTAATGAAATACTTAATAATATCGATACTATATTATTATTTTTGTTATTTAATTTTCTTATTCCCAAGTAAAGTAGACTACCTATTAAGTAAGTTATACCTAGTCTTTGTAATACTCCCATTATTCTAATCGTGTTAAGGTCTCTATTTGATAAGTAGTTTAAAAATAGACCGAAAAGTATCATAATGGCAGACCTTCTTATAATGTCTATTATTATTTTATTATTTGAAACTCCCTTTTTGATTTTATTGTTTATTGATATTGGTATTGATACTCCCATGCATATTATGAAAAATGGAAATGCAAAATCAGCAAGTGTTACTCCATTCCATGTAGCATGTTCTAATTGTATGTATCCTCTTTTGACCCCTGGATTGTTTACAATTATCATAAGTAATATTGCTAGTCCCCTAACTATGTCTATTGATTTTATTCTCATTCTAATCCCCCTAAGATTTTGATTATGACTTTTTTATTATATACCTTTATGTGTACTTATTCCATTTATTTCCTTTATTTGAATAAGAAAAATAACTCAAGCAAATAGTATAATTGCATATACCTATTTACTTGAGTTAATAAATTTTATATTACTACTTTCAAATTATCTTAGAGATGATATTACATTTGGATTTATATCTCCACCAACTTCTATTATATTTTTATATCCACTATCTTTAAGAGCATTTATTTGAGATGTAGTCAATTTATTTGTACCTATAACTATAGGAGCATCGTTATTACCAGCCAGACTTCCTACAGACAATGCATCTATAAGTTCATCTGATTTAGTTACTATTATTGTATCTAAATTTTTATAAAATCTTTTAATAACCTCTGCATTAGTTTCTTGTCTATTTACTCCATATATTCTTTTACTTTCTAGGCTAGTATTCGCTATATTTTCAACACTATTTATAATATTTCTAGACATTACTTGCTCTCCACCTATTATATAAATATCTTTTGTGCCTAAATCATCTATAAATTTAATACTTTCTTCTTTTAGCTTATTACCATTAGTTATTACTATTGGCTGTTTATCTTTACATGCCTTTGATAGTACACTCATAGCATCTGCTTCACCTTTATATCCATTAACTAAATATAAGGTACTTACATTAGTAATATTTTGCATATATTTAGCTATTTGTAGTGAAGTATCTTCTCTATTATCTCCAGCTATTCTTATTATATTTTCTCTAGGTATACTTATAGTATTAGATATTTCATTTACTACACTTTCTTGAATGGCATTAGGTCCACCTATTATATAAATCTTAGATGGTTTTAATCTTATTAATTCATTCTTTGTTTCATTTGGTAGTTTATCTTTACGAGCTAGTAAAGTAGAAGAGTTAGTTACTGATGCAAGTGGACCTGATGAAAGACCATCAGAGTAGCTACTTCCATTGACTATAATTACTGAATCTACTTTATTTTGAAATGCTTCTTGACTTACTTTTACGGCTGTATCGTATCTATTATTTCCGATTAGTTTTTTTAGTTTTATATCTTTCATATTACCAGTATCAACATATGATAAATCACTATCTCCGAAATTAGCTATCTCTAAGTTTTTACCTTCATAGGCATCTAACGCTATAGATCCTCCACCCCTTAAGCTTGCTTCACTTCCTGTATATATACGTGGTATTATTTGATCAAATCCATTTTCACCTTTAAATCCATATTTGCCAGTTGGCTCATTAATAGCTAAGGCTACTCTAAAACTTGTAGTAAATTTCCCAAAAGCAATATTAGGGTCAATATATTTTTGGATAACTGATTCTATTGATTTATAGTTATTTTGAGGATTATCTATTATTTCTTTATATATAGAGTTTCCTTGATTTGCTTGTATTCTTAAATATTCCATAAATAAGTATGATAATGAATAGTTAGATAATGTGTCACCATTATAATCCCAGTATAATAAAGAGTGGCCATTAGCTATTGATCTTGATCTGTTATAATAATTTATTCTATTTAATCTTGGCTCTTTTAGATAAACTTGTTCTGCTGCTAATGATAAACCTTCATTTATCCAAGTATCCATATCTTGGCCATTTTCTTCTAATACATTTTCATTATAATTGACCATATGTTGAAATTCATGGGCTAAAACTGGATATACTTCAGAGATATCTTTTTTACTACCAGTACCCATAGATGGATAAGTATCTATATAAAACATTTCACATTTATTAGAGTTTTCTACATTATATAAATCCTTTGGGCTAAAATACCCTTGTGTATATGCATTGGTTGTGTCAAAATTATCTATTATGTCATAGCAAAGTATATTTATCTTTGAATCACCATCTACATCACTTTCATGTCCAAAGTTATTTCTAACAATGTTATAAATATTGTTTTCAAATTCTTTACCAATACTTGTTGCTTCATCTTTGGTAATACTGTCTTTATATACCCATACATTAACTTTATATCCTGAATATTCTAGGTTTGCTGTTATTTTATATTCACTATCATTTCTAAAATTTGTTACATTAAATTCTTTAGTATATCCTACTGTAGATGTGCCATTAGATGATTTAAATTCTTCTATCTTATCAGGAGTGACAAGAGGTGCATTAGTATTATCAAATGGTATAACTTTATCTATAGGATGTATTTCATCTAAGCCACCATCTTCATCCTTTGCATACTCATTTTCATTTATCGGTCCAGTACTTTGATAATTTCTTGTATCTGTTGATTCGTTATTTATTATAATATATCTGTTTTGGTTATTTGTATTAGCATATATCATAGAAGAACTTAGAGCCATAACTAACATTATGGATATAGCTATTTTTTTCAATTTAACCCCTCCATTTTGGCCATATTAGGCGATCATCTTGAGCCCTCATACATTCTATGATTGTCCACTCCTATATGACACTTGCTTAAGTTAACTTTTAACTATTATGGTCTCTAAGCTTCTATTTAGTTTTAAAATATTCTATTTTAAATTATCTTATAGATGAAATCACTCTTGGGCTTATTTTTCCACCTACTTCTATTACATTGCTATAGCCGCTTCCTTTAATAGCCTCAATTTGAGACTGAGTAAGATTATTTGTTCCTATAACTATAGGCGCATCTTTAGTTCCAGCTAAAACTCCTACTGATAATGCATCTATAAGTTCATCTGATCTAGTTACTATTACTGTATCTACATCTTTGTAGAACTTTTTAAATACTTTAGCATTAGTTTCTTGTCTGTTTACTCCGTATATTCTATTTGCTTCTAAATTTGTGCCAACTACGTTTCCAACACTACTTATAAAGCTTGGTGACATAACTAGTTCTCCACCTATAGTATAAATATCTTTGATTCCTGAACTTTTTACCCATTTTAGATTTTCATCTTTTAATTTATTACCATTAGTTATTATTATAGGTTGTTTATCTTTACTTGCTTTTGATACTATACTCATTGCATCGGCTTCACCTTTGTATCCATTTACTAAATATAATCTATTTATACTTCCTATATTTTTCATATATTTTGCTATTTGTAGAGAAGTATCTTCTCTGTTATCTCCAGCTATTCTTACTATATTTTCTTTAGATATATTTATAGTATTAGATATTTCATTTACTACATTATCTTGTATAGCATTTTTCCCACCTACTATATAAATTTTAGATGGTTTTAGTCTTAATAATTCATTTTTTGTTTCATTTGGTAATCTATCTTCACGAGTTAATAAAGTTGAAGAATTTGTTGCTGATGCTAATGGTCCTGATGAAAGACCATCAGAATAGCTACTTCCATTCACTAAAACTACTGAATTCGCTCTATCTTTAAATGTTTCTTGACTAATTTTTACAGCTGTATCATATCTGTTTTCTCCTATTAGTCTTTTAAGTTGAATATCTTTCATATTTCCAGTATCAACATATACTAATTCGCTACCACTGAAGTTAGATGTTTCTACACTTCTTCCTTCAGAAGCATCTAATACTATAGATCCTCCACCTCTTAGGCTTGCTCCACTTCCACTATATGTACGTGGTATTAATTGATCAAATCCATCTTCACCTTTAAATCCATATTTACCAGTTGGTTCATTGATCGCTAAAGCTACTCTAAAGTTTGTCATAAATTTCCCAAAAGTCATATTAGGGTCAATGTATTTTTGAATAACAGATTCTATTGCTTTATAATTATTTTGAGTATTATCTGTTATTTCTTTATATATAGAGTTTCCTTGATTAGTTTGTATTCTCAAGTATTCCATAAATAAGTATGATAATGAATAGTTAGATAATGTATCACCATTATAATCCCAATATAATAAAGAGTGTCCATTTGCTATTGCTCTCGCTCTATTGTAATAATATATTCTATTTAATCTTGGCTCTTTTAGATATAATTGCTCTGCTGCTAATGATAAACCTTCGTTCATCCAAACATCCATATCTTTCCCATTTCCTTTTAATACATTTTCATTGTAATTAACCATATGTTGAAATTCATGGGCTAAAACTGGATATACCTCAGAAATATCTTTTGTACTTCCTGTTCCCATAGATGGATAAGTATCTATATAAAACATTTCTCCGTTATTAGAATTATTTACATTATATAAATCCTTAGGACTAAAATATCCTTGAGTATATGCATTAGTTGTATCAAAGTCATCTATTATGTCATAACAAAGTATACTTATTTTTGAGTTTTTATCTACATCACTTTCGTGTCCAAAGTTATTTCTAATAGTGTTATAAATATTATTTTCAAACTCTTCACCTATGCTTGTTGCTTCCTCTTTAGTAATGCTATCATCATGTACCCATACATCAACTTTATCTCCTGAGTACTTTAAGCTTGCATTAATTTTATAATCTGCACCTGTTTTTAAATTTGATACATTAAAAGATTTTGTACCTTCAACTGCAGACATACTTCTAAGATTATACGGTGATACCTCTTTAGGAGTAGCAAGAGGTGCATTAGTATTATCAAATGGTATAACTTTATCTATAGGATGTATTTCATCTAAGCTTTTTCTACTTTCACCTACATGCTCAATTTCATTTATCGGTCCAGTACTTTGATAAGTTTTTGGATCTGTTGATTCGTTATTTATTATAATGTATCTACCACTTGCTGCACTTGCGTATATGGTAGATGAGCTTATAAATAGTGCTAATATTATAGACATAGCTGTCTTTTTCATGTCAATTCCCCTCATTTCGGCTTTATTTTTCTTTATCTATTATTATCCGACTTAATCTGCCATATGTTTATATTTACTAGCTTATATTTTTATTTTTATTAGTTATTTCCATGTCTGGTAATGGTTACAAATTTGTAGTTTTTTTTGTTTTTGTGTTCTACAATCGCTCGACTTTTTCATATGCTTATAGTATAATCAAATTAAGGAATTAAGAAATTTCTAACATCTCTTATTCCGTATTTCTCACATTAAAAGGCCTTGGACTTTGTCCAAGGCCTTTTGCTTTCTTAAAATCATTTTAGCTAAATTTATATAGATACTTAACTGTTTCTTTTCTTATAGTATCATTTAATTCTTCAAACATATCATATCCTTGAATAGTATATTCTTTAACTGGATCTTTTTGACCTATAGCAGAAAGGCCTATGCATTGTCTTAATTGATCCATTGCATCTATATGATCTATCCAATGTGTATCTACTACTTCTAATAATACCTTTTTCTCTAATGCTTTAAGCTCATCCATACCTACTACGATTTTTTTGAAATCATATACTCTCTTAGATAAATCATAAGTGTATTCTATAATTTCTTCTACACTCTTTTTATCCATATCTGGTATCAATAAAGTATTCTCTGGCATAAAAGTACTATATAAACTTTTTAAATATCCATAGTAATCCTTTTGCTTAACTAAGTATTTATTTGCAGTTTCTTCTATAACTCTTCTAACCATATTTTGTATTTCATTTTCAACACTTACATCATCTAATACCTTATTTCTTTCTGCATAGATAACTTTTCTTTGTTCATTTATTGTATCATCGTATTTTATTACGTTCTTTCTTATTTCAAAGTTACGCCCTTCGATTCCTCTTTGTGCTCTTTCAACAGCTTTTAGTAGATTTTTGCTTTCTAATGGTTGTCCCTTTTCAGCTTTTATTCTATTTGCGATTTTTTCTATACTATTTCCACCATAAAGTTTTATAACTTCATCTTCTAAGCTTACAAAGAATCTAGATGTTCCAGGGTCACCTTGACGACCAGAACGTCCTCTTAGCTGATTATCTATTCTTCTTGTTTCATGTCTTTCAGTACCTATTACATATAATCCACCAAGTTCTTTTACCTCATCTTCTTCAACAAGGTCTCCATCACCTAAAGATATATCAGTACCACGACCAGCCATATTAGTAGCTATTGTCACAGCTCCTAATTTACCAGCTTTTTTAACTATATCAGCTTCGCTTGAGTGATTTTTAGCATTTAATACTTCATGCTTTATACCCTTTTTACTTAATAATCCTGATAAGTATTCAGATTTATCAATAGAAACTGTTCCAACAAGTACAGGTTGTTTAGTAGCATGTATTTTTGCTATTTCATTTACAACAGCTTCATACTTTTCTTCTTCAGTTCTAAATACTAAGTCATTTAAATCTGCTCTTAATATTGGCTTATTAGTTGGTATTGTAACAACATTTATATTATAAGTAGATTGAAACTCTGCTTCTTCAGTTTTAGCAGTACCAGTCATTCCTGATAATTTCTTATACATTCTAAAGAAGTTTTGGAAAGTTACAGTAGCTAAAGTTTTTGATTCTCTTTTAATCTCAACTCTTTCTTTGGCCTCTATTGCCTGGTGAAGACCATCTGAGTATCTTCTTCCATCCATTATTCTTCCTGTAAATTCATCTACTATCATTATTTCATTATTTTTTACTACATAGTCTACATCTTTTTCCATTAATTTATTAGCTCTTAAAGCTTGGTTTATATGATGATATATTTCTATGTTTTCTATATTAGTTATATTATCAATGCCAAAGAAACTTTCAGATTTTTTAAGTCCACTTTCCGTAAGGGCTATTGTATTATCTTTTTCTTCTATTTCATAGTCATCAGGGGCTAAACTTTCAACAAAAGCATTTGCTATATCATATAATTTAGTACTTTCTTCTCCAGTACCAGATATTATAAGAGGTGTTCTAGCTTCATCTATAAGTATAGAGTCAACCTCATCTACTATTGCAAAGTTTAGTTCTCTTTGAACTTTATCTTCATTTCTAGTTACCATATTATCTCTTAGATAATCAAATCCATATTCATTATTAGTTCCATATATTATGTCTGAATCATATTGTGCTTTTCTCTCAATTGGATCTTGACCATGTATTATAACTCCTACAGACATACCTAAGAATTCATATACTGGTTGCATTATTTCTTTATCACGTTTTGCTAAGTAATCATTTACTGTTACAACGTGTACCCCTTTTTCTGATAAAGCATTTAAATAAACAGGAGCTACTGCCACTAGTGTTTTACCTTCACCAGTTCTCATCTCAGCTATTTTTCCTTGATGTAATACGATTCCACCTATAAGCTGTACTCTGTATTGTCTCATACCTAGTACCCTTTTACATGCTTCTCTTACTACTGCAAAAGCTTCAACTAAAATATCATCTAAAGTTTCCCCTTTATTTAATCTATCTTTAAATATATTTGTCATATTTTTTAATTCATCATCACTAAGATCTTGAATTTTAGCTTCGTTGTCGTCAATAGCATCTACTATTTTATTTAATACCCTTATCTCGGCTTCATCTGCTTTGTTCATTATTTTGTCTAAAACTGACATATCTTACTCCTCCTTAAATATACTACAAATTATATTATACATTAATTGTACTAATAATTGTTTCATTTTCGATTTTTAGTAGACATTTTTTGCAATATAGGGTACAATTAAAAGTACTTAAAATAGAAAACATCTCTTTTTTAAGTATTTCTCACACAAAAAGCATCATTCGTACTTGTACGAATGATGCTTTTTAATTTTCTATCTTTTTAACCTTTTTCTTATTAAATCGGTTATTATTTTCACTTCTTCAACCTTTAATATTACAACTAGCAATCCATAGACTACTACCCCAGCAATTATTGCTCCAAATAGGCTTATTACGTTTGACATGAAACCTACTCCTAATAAACTACTTAGTAATTTATTAGTTATTAAGGCTGCTATCCCCATAATAATTGATGCAATGAGTGACTTAATAGTAGACTTAATTATTTTGTCTTGTCCAAAATATCCTATTCTCTTTTTTAAGCTATTAAATAATAAGAATGTACATATAAGTGCAGATATACTTGTTGCAAAAGCAAGTCCAGCGTGCCCCATAAATTTCACTAGCATCAAGTTAAGTACTATATTCATAGACATTGCAATTGCTCCATTTATCATAGGGGTTTTAGTATCTTGAAGTGAATAAAACACCTTCCCTAATATATCCCTAAGACCAAATGCAACCATACCTATAGAATAAAATACAAGTGCTATTGAAGTCATAGCTGTTGCTCTTTCATCAAAGGCACCTCTTTCAAATAAAAGCTTAACAATAGGTGTTGATAGTACCATAGCACCTACAGAAATTGGAACTACTAATAATACAACACTATTTACACTACTTACTACCGACTCTGTGAACTTTTCATCATTCTTTTCAGATGATAATTTAGAAAGCATAGGATATATAACAGCCCCTAAAGTTGCTATAAATAATCCCATAACAAAGCCATTTAATCTATTAGCATAGTTAAGGGCAGATATACTACCTTCTGCTAAAGTTGACGCTAAAGTTCTATCTACTACTGCATTCATTTGGTTAACAAATACTCCAATAAATACTGGACCTACTAACCATATCATCTTTTTAACATACTCATCTTTTAGATTAAGTATTGGTTTATATTTATATCCTTTTTTAGCTGCAAAAGGTACTTGAAATAAAAATTGACTACCCATAGCAAGTAGCGTACCTATTGCTAATACGTATATATTAGTTTTTACACTTAATATTATAGATGTAATTATTATTATATTATAAGGTACACCTACAAGACCTGGTATTATAAAGTTTTCTTTTGTTTGAAGATAAGAAGACATAATCTTTGTTACAGCTAAGAATAGTCCTCCAAACATCATTATTCTAGTAAATTGTACTGCCATTTTAAATTGTTCTGCTTCAAATCCAATTGCAAATAACTTAACTAATGGTTCCGTAAAAATCATACCTAGTATTGCCATTAAACTTCCTAATACTAGAACTATATTTAATGTGTTATTAATAAACTTTATACCTTTTTCTTCTCCACCTAATGTTCTATTTTCATAGTATAGTGGTATGAAAGTTGTTGCAAGTCCTGTCCCTATTACTGAAAATAAAGTTATAGGTATATTCATAGCAGTTATATAAACATCACTATAAGAAGTCGCTCCATAAGCAGCACCTAAAACTAACTCTCTACCAAAACCTAAGCATTTAGATAGCATAGTAACTATCATAAGACCTATTGTTGCTTTAGCTACTTTACTCATGTAGGCCTCCTTTATATATGCTTGTTTCATCTTTTGCAATATTTTCCCATGAGAAATTATCTACAACAGATTCTACTAAATTACTTTTAATATATTCCTTATCTAATACATTACATACTTTGTCTGCAAATCTTGTTTCAAAGTTATCTCCATCATCTACAAGAAACTCTTTACTTTCTATAGCTTCACAAATTCCTCCTACATTACTAGCTACAACTCTAGTACCACAAGCATTTGCCTCTACTATAACTAATCCAAATCCTTCATTTCTACTTGGAAGCACCATTATATCCATTACATTCATATAATTTTTTACTTCATCTACATTAGCATTTCCAGTGAAAACTACATCTAGATTTTTTTCTTTAGATTTATTTATCATAGATGATTTTAGTTCACCATCTCCTACTACTAAAAAGCTTATATCTAAATTCGGTTTATTATTTCTTATATTTTCAAATATTTCTATTAACTTATCTGCTCTTTTTACTTTGTTTAAATTCCCAACAAAGCCTATTACAGTGTTCTTTAAGTTTAGTTTTTCTTTAATACTATCTTTTTCTTTTATATCTATTGGATAGAATTTATCTATATTTACTCCATTTTTAGTTATAATATAGTTTTCTTTTTTATATCCAAGTTTTTTAGCATCTAAGTATAATTTATTACTTACAAATATATTTTTATAAGCGTTATTCATTACCTCTAATACTTGATTTTTTATATGAGGATTTTTAACTGGCATAGTATGTACATCACTACCATGGTAAGTTACTATATATGGCTTATTAAATAACTTATTTATAAAATAAGCTATTCTTCCATGAGGATAACCCCAGTGAGCACTTATTAAGTCATACTTTTTTATATCATTTTTATGTTTTTTAAGCATTGGTAAATAGTTAAACTTATCTAAATTAATCTTTTCTATAAATTTATTTATTAGCCCTACTTTTATATAAATCTTTTTATATATTAAACCTTCATGAATAAATTCATCGGCTCCTTTAGTTCTTACTTCCTTATTTTTAAGTTTTTTTAGTAACTTCATAAGTCCTGCATCTACAAATTGTATGCAGTAAATTCCGTAATCTCTTACTTCTTCATCCTTTACAATTTCCTTTAATTTCTCATGAGTTGCAGTAAATAATCCTTTTCTATTATTCTCATTCATATTTACTAAATATAAAATCTTCATAAACTTACCTTCCCGAATATATTTCATAGTACGTTTTAGCAATATTTTCCCATACAAATGATTTTCTTAGTTCACCTTCTAGGTTCTCTAAGTTGATTTTAGAATTTGTTATATCTTTAATCTTTTCAACTATCTCATCTACATCATCATACTTAACGCTAAAACCTACTTCACCCTCTTTGAAATATCCATCAAACCCTTGATTTCTTGTATATATAACAGGTAACCCTTGACTTATAGCTTCTATATAAACAAGACCAAAAGTTTCATACTTTGAAGGCATTATAAATATATCACTATTTCTATATAAACCTATTATTTCTTCTTTATTCATAAACCCATGTAGTTTAATCATGTCTTTGTATTCGTTATTTGATACTTCTTTTATTCTTTCTAACTCCGCCCCATTTCCTACTATATCTAAAGTAGATTTATACCCTAGTTCATTTAATTTTTTAACAACTTTCATAGACGTATCTAAGTTTTTGTTTTTATCTAACTTTCCTACGTATATTAACTTTAAGTTATTTTTATCTATAGCTTTAGATTTCATATTAAGATTATCAAACCAAAACTTATCTATACCATTTGGAATTACTACTGATTTTTCTTCTATAGATTTTTTTAGTTCATCTGGAATATAATTATCAATTACATGTTCTTTATATCTTGATGAAATAAATATTATTTGCTTAGCATTTTCAAGAATCTTTACACCTATTTTTCTTAAATGTGGCATCTTCTTGAAAAACGTATTAACATCAGTATTTCTTACTGCAACTATATAATCTATATTTTTTTCCTTCTTTAGTTTATATGAAACATATCCATTTACAAATAAAGAATGTGCATGTGATATATCTATACTATCTAAATCTATTTTATTTTTTATATCATTATATATTTTCTTATTTTTCAATCTAAAACTTACTCTATCAATTTTATTAAAACATTTAGAGTAAATATATTTTGTTTTTTCATTATCAGTTCCACTAAATTTATTAATTAAATCATCAGAATTGACTGGTATATAAACATCTTGATTAATACCTAATTCTTCTAAGTTCTCTACTAAATTTCTATATAACTTTGAAGTTATATAATAGGAACATACATGTAATACTTTCATATCTTACCTCACTATAATCTCCAGTATATTAATCCTCTATTTTGAGCTTCTTTTTTATCATACATTCCCTTTATATCTATTAATACTTTACTTCCCTCAGTAAACATAGACTCTATATCATCTAAAGTAATATTTTTAAGTTCATTATGAGCAACAGCAGTAACTACTGCATCTACATCTTTTAAATCTTCTTTAGAGTTAAGTTTTATTCCATAATGTTCAAAAGCTTCTTTTTCATCAGCTACAGGATCATATATTAAAACTTCTATTCCGTACTCTTTTAATTCTTCTATTATATCTATAACCTTTGTATTTCTAGTGTCTGGGCAGTTTTCTTTGAAAGTTAATCCCATTAGTGCTACCTTTGCACCTTTTATTTGCTTTTCAGCTTTTATAAGGCTTTTGATAGTATTTTCAGCTACATACTTAGCCATACCATCATTTATTTTTCTACCTGCTAATATTATTTGAGAATGGTATCCTAATTCTTCTGCTTTATATATAAAGTAATATGGATCAACTCCTATACAGTGTCCCCCAACTAAACCTGGAGTAAAGTTTAAGAAGTTCCACTTAGTTCCAGCTGCTTTAAGAACTGCCTTAGTATCAATAATCCATCTTGTTAAATACCATTGCTAATTCATTCATAAAAGCTATATTTATATCCCTTTGAGAGTTTTCTATAACCTTAGCAGCCTCAGCAACCTTTATACTTTCTGCTCTATAAACACCAGCTTCTATAATTATTTCATAAACTTTTGCTACTATATCTAAAGTTTCATCATCACATCCTGAAACTATCTTCACTATTGTAGTTAATCTATTTACCTTATCCCCTGGATTTATTCTCTCTGGAGAATATCCAATTTTAAAATCTTGTCCATATTTTAAACCTGAAATTTTTTCAAGTATTGGTATACATATATCTTCAGTTGTCCCTGGATATACTGTTGATTCGTATACTATTACTGAACCCTTTGTAAGATTTCTAGCAACAGTTTCAGTCGCACCTATAACTGGCTTTAAATCCGGAGTCTTGTCACTATTTATAGGAGTTGGAACAGCCACTATATGAAACTTAGCTTCCTTTAATTTAGACTCATCATTTGTAAATTCAACAGTTGTATTTTTTAATTCACAGTCCCCAACTTCTTTTGTTACATCGACACCATTTATATATGAATTAACCTTTTCTTCATTTATATCAAACCCGATTACATTAACATGCTTTGCAAATTCTACAGCTAGTGGTATACCAACATAACCTAGACCAACTACTGATATTTTTTCATCCCTTTTTAATATATCATTATATAAATTCATGTTATTCCTCCAACGCTTTATGTTCTATTTATATATTATACCACTGTACAAATAAATTAGAATATTTCTTTAGAAATTAGTTGAAAACTGTAGATTTAACTTATTTAATACTATATAAGTATAGGCAGTACATAAAGTATTTGCTAAAAATTTAAAGGGGGTATTTAAGATGGCTCTAGTAATAACTAAAAATCCATCAGGATTAAAAATGAGATTTGACTGTGGTAAAAATGAAAATGGTAAGACAGTAGTAAAAAATAAGACTTACTCAAATGTTAAAGCTACTGCTAGCAACGAAGATGTATATGAAGTTGCAACTGCAATAGCTAATCTTCAAGAACATACATTAATGGAAGTTTGTAAAATAGACAACACTTCTATAGAAGAATAAAATTCGCTGCGCTCATGTCGCTCAAGTGGTTCGCCCACACGTGGCTCAAACGACCTAAAAACCAGGTCCGTTGCTCAAAATTTATAAAGGTTAATAGGAGGGTATATTATGGAAAGTAAAACTAAATTAATAATGACTTTTAAGGCTAATGATGATAAAAGGATATCTATATCAGTGGATAATCCAAGAGCTGATTTAAATGAAGCAGAAATAATTTCAGCTATGGAAATTATATTGGCAAGGGATATATTTGCTCCAAATGGTGCAACTCTTGTTTCTTTAATAGAAGCTAAGGTTGTTACCACTGATACAACTGAATATGATTTAGCTCTATAAGGAATAAAAGTGGCTGATAAATTTATCAGCCATTTTTATTTTTTTGTTATTTCTCTCATTTAAATTCCTTCAAATATATTATATAATAATTCCGTATGGGAGGAATTTTATGGAAAGCTTTAAGAAGACAAAAGACACTATAAGTATGGTTGTTGCTGGATCTATATTACTAGCAGTAATCTTTGTATTAACGTTCGTTTTCGGAGGAATACTTCTATCATTATTAGGATTTGAATATGATAGTTTATCATCACTAGCAAAGTTTTTTATTATATATGTTCTTATAGGTCTACCATTGGATTTAGTAGTAGAATGCTTTTTTAGAGTTTTAAAAGATGTAAAAGGTCTTACAAACACTCAGCGAAATGCACTTTATTTTACTATAGATGTACCTTTAAATATGATAATAATAGGAGTATTAGAATCTACTATAGATGGTATTTCTTGTTCTATATTAACGGCATTTTTATTTTCAGTAATATGTTGTTTATTTGGATTTTTCTTAGATAAAAAATAAAAAAGGGCTTATTAATTAGCCCTTTTTACTTTAATTTTTTCCACTTAGCATTTCTACCCTTACCTACTACTTCTATTTTACCTTCTTTTTTTAGCTTATCAAAAACTCTATTTACAGTAGATTCAGCAACATCAGGACAAATAGTTCTTATCTTCTCTTTAGTAAAGTAACCTAAAACTCCTTCAATAGCCTTTTCTACTCTATCACTTTTGCTCCCTTTTGTATTTATAACAATTCCAACCCTATCTTCAAATTCTTTATAAGCTCTTAAAATTGTACCTAAAAAATACTCTAACCATATATTTATATTATGTTGTCCATCATGCCATAGCATAGACGACTTATTTAAAGCCTCATAGTATGTTTCCTTGCTATCTTCTATTATTTTCTCAATAGATATAAATCTACCTACTTCATATCCACTTCTATATAAAAGTAATAATGTTAATAATCTAGACATTCTACCATTTCCATCATTAAATGGATGTATACATAAAAAATCTAGTATAAACAATCCTATAAGGATTAATGGTTCTACATTTTCCTTGCTAATTTCATAATTGTAAAATTTGCATAGTTCTTCCATGTATCCGCTTGTATAAAAAACATCTACTGGTTCAAATCTTACAAACTTGCTACCATTGGGTAATGTTTCTTCTATTATATTATTAGAACTTTTATATTTACCTCCATTAGACGGTGAAAATTTATATAAATCTCTATGTAACTGCAATATTACACTTGAGCTTATTGGTATCGCATCATATGCACTATGTATAGTATTTAGCACATCTCTATATCCTGCAATTTCACTTTCACTTCTATCTTTCGGTTCTACCTTATTACTCATTATTTCACTCAATCTTTTACTAGATGTATATATTCCCTCAATTCTATTTGAAGATTCCGTACTTTGTATAATAGATACCTCTTTTAAAGTATTTAACATCTGAGGAGACTGTTGATTATATAGTTCTTGTTTTCCTTTATATTCATTTATTGAGGTTAATAATCTTACTATATTCATAGGTAGTGCTATATTTTGTAATTTGTTATTTTCTATAGATTTCATTTTACCACTCCAGTTATATATTAATATTATCATTTTATCATAAACATATTCATTTTTGTCAAAATGAATATGTTTATTTGTAATTTAATATATTCATCTAAATAAAAACATACTCATTTTTGTTAAAATGAGTATGTTTTTATTTTTAACTTTCTTTAATTAGAGTTCTTAAATGCATCTCACTAATTCCAAATTTTTGAGCAAGTTCTCTAGCATTTTTACCATTATAATTTTTCTTTATCTCTCTATTTCTACTAGATCTAAGTACACTTTTTTTTACTTGGAAAATATAAATGAATTCCTCCAAACTTATCACAAAAGTCAATAAACATCTCCACCCCCATAAACTCACAAATATCTTTAAGATCACAAGGTATATCATCAATTCTAAAATCTTTGTACATACAAGCCCCCTAATATTTTATATTTTGAAAATGTAGTCTTGGCCCATTATAACAATAATGTCTAAACTTAGTTTCTCCATCTCTACATTTTGCAATAATCAAATCTACTAGCTTAATCCCCTTCTCCTTAGCTGCATATACGCTATCTCTATCACTTCCTATTTTTTCAATAGCCTCTTCTAAATCACACCCAACAGGCTCATGAATATAAATAACATTATTACTATCATGAAAAATAGCCTTACTATCTCTCATTGGTCTTTCTCCCCAAGGTCTTAAATCCTTCATCTCATCATTTAGCTGACTTAACTGAATAACTGGAATTTCAAAATCTAAAGTAATATTTTTAAGCTCCCTAGATAAACTAGCAACTTCCCTCTCTCTATTTTGCATATTAGACTCAACACTAAGCAATTGAACATAATCTACAATTACAAGGTCTGGCTTTAGTTGCCTAATCCTTCTTTTAATCCCACTAATAGTACTTATCTTATCATTTATATATATCAAATTACTTTTATTAAACATCTCCATAGCACTAATGATTTTCTTCCAGTCCTCTTCATTAAGGTCTTTGTACTTCATTTTCTTAGTATCTATGCCCGTTTTTTTAGTTATATTTCTCATAAATATTTGAAGATTACTCATTTCTCTACTAATAAATAATACCTTCTTTTTTTGATTTAAGGCATTTAGCATAATTTGAAGAGCTAGAGCAGTTTTTCCAACACCACTTCTAGCAGCAATAGTAGTAAGTTCCCCATTAAACAAGCCACCTATAACATCATCCAATAAATCAATACCAAATCTAAATCCAGTGGCATCATCTCTTTCTAAGAAAGATAATAGATTTTCACAAATAGAAGTCATACTATCACCATAATCATCTTCATCATTTAAAATTTTACTAAGATTATTTTCAAAGTTATGTACGCTTTTATTAATATCTTCGCCTTGTCCAATATCTTGAAAAAAGTTAGTACAACTTTTTATAACATTTCTTCTAATCCACTTATCCTTTAATATATCTATATGAGTATCAATTGCATAAGTCTGCCCCATAGCTGATAAATTACTTAAATATGAAACTTGTACATCTAATTCTCTTTCATCTAACTTAGTTTTTATAGTTTGAATATCAAAACTTTTATTTTCTTTATATAAGCTTTTCATAATTTTTAAAATATATTTATTAAAATCAACAGTAAACATATCCTCATGTAAATCATCAATCTTAAAAGCTAACATTTCATCAACCATTAAACTTCCAAGAACACATTGTTCTATATTAATAGCATCAAGACAAGACATAACCCCTTCCCCCTTTAAACTTATCTAATATTCAAATTCAACTTCCCATGGTGTAATTTCTGATAGGTCTTTTTTATAATCAATTTGCTTTTCATTTAGATATCCTTCAAACTTATTGCTAAATAAGGTGTGTGGTCTTAAGAATTGTTCCATATCTGTGTTTAGCCATTGTTTTGACTTTATATCTATAACCTTATAAAAATCATCAAGTGTAAAACCTTCATTTACTCTAGCATCTATACAAGACATAGTTTTATTAGTATTTGGTCTAAAATTCTTATTAGTTTTTTATTCAAATAATCAATCACTCTCGTGTATATTTTTATATCTTTATTTATATTCTCTATATTAGATGTTTCGCTATCTATTTTTGTATGTGTTTTATCTAGTGTTTCATATACACCTTCCTGATTATTGATATCACTATACTGTACTGTTTTTATATCATTTTTTATAACTGTTTTAACAACTGTTTTTTGATTTTCTTCATCAGTTATGTATTTGTATATAGAATAACTATGATCTTTGCCACCCTTTCTTATAAGTTTCACAATATTTAATACCTCAAAACTTTTTAATAAATTATAAACAGTACTTACAGATATATCTAAATCAGATGCTGCACTTCTCATACTTATTTTAAATTGTCCATTAGGCAACTCGCCCTTCATATTATTTAAATTAACTTTTCTCATTACATAGTGGTTAAACTTAACCTTTTGATAATTTATATTTGGATCAAACTGCAATATATGTTTGTTCATCTTGTGAAAACAATAGCCCATAGATTCCTCCCCAGTAATTAACTTTAATAATTAAATTTCTTTTATGTTAACTTTTTATACAAAAGTTTTTTCTAAGTAGTCTATACTTTTATAGTAGTATACAAAAAAGAAACTTTCAATAAAATTTAACATTTTTTCCTAAATTTTCATTTAATAATTTACTTTCAAGAAACTTTATACTATACTTTAAGTATGGTGAGGTGGGTATATGGTAACTTTCGGTCAAAGATTTAAAGAATTAAGAATAGAGAAAAATTTTAAACAACAAGAGTTAGCAGATGATTTTAATAGTATATATGGTTACACTTTTTCTAAATCATCTATATCACATTATGAAAATGATAAAAGAAGGCCTGAGACTGACGCTTTAATAGATTTTGCTTCTTACTTTAACGTTTCAATAGATTATTTAGTTGGATTAAGTGATAATAAAAAATCAGATAAACCAAACGAAGAAGTTGATTTATTATTAGAAGCTATTAACGCAGTTAATAGGGTTCTTGAAAATAATAATACAACTCAAGAAGATAAAAATAATTTATTTAAAATAGTATCTGATACATACTTTAAAAATATTTAATAAAAGCTACATAATTTGTAGCTAATTTTTTCAAGTCTTTATCGAACATATTTTCCATATTTTTACAGACCATTTGTTCATTTTCGTATTATTATTTAATTTTATTTTTATTTTTGTGGGGGTATACATGATTAAATTTAACGAAAGATTTATGCAGTTATGCATTGAAAGAAATTTAGACTGTGAAAGTTTTAAAAAGAGATTTTATGAAAGCTATGGATATTTTATAGAAACTGATAGTTTATGTAATGAATATATTGAGCTTCTCGAATTTGGAATTATAAAAGATTTATGTAATTTTTTTGATGTTTCTTTTGCTTACCTATTAGGTATTAGTAGCAACCGAGGTAATAAATATGAAGTTAACCCCTATGATGAGGTTATAGGTATTTGCAGCGTTGTATTTACTAGTGATAAGTATAGTAGTGATGAGAAAAAGGAGCTTTATTTAAGTATTTGTAAAATGTTTAATGAGTAATAAAAAAATAGATAGGAAAAATCCTATCTATTTTATATTATTTTAAAAACATCATACCTATTGAAAGTATTATAGCTGATGATATAAATATACATACTACCACTTTAGTTGCAAACTTTACCCAAGTACTATACTCCACCTTAGAGATAGCAAGTCCACCCATGATAACACCTGATGTTGGAGTTATTAAGTTTACTAAACCACTACCTGCACTTAATATAGATATAACTATCTCCGGTGAGAATCCTAAACTCTTAGCTAGTGGCCCAAATATTGGTATTGATAAACTAGCTAATCCCGAAGTTGAAGGAATTAAAAATGCTAAAGCAATATATATTAAAAATGCCATATTAGTAAATAGTATAGGTGACATACCGCTTAAAGTTTGAGATGCATTATTTAGCACATACGCATCAAGACCAGTGCTTGACATTATAACAGATACACCTCTTGATATACCAATTATAAGTGCTACACCGACCATTTCAGATGCACCTTCAAGAATTCCTGATACTATTTCTTTTTCCTTAAGTCCATATACAACACCTATTATTATAGCCATTATAGTAAACCAAACAGCAAGCTCAGAGAACCACCAGTTACCAAGAGCACTTCCTGTTAATATAGATGTATTTTTAAATATTTCTACACCAAATCTTTCCCATGGTATAACACCAAGTATCATAACCACAAAAGATAATCCAAATAGCCATAACACAATTCTTCTTCTTGGAGTAAACTCCAATGTCTCCTCTTTATTATCCATAAAAGCTTCCTTAGCTTGGCTATATTCTCTCTCTGATAATATTGATTCTGCTTTATTATTTTTAACTTTCTTTGCGTATCTAATTACAAAGAACATAGATATAAATAATGATGATAGCCATAAAGCAACTCCAATACCTATAATCACAGCTTGATTTACAACAATTCCTGAAGCCTTTAGGGAATCTACACTTGCTGATACTAAAAATGGATTTACTGTAGAACCTAGTACCCCAGAGCCTGCTCCAAGTAATATTGTAGCCACTGCTGTTAATGAATCAAACCCTGCTGCCATCATTGTTGCTGTAATTAATGCGTAAAATGCTAAAGTTTCTTCACTCATTCCATAGCTTGTACCACCTAATGAGAAAACTATCATAAGTATAGGAATTAGTAGAAGTTCCTTTCCATTAAGCTTTTTTACAATTGAACCTATACCAGCATCTAATGCTCCTGTCTTGTTTACAACACCTAAAAATCCACCCATTAAAAGTACGTATAAAGATATATCTATTGCATCTTTTAAACCGTTTATAGGTGACATTACAACATCTGATAATGTTGCTGGTTTAACAGGTAAAAACTGTGTAGCTACTGCTATTACAATTGTTATTGATAACAATATGCTATAGGCTGTAGGTAGTTCAAAACCTTTTTTCTTCTTTTGATTAGTCATGATGCCCTCCATCTTACTTAAATTTATTAATATATTTATACCATAAATATTTACAATTTTTTAGTTTTTTTGTAATATTTACTAATTTTATTAAGTTTTAATTATATTTACACTTTAATTACTACTATAACTTAATATGTGCAAATTATAGAAAAATTATAAATAATTTAAAGCACAAAAAAAGATAGGAAAAACCTATCTATTTTTGTACTTTAAACATTATTTTAAATTCTGTAAAATCATTATTACTTGAAACAGTTAATTCCCCGTTATTACTTTCAACCATCTCTTTTACTATAGCTAAACCAAAACCATTGTCACTACTATTTTTAGTTGTAAATCCTGGTTCAAATATTCTATCTATAATTACATCATCTATCTTAGGTCCATCATTTTTAATATTTATATAAACATTTGAAAATATTTTATAAGTCTTTATAACTATTAACCCATTTCCATCCATAGCAGTAACTGCATTTTTAACAATATTAGAAATTACCTTTTGAAGATCATATTCAGATACATCAAGTTTTGATATATCATATTCTTCCTCTACAATAACGTTTACATCACGTGTTGATAATGAGCTTAGAATAATTGATATAATCGACTCTGAATTAGATAATATTTTTAAATTATCAGAGATAGCATTATTACCACTTATAACATCTTTTAAAACACTACCTAGTCTTTCATATTGCTCCATTATATATAATCCATTTATATATGAAATTTGAGAACCATAGTCATGTTTAATCTTTTTTAATTCATTATTTTTTTCCTGTAGCGCCTTATTTAATTTACTTATTTCATCCATTTTGTTTTTTGTATTTATAAAATATAAAAATAAAAGTACTAAAAGTCCCATTAAAAAAATTATAAATAAGTTCTTAAAAAATACATCATCATTTCCATGAATTATTAGCGAAAGAGATAATATAATATCTAAAGAAAAAGTCACTATAATAGATATATCAAATGCATATTTTTTTCTACTTATATGTTTGTATAATTTATATACTTTATCCACATATAAAAGTACTAAAATTTCGATTAAAATCATAGGTACATATATAACTGCTAATGTAGACAAGTCCTCATTTTTTATAAAAACTAAACCTTGTATATATGACCATTTTATATTACTAAATAAAATAGCGGTCATCTGAAATATTAAGTAAGCGATTGCATATGAGATTACTATTTTCTCATAGTTTTTAATATAAAAACAAACTAATATTAACATACATGTTATATTCATAGAAATAACTGATAAGGATGTTCCGCCCATTATATTAGTTAGTATAGTTATTGATAATAACATTACAACTATACTTGTTATTAATTTTATTTTACCTTTTTTACCTTCTATAAGGCCGTCTTTTTTGATGCAGTAATATGGTATATAGGCTAGTAAGACTGCTTGTATTATAGTGTTTATAGAGTCTGCTATTTGCAGCATAGATTAATCTCCTTTGCTTTATTTATGTGTATTATAGGTATTTTGTCAAATTATAAGTTACTTTAAATTATATCATAATTTTAAAGCAAAGTGATTGTATTTGGGCTATTTTAATGAGTAGACTGTGATTATTTTTGGTATTTACTTTTATTGTTTATAATAATAAAAATAACTCTAGATTTTATATCTAGAGTTATTCTTTAACTTTATTTAATTTATCTTATAAAGATAATAATTTTACTAATTTATCTAATACAGTTTGAGCTATACCATGACCAGCTTGAGTCATAGCATTATCTGTATCTTTAGCATTCTTTTCTATAACATTAACTTGTTCTTCAGATAATTTATCTGTAGCTAATACTATTGGAGTAGCTGTTCTTCCTGCTAAAGGAGCAACTGCTAATGCATCTATTAGCACACCATTTCCTTGAATACCATCTTTAGCTACATATACACCAGTTAATGCTGATGCATCACCTTTAGCATAGAATTTGCTTATAACTTTAGCGTTAGTTTCTTGTCTGTTATCTCCAGCAACTCTTGCAACAGTATCTGTTGAATCTACGTTAGCTTCTATGTCTTTTATAACTTGCTTAGAAACTTTAGTTGTTCCACCAACTACGTCTACATTAGTTAATGCAGTTTTATTAGCATATAAGAAGTCTTTCGCATTTTGAGTAAGACCATCTTCTTTAGATACTATTATTGGAGCTATATCAGTACCAGTAGTTTTGTTTGCTGCTACTGCTGCTACACTCATAGCATCTGCTTCACCAAATCCACCAACTACGAAAGCTTGTTCCATAGTCGAACCAGTTACTTTTTTCATATTTTGTGCTATTTTAACAGATGTTTCATATCTAGTATCTCCTGCTAATCTTACTATCTTAGCATTTACTTCTTTTATTAATTGAGCTTCAACGTCTTTAGATATTACGTTTTCTCCACCAACTATGTATACAGTAGAGTTTTTAGGTATAACTCTCTTTATTTCGCCCATAGTTTTATCAGATATAGCTTCTTTCTTAGTTAATAATACAGGAGCATTTTTTTTGCTTAGCTAAAGGAGCTGCTGCTAAACCATCAACTATAGCATCTTGACCAACTAAAACTACAGAGCTTGCTTTAACTTCATCAGCATCTAATGTTTCTTTGTCATGTTTTGCAAATGATTCTTTACTTATTTCTATAGCTGTTTCAAATCTGTTAGCTCCAGCTAAAGTTTTGTATTTTCCTTTACCTTCAGTAACAGTTCCTGTAGTTAAAGCCATATCTTCTGCAACCTTGTTTAGATCTTTATTAGAATCAGACGTTATAACTATTTTAACTACTTTTCCTTTTTTAGCTAAATCTACTGTGTCGTCACCTTGTGCAACTGTTAAAGTAAGAACTAATTCATATTTTCCTTCTTTATTAACTTTTACGTTTGATAAAGATTCTTTTTTAACTTTATATTCTTTACCATTGTATATTTCTTGCTTAGTATCAGCACCATTTATTGCTATTACCTTATCTACGAATGATTTTCCTTCTTTAGTATATCCGTTAGCATTATATAAATCAGATAAATTTTTCTCTACTTTAGTATCTTCTTTAGCATTGAATACTAATGAATCTAATTGCTTAGATGGCATAGTAACTTCAGCCATCGTAGTTTCTAAAGTTTCAAATCTAGTTATTTGTTTTCCTATTTCAGTAGTAGATACTGGTAAAGATACTTGATTTCCATTTCTATCTATAGCCTTAGTAAAATCTAATTTTTTATCTCCTACAGCTAATTTTATTTCTGTTCCATTAACTAAAGTTATTACAGATTCAACTACATTTGTATCAGCTATATTTCCATCTGCATCATAATGAGCTACTGATCTGACAACTTTATTAGTTAAAGTTGTTACAGCTGTATTAACGTCTGACATTAAATCATCTGAAGAATATAATCTGTATTTAGCGTCTACTTTATCTAATATTCTTCCGTTAACTACTACATGTCCTTTATCAGTTATATTTAATTTTACTGTTTTATCTTCTACTTTAGCCATAGCTATAGCAGCTTCTAAATCTTTTATTTCCTTAACTTCTTTTCCACCAACTATTTGTATAGTGTAAACTGAATCTTCTGTTCCAAAGTATTTAGTATTTAACATTTCCTTTACTTTAGATATCATTGTAGCTTCGTCTACATTTTGGTCTTTAACCGCAGCGAAAGCTGGTGCAACTGAAGTCGCAACTGTTGCAACTGCCATTGCCATTGCTATGTTCTTTTTCTTTAACATAATTTCGTTCCTCCCCAACATTATATAAATTCATCTCTTTATATGTAACCTGTTCGGTATTTCATTTCGTATTTCTCACAAATCAATCTTAGTATATATACAATCGATTTTCAATAATTTTATGCATATTTTTACTAACTTTCGTTCGTCAAAAACGTTTATTTTTCAACATTCTTTTCAATTCGCATCATATTTCGACATCATTCATCGTTTTAATACTTTTATCACCATATTTGTTGTGTTATTTTTCATTCTATATCTTATAATTTTAATTTTAAATTAATTTATTTTATATATATATTTATTTTTTGTCGAACATATTGTATAATAAAAATACGTTAAAAAAATAAATAATTTATTCTCTTTAACGTATTTCTCACAAAAAAGACTTGGTCATTTGACCAAGTCTTTTTATTTTCTATTAATTTTTAGCTGCTATATCTACACTTATAACCTTTGTCATAAATGGATTTTCGTTAAGTTCATGTTCTCCATGATACACTTTTACAATTATACTTCCTGTAACTTTTGCACTCTCTTTTTGAACTACAGTTACAATGTCTTTATTATCTGATACTGTACCAATATCACTTATTAGCTCTAGTGTAGCTAATATTAATTCTCCATCATCATAACTTCCATTAGCTTTAGCACCATCTTTGCTATCTACAAATAGTATTTTTGACCCATCAGTATTACTTCCAAATAATACTTCTCCTTTAGTTCCAGTCATAGATACCCCTTCAACAACTGTTTTACTTCCTATAATAGTTGAATTTATTAGATCTTCTATTTTTACTGTTGCTCTACCTTCTTTAACATTGTCTTTAGTTATAGTTCCTAAATCATTCATAGCTATTGAAGTTATTTTAGGTGTTGTATCTTTAACATATATAGAAATACTTGCTACTCTAGTTTTTCCTTTGTATGCTTCTATAGTTGTATTACCTGTTTTAGTTCCCGCCTTTACAGTTATATTAGCACCACTTGTTTCAACTGTTGCTATGTCTTTATTTAAAGTCTTAACCCAAAATGTATTAGCATCATCACTAGATGTTGTGCCTATTGTATCTTCCTCACCTAATAAATATCCTCCGCTATTATAGTTGTTAAGTTTTAATACTACTTCATTATCATTTTCTGCTTTATACATATCTAGTGAAGTATCTTTCTTAGCATCAGCTAAATTTAACTTCCAAGATTTTTCTACTGCATCTTTTGAAACATATATCGTTACACTTGCAAGATTTGAGCTTTCATTAGTTTCACTCTTTACATATAGTGTTCCACTAGCAGTGCTCATTTTTTCTGGTAAAGCTTGTGCTGATATTGATATAGTTGTTTTACCTTCTTTATCAGTTGGAGTATTAGCAAGTGCAGTTGCTATTGGTGTACTTCCTGAGTTTATAGTTGTGCTTCTTAATGTTAAAGTTTTACCTTTAATTGGATCTCCGTATTGATCTGTAACTGTTGCTACTACATTACCTGCTTTATTTTCAACTAATCTTACACTAGAATTATCTAGTCTAACACTATTCATTTTACGTCTATCTGCTGAAACTGTAATAGTAAATTTTTTACTTACATTTCCACTCTTTATTGTTATTTCTGATGACCCTGTTGAAATAGCCTTAAGCTTTTTACCATTGTTAGTTACTACTGCTACAGACGGATTAGATGATGCTAATGTATAGTTCCCTATAGTTACTTCATTATTGTCTAAATCTGTGCCTTTAATTGTATCTATTGCTATTTCTTCATCTACTACCAATCTATTACTAGTTATTTTTACATCATCTAGTTTAACTTCATAAGATTTTATTTCTTTATACTGAACCGCTCTATTTACTACTGTTACAGCTGCTTTTCCACTCTTTAGTTCAGTACTTCCTTTTTTAAGTATTACTTCATAGTCAAATACAGAATCTGTACTCATGTCACCTGCTGTTAAACTTGTTACTAATTTTCCAGTATTTGATGTAGTTTTAGGCTCAGTTGGTTCTGATTGGTTATAGAATACTTTTTTAGTTGATTTAAATTCTACTGTCCATCCAAGTGCCTTTAACTCATCTACAGTTCTTTTTTGATTTCCATTAACTGTAAATTCTACATATTGAACCCCAGATGTTCCAACTTCTTTAGTTGTAGCTTGAACACTACTTATTTCGGCACTATATGTAAAACTATGGTTAGTACTGTTTCCTAAGTTACTTGTAACTCTTACAGTGTTAGTCCCATTATTAAATGCATTATTAAATTCTACTGTAGCTTCTGTTCCAGAGCTATTTGTAGTGTAACTTCTAACAGAGTTTCCACTCATATATATATTTGAAGCACTTAATTTATCTAAGTCACTACCATATAGCTTTATAGTTTTATAGTTAACCATAGATACGCTATTCACTTTAGATTCTGTATCTGCTTGAGTTGCTTTTATTGCATTTATACTCGCTTCTGGTATACCGTGACCTACTTGTGTTATTCTTGTAAATTCTTTAGACGCTAATAAAGATTGTTGAGAAGCATCTAAGTTATTTCCAACTATCATAACTGGTACATCTTCCTTAGTTGCAAGTACACCTACTGCTAGAGCATCTACAAGTTCATCAGCTCTGCTAACTTGCCCTGATTTAGACACATATATATTACTTAATGATTTAGATGGATAGAATTCTTTGATAACTTTTGCATTAGTTTCTTGTCTTCTAGCTCCACCTAATCTTACTTTTGTTCCTGGTAATGAATTCATTATTGTATCTGATACTGCTGCCGTTTCCCCTACAACATAAGATCTTGATATATCTTCTCTATCTATAAATGCCTTAGAGTCTTTAAGTCCTGTATTAGGATTTGATAGTAATATTGGCATTTTGTTATATGCTGCTGGTGCTGCTATACTTACTGCATCAGGAAGTCCTGTCGCACCATTTACTACCGATACTCTAGACACATCGCTTATCTTATCCATAGCTTCAGCTACTGCTACTGCTGTTGTGTATCTGTTGCTTCCAGATATTCTATTTACAGTTATATTCATATCTTTTAATTCTTTTACTACATTTTCAGATACAACTGCCGTACCACCTACTATATCTACATTCTTAACACCCATTTTAGTAAGTCTTGTCTTTGTTACTGGTGTTAACTTGTCCTTGTGTGTTACAAGGATTGGAGCATTTTTAAGATTTGCATATGGAGTTGCTGTTAATGCGTCAACAAGCCCTGCTTCTCCATTGATTAGTACTGCATTATTTGCTGAAGTCCATCCAGCTTCACTTACTTTTACTGCTGTTTCATATCTATTATCTCCTGCTATTTTTGAACTACTTACTGTAGCTCTTGGCTCTAGTGCACTTGCACCAGGTGCAAATGTTACTGCTAAAGTCGAAGCTAACATTGTCGTAGCCATTACTTTCGCTATTACTTTCTTTTTTCTCTTTAACATAATTTCTCACCTCATGTTTTTATCAGAATATACCTGTTAATATATTCCTATTATGAACTTATTGTACATTATTTTTTATCCCATATCAATACATCTTATATTATGTTTACATTTTGTAATAATTTAAAAGAGAACCAGCATAATCTGGTCCTCTTCTCTACTTCATTATATTGTTCATCATTTCTTCTACATTAAGTCCATTATTAAACATTATCATAACCATATCACTATCACTTTTGTTTAATATTTCATCTATATTCATATTAACATTTCTTGGATCTACAACTTCTACTTGCTTAAATATATCTGAAAACAGCCAAGTTAGTGGAGCTTGATAAGAATCTCTTATTAATAATATCTTTTTGTCTGTTACCGCTTTTTCGTTAACGATTTTATAATAAGAATGATTTCCAGTATATGCGCCGCCATATGTCATATCCTGTTCTTTAAATCTATCCCCTATTATATAGGATTCTTCTACTTCCTCAAATTCACCATTCTTTATTTCATAATAGCTATTATTATATTCTCTATCCATATGTACATATGGTATAGGCTCATTAGTATCAAATAATGTATATAAATTTCTATTGTAACTTCCTATAAATGGACTATTTTTAAAATAACTAGTCTCATAATCATATTTACTTAAATCTACGTTTATATATCCACTTTGATTTAGTTTTTCAATCATATAATCAAAAGCCTTATATGCTCCTATAGAGTTCCAATGATGATCTGTTTTAAAATAAAATTTTTCTAATTCCTTATTACTAAAATTATCTTTAAAATATCTTCCAATATCTATGGTTTTAATATTACTTTTATTAATCATTGATATTAATAAGTCACTATTTTCCATTCCATAATTTTTTTCTATATATTTTGGATACATATAATCTAGTGTGTTAACCTTATGAGGTAGAGATACATAATATGTTTCTTTTCCTAATTCCTTAGCTTTTTTAGCCGCATCATTTAATAAGTCTACTGCTCCTTTATAATCATTTTCTGTCTTTTTAGTTGTTGCAGGTCCACCTAATATCCATCCATCATCGGTTATATAATGACCTTTTATATTTGATTTTTTGCTAAGTATTTGTAGCTTTGTATCTAGCTTTAATAATTTATCTCTACCTATAAATTGGTCTGTATAGTATGTCTCATATGTTGTTGTAAAGTTCTTTTCCTTTAGATTTTCTATTGTAGGTCTTTGTTGTAAATTCCTATTTTCAGCTTCACTTATTTCTTTATCTTTTTTTATTAAATTTATAATACCAATTCCAAATACAATACTTAAAAATGGTACTATTAAATACATTGCTTTTCTATTATTCATAAAGTCACCACCTAAAATCTAAAGTATAAAAATGGATTATATGTCGAGTTTACTAATTTAAATATTACGACTAAAAATAGTATTGTTAATACTATTGAATTTATTATATATATATAATCTTTTTCTAAGATTTCTTTATTTCTAGTTTCTATTTTTGATTTGATGTATTTTATAATAGGCATACTAAATACTATTGATGCTATTATTACTATTAAGTAGTCATTTATATATGCTAATGTTTGTCCATTATATAATTTATTAATTCCTACACCAAACATCGTCTTTATAAATGATATTGAATAACTAAAGCTATCTGCTCTAAAGAATATCCATCCTATCATAACTGATATTAATAAATATATATGTCTTATAGGCTTTATTACTTTCTTAAGTACTTTTTCTTCTAAGAATGCTTTTTCAAGTCCTATTAATAATCCAAAGTAAAGTCCCCAAGCTATAAATGTCCAGCTTGCTCCATGCCAAAATCCAGTTAAAAACCATACTATAAATAAGTTTATATAAGTTCTTGCTGTACCTTTTCTACTTCCTCCTAATGGGAAATAAACATAGTCTCTAAACCAAGAACCAAGTGACATATGCCATCTTCTCCAAAATTCAGATGCTGATTGTGATATATATGGATAGTTAAAGTTTTCTAAGAATTCAAATCCAAACATTTTTCCAAGACCTATTGCCATATCTGAGTACCCACTAAAGTCAAAGAATATTTGTAGGGAATACGCTATTATACCTAACCATGATGATACTATTGTTAGTTCATTGCTTCCTGTATTAAATACTGAATCAGCTAACATTCCCAAAGAGTTAGATAATATAACCTTTTTAGATAGACCTATTATAAATCTATTTACTCCATCTGCAAATTTAGTTATTGTATGTTCTCTATGATCTATTTGGTCTGCCACTGTTTGATAACGCACTATTGGTCCTGCCACTAGCTGTGGAAATAAACTTATATATAAAGATAGCTTTAATATGCTATTTTGAACTTTTGCATCTTTTCTATATACATCTATTACATAACTCATTGCTTGGAATGTAAAAAATGATATTCCAAGTGGTAGTGCTATTTGTGGAACTGGTATATTTGTATTTAGTAAACTATTTATATTACTTACAAAGAATCCAGCGTATTTGAAAACTCCTAGCATTGATATATTAAATACTATAGAAAGTATTAATCCTACTTTTCTTATATTTCCTTTTTTTGTTTCTCCTACTAATAATCCACCTATATAATTTACTAGTATTGATATTAGCATTATTACTACATATGTAGGTTCACCCCATGCATAGAAAAATAAACTTGCTGCTAATAACAAGTAATTTTTATATTTATCTTTTGATATATAGTACATAGATAGTATTATCGGGAAGAATACGAATAGAAATACTAAACTGCTAAAAACCATTATTTTTCGACCCCCTTTTTACATACTAATAATAATATCATATATAATTTAGTTTTAATACTTATTGACATTAAAATAAAGCTACTTATACTAAAAAAGATTCAATTAAATTATTTAATTGAATCTTTTAATATTTGCCTAAGTTCTTCTTTTCCTTTTATAATCTCTTTCAAATGATAATTAAATACTGGACTATTTTCCTCATCTTGACTTAGCTTTATTTTATCTTTTTTATATAATTTTTTTACTACTTCATAATTTTCCTTATTTAAATAAACCTTTTTACTTAATAGTTCTATAGATTGTATATGAGAATGTAATGTCTTACAAATATTTATTCCTTCTTCAATTTTAACTAAATCAGCATCTTGCCTGCTATAATCAGCTTCTTTCAATAATTTTTTATGTACTTCTTCTATTTCACTTATTTTATCTTCTAAAAACTCAGGTTCAAATTTAGATTTGCTTTCAAGTAGCTTAAATTTCAAGAATTTATTTGTATTATTTTCTACTTGCTTAAAATTTGAATAAATACTAATAGAATGATTCGGTCTAGCTAGTAAATAATTAGTTGCTATTCCGACTACAACGCCTATTGCATTTTCAAATACTTTATTTATAGAATATAAAAGAGCATCTTCTGAAACAGTAAATCCTATTTGAACAGATAAAAATGTAATTGCAGCTATTGATGCTCCACTATTAAGGTTAAGTAAATTACATAAGTAAATAGTTAATATTACTCCTAATCCTGATAAGAGTGAATTCCCTGGATTATAGAAGATAAATAGATATCCTATTATACCTCCTAAGACCGTACCATACATTCTATTTTTACCTACTTCTAATGACCCACTTACAGAATCTTGTACTGATATAATGCATGCTATAGATGGGTTTAGTGAATTACCAGTTGCTATGAATCCAAGTATCGACGATATAACTACTCCGATACCTGTTTTAATAGTTCTCATACCTACTTTTTTCATAACTTACTCCTTTTAAAAGATAATATAACACCTTCTCTAATTCCTTATCCTGTGCAAAATTCAGATGACTTATATTTATTTTTCCCTATCTCTACTTCCTTAGACTGTATTTATTATGTTTTTAGTTATAAAAAAATGCCCTTATAATAGTCACATTTAGCATCATTATACGATACTTTCTTTTACGTGTCTACTATAAGGGTATTATACTATTAACAAGGCAATTTATTTGTTAATATTTATTTTATTTGAAGAACTAAGTACTCCATCATACTTACCTAATTGCTTTACTTCTAAACTTTTACCTTTGTCTATATTACCTATTTTTAAGGTATTTTCATCTATCCATGTAGTTTCTACTTTTTTGCCATCTACATATACATAACTACAACTTGTGAAGTTCTTACCTTTTACAATCATAGTGTCCTTGTCTTTAATTACTTTTTCTACAACTATATCATCAAGCCCCATTTTCATAGAACTTCCCTTGTATTTATCTTTATCACTTAAGTAAAATTGTTTACCAAATAACATATCATATTGAACTAACTCTAATTGTTCTTGGTAATTTTCCTTACCTCCATCCTTAGCATGTAAACTTTCCATTGGCCCATATTCAACTCCTGCTAATCCTAACATTAGTGTACTTAACTGATATGCTTCTAAATTTTGCTTCTCATTATCTATTTTAAAATTACTATATATAGCATACGGTACTTCATATTTATCTATATACATGTTATCTCCTGAGAATATATTAAGCTTAGGTAAATGGTCTGAGAAAAATACTACTATTGTATCTTCTTCTCTCTTGTCTACATTTTCTATTACTTTACCTACTAAATCATCGCTTCCTTTTAGCAAGTTTGCATAGTTATATAGTTGATACATATCTTTATCAGGTAAATTAGTTTCTACTTTTATAGGGAATTCTTCTCCTCTATCATAATCAGGGTATCCTCCATGTCCTTCTACCCCTATTGCATAAACTACATCACTTTCTTTTGTTTTATTAAGTGCTTTTTCTATATAGTCTGCTAGCACAATATCTTTTCTCCAACCTAAATGAGTATCTTCTAGATTTTGCATATATTCCATTGATGTAAATGTATCAAATCCTAGATTTTTAAATGCAAGGTTTCTATTATAGAAGTTACCTTGGAAGTTATGCATTATATGAGCACCATAACCTTGATTTTTAAGTGTTGTTGCTATTGAGTTTACATTCTTTTTCTTTACAAAACTATCGTATGGTATTTCACCTGGTATAAGGTAATCAAAGTTATTACCTGTTAGTACTTCAAATTCTGTTCTAGCTGTTCCTCCACCTATTACTGGAACATTAATATATCCACTTTTATTTTCATTAGATAGCTTTCTAAAGTTAGGTATTGGATCTTCACTAAATTTTGCTTCTTTTATTAGTGTTGGATCCATAAATGATTCTAGCTGAACAAATATTATATTTGGTTTGTTTTCTTTCTTTGATGAAGAATTAATGTTTGATGCTTGCACAGAATTCACTTCATTTTTTATATCTTCTACAGATGCTTTATCATAGTCTTTTGGCTTTTCTCTTTTATATCCAAAGTATGAATCTAATAGTGAATACATAAACCCATTATGTCTATATGATTCTTTTAAGTCCCATCTTAGTGGGCTTATTACTTTTCTTTCCTTAAGGTTGTCTAGTCTTACAGAGTATACTCCTACTAATAATAGCGCTATAAGTATATTTGTATAGCTAGTTATTCTTTTTGATTTTTTTTCTTTTTTAAATACATATATTATAGTTCCTATAACTATTAATAAACATATTGATACTAGAATTACCATTTTCATATTTATATATTTATTTGCAATACTTAAACCATCTTTTATTGAAAATATGTCAGAGTAAGTTATTGGCATCCCTCTTATTTCTAGCATTACTTTGTTGATTATTGATAGTAATATTACTATTGTACTTATTATTAAGTAACCTGTTTTCTTTCTTTTTAGTATAAATATTACTGATGTTAATATTAGTATTATTAGATAGTTTATAAAAAATGCGTTGGTTCTATCTTTAAAGAATGTAATTACATCTACTATACTTTCTCTTTGCAAGAACTCTGATATAAGAAATAATAAAGTTCCTCCAACTAACCAACTAATTAATTCCACTATTGATGATTTATTAATTTTAAATTTGCTAATTAACTTGTTGTCCATTTTTCTCACCTAATTTCTATTTTTTATCCCAGTTGAATATATCTGTTGACATTATATAGTTATTACTTGCACCTATTAATAAAATTATATCTGGATTTATACCTTCTATATCTTCTATTAAGTTATTTTCGTATCCTCTTAAATCATAACTATATGTTGTTTTAAAATGAGGAGCTAATAAAGGTGTTATAGGGTTGTCCATTGAATCTCCTATAACTACTACATTTAGTTCGTTATTACTTTGATTATTTTCTATTTTTATAAGTGGGTTATCTCCACCTAAATATACCCCATAGTCATTATCTAGTTTATCCTTTGAAATTTGCTCTTCATAAAACAATTTCGCTTCTTTATTTTGGTTATAGACTTTATAGTTATTAAAGTTTTTATCTTTATATACTTGGATATCATCCATTTTTTCTACTACATTTAGTACTTGTCTACCATATGATCCTATAAATACGTCTTCATAAGTTTTTATTTCAAAGTCTGATTTTTCCTTTGGTTTTTGTACTTGTGGTATATCTTTATTTATATTTTCTATTATGAATTTATAGCTACTATATGCCCCATTCATATTTAAATGATGATCTGTTTTATAGTAGTTATTTTCATCTTTTCTTATCTCCTCTGTTAAATCTAATACTTTTATTTTTCTTTGTCTATTTTATTAAGTATATCTCCTATAAAGATGCTTTGCCCTGATTTAAAATCTTTTATTGGCATTTTTTCTTCATATGCATAGTTTTTATTTGGTATATTTACTAAATAAGCTTTAGCATTGCTAAATCTATCTGCGAACTTATTAAAATGTTGTGCTCTTTTAGTTCTATATTCTTCATCATACATTCCGTAGTTATCTGATTTTATAAGTTCATTATCTTCACCTAAATAAATTCCATTTATATATTTTTTGCCTAAACTCATTTGCATATCTGTATAGGTATTTACTAATTTACTTCTTCCATATATATGGTCACTAAAGTAATTATCCCATTTTTTAAAAGCTTCTCCATTTAATAATTCCTTTTTATAGCTTCCTTCTTCAAATGTTTCACCTTTAGGAAGTGGTTGTAAAGTTCTACCTTCTTGCTGAGATGTTAACTTGTCTGGTGTTAGGATTGACATTACCCCTACGAACAATGTAAATCCAATTACAAGTATTGATGTTGTGTATTTGTATTTCATCGTTTCCTCCTAGAAGTTAAAGTATATAAATGGATTAAATGTAGAGTTTACTAAGTATATTGTAGTTATTATAAATAAGCTAAATAATACTAGTGGTTTTAATACATTTATTGTTTTTGAAATTTTTCTACCTTTTATTGTACTTTTTGTATACTTTATTACTGGTGTTGAAAGTATTATTGCTATTGTTAGTTCTAAAGCATATTGATTAATATAAAATGTTGTATAACCATTTATAAATGGATAATCTGAAACACCTAGCATTATTTTCATATAATCTATTGCTGATTTTAAATCTGGCTTAGAGAATAGTACCCAGCCAAATATTACTATTATTAATAAGTATACATGTTGTATAAAGTTTGGTAATTTATTAAGCAACTTTTGTAAGAATAATCTTTCAGCCATTATAAATAGACCAAAGTATATTCCCCATATTACAAAGTTCCAGCTTGCTCCATGCCATATTCCAGTTACTAACCATACTATACTTAGGTTTCTATATACTTTTATATTGCTTACTCTATTTCCTCCAAGTGGTATATAAATGTAATCCCTAAACCACGAACCTAAGGATATATGCCATCTTCTCCAAAATTCACTTACACTTTTAGATATATATGGATAGTTGAAGTTTTCTAAGAATTCAAATCCTAACATTTTTCCAAGACCTATTGCCATATCTGAGTATCCACTAAAATCAAAGTATATTTGAAGCGTATAAGCTATTGCACCTAACCATGCTACTGATACACTCATTTGATAAGATGATAGTGAATATATTAAAGTTGATAGTTCTCCTACTGAGTTTGAGATTATTACTTTCTTAAACAATCCTCTTATGAACCTTTCCATACCTAAGTTGAACTTGTCCATATTATGTTCTCTATGAGTTATCTGATCGTCAACGCTTTGATACCTTACTATCGGTCCTGCTACTAACTGTGGAAACATTGATATATATAGTGCTAGATTAAATATATTTCTTTGTACTTTTCCATCTTTTCTATATACATCTATTACATAACTCATTGCTTGGAAAGTGTAAAATGATATACCTATTGGTAATGGTATTATAGGTATATTTATGGCTGTGTTAAATATTGTATTTATATTGTCTGTTATAAAATTTGTATATTTAAATACGCCTAAAAATAAAATATTAAATATTATTGCTACTATTAATGTGTTTTTCTTTTTATTATCGTTATTTTTGTATTTATCTATTTTAAGTCCAAATATATAGTTTGCTATTATTGATATTATCAGTAATGGCAAGTATAATAGACCTCCCCATGAGTAAAATACTATACTAAAAAATAATAATATATAATTTTTTATTTTACTTGGAGATAAGTAATATAGGGTAAATACTGTTGGTAAAAAGAAAAATAAAAATGTCACTGAACTGAATAACATATTTGCCCCCTAATTTTATTTATTCCATACTCAAATATTTATTATATCACAACTATTTATTTTTCTATAAAAAAGGCTATCTAATTTAGATAGCCTTTTTCTGTAAATTTATAAATTATTTGTATATTATATTATATGTAAAGCTAACGCAGAAACTATAGCCCCTGCCATCATGTTGCCTATTAGTACTCCTAAAAGTGCACTTTTTATTCTCATCTTTAATATCGATGCTATTGCAGATGCTGTCCATGTACCAGTAGTTGGTAGAGGTATTCCTACAAATAGTATTATACCTACAATAGATACATTTTTTAGTTTTTTCGTACCTGACTCAATTTTTTTATCTATTTTACTTACTATTACTTTAAATAAATTCTTTCTTTTTAAAAAATGTATTATATGCCTAAACGTTAGTATTAATGGTATAGAAACTAAAGTAGACCCAATTACACTAACTATATATACACCTATAGGATTTAAGTCTAATGCTATTCCTATTGGTATAGCACCTCTAAGTTCTGATATTGGTAACATTGATAAAATCATTATATGTAAATATTTCAATTTATGCCTCCTATAATTTACTATTTCATTTATATGCGATTTAATCTCTTCATATTTATATTTTTTTAACCCTATACCACAGTATCATATTTGTTTTATTATAAAAACACCCTCTATCACTTTTCTAGATAGAGGGTTATTTTTATACTATTTTATTTTCTAAAGTAAAGATTAAATCTTTCTCTATATTTTTAACTTTAATTATATCTCCTAAATCATCAGAGTATATATCTATATGGTAATTACATATACTTTTATTCTTTTGGAATATACTTTGTTTATATGCTATTGATTGGACTTTATCTTTAGGGATAATTATTACTTTCTTTCTTATACTTCCATTACTTAAAAATATATTTTTATCATCTATTCCTATTTCATTATTGTTAAAGCTCATATATCCTAAGAATGTTTGAATACCTATTGCAAATCCTACTATCACGCTATCTATAGTATCTATATCAAAATCAAAGTTTGCATAATCATATAGGTTAAATGCTAAAAAGATTATAAGTAGTGTTATAACATATCTCTTTACATAAAAAAGATGAACATATTTTTTATGTGGTTTATATACTTCTTCATTAAATTCAAATTCCTTTAATATATCTTTCGTTATTTCATCTTTTAATTCTTTATTGGCTATAGGGTATAATATAGACTTTGTTTTTGTTTCGTCACTTTTTCCATATCCAATAACTCCTACTTCAATATTATATAATCCAAACATTTGACATGCTAAGTTTTGTTTTAATTTTAAACTGTTTACTTGTTCTAGTTTAAAATTGAACTTATTCTTATTAAGTAATCCATATTGTATAGATATATTATTATCTTCTCTGCATAAAGTAAAATCATAATATTTTATATAGTCTAAAACAAGACAAATTATTGTTGCTATAGCATAAATTAGTATTAATGATAAAGTAATAAATAGTATTATTGTTAGTATTGGAAAATCAGATACTTTATTTCCTATATCTTCAATATTTCCACTATACTTTTCTAAATACTCACCTACTTTATCAAGCCCTACTGTAGAATCTAATTTATCAAATATATACCCTACAGGTAAAATAAAATGTATTTTACTCTTAGTTAAAGTATATTTTAGTATATCTTTAAAGCTAACTTTATAAGCATACTTTTCTTTATAACTTATATTTCCTTCTATTTCTGTATCTTCATTATAAGACTCTTCATTACATTTATCTTTATTTTCAACTAATAGTAAATTCTTAATTCCTTCTACCTTATCATTTTTTAATACAAATTTAAATTCTGCACTATTAGTAACTTCAACTGCTCCAGTGTTTATGCTTAATACTGATACATCTAATATAGAATTTAAAATATCAGCTTTAGTGTCTACTGTACTTACTCTATTTAAAGGTATTTCTTTTTTACTTTTTGTTAATAACACCAC
>NZ_HG529226.1 GCF_000499525.1 Faecalimicrobium dakarense | reverse complement strand
ACCACTTTGTACAAATAATATATTATCTTTTATATAAAAAGCATTGTTTCTCCAACTTAAAATAGCAACTACAATATCAATACCAATTATTAATACAGCAATTAAAATAATATAATCACTTAGCCACTGATTAAGTAAAACTATAAATATAATATTACTAATTATATTTTTAAAAGTATTTGTGATTACACTAGACCAATGGTTTCTAGTCGATTCTAGCATCATAACCTTCCACCTTCTTATGTATTTTATCCTTTAAATATTCGCTTATCTCTTTAGCTTTTTCTAATTCTATATTTGGTATTGTATGTACTCCCCCTGCTGTATGGATATCTATATTTGCAAGATTAAAAAAATCTATTTATAAAGCCTTCAGTTATAACTATATGCTGTATTCTAATCATTGGAACTATAGTTCTTTTTTTATTATATATACCATGTATAAAATCAACTTTGTCTTTATTTATAATATATTTCCACTGTTTATATTCTATAATAGGATATATAAATGTATTTACAAGTAGTAATAAAATAATAATAGCAACAGATATATTTATTGGCTTTTCAAACATAACTGCATACTCAAATTTCATATTATAAACACTAAACCACACACCAACTATTAAAATAGTACTTACTATAACAGTAGTTATTAACCTTGCAACAAACCATGATTTTTTAGCCTTAATACTTAAATCCTCGTATTCCACAATATCTCACATCCTCTCAAATTGATTTTTGCATATCATTATAATATTAACATAAATTTCTATATTTTCTTCTTAAAATGGACTAAATTGCTCTTTTTAGGGATTAATATCTATTTTTTATATAAAAAAATAAGTAACCTTTCCAAAATAGTTAAGTATATTACTTATGCCTATTTTGAAAAGGTTATTTTAATTAATATTATTTATTCTCTTGAAGTTTATTTGATTTTGTCATATAGAAATAAAATGGTGTAGCTATTAATAATCCACCTAGCCCCCAAACAATCTTCATTGGCTCAGCTATTCCAGCTTCTACTAATAACCATAAACTAACCACTACTGCAAATACAGGAACAAATGCTCCTCCTGGTATTCTAAACTTAACTTCTTTATCAGAATATTTTTTCTAAATACTAATACAGCTATACAAGTAGGTATATATTGTATAAATCTAGATATAACACTTATCTGTAATAAGAATTTAAATGAGCCTGACCAAGCTATTAATAAAGTTCCTATAACTGTTATTATTATAGCTATATATGGAGCTCCTTTTTTATTATTTTTAGCTATACATTTTGGAACTAATCCTTGCTCTGCTAAAGCAACTCCTGATCTTGGTGTAAGGAAAGATGCAGCTATATTAATTCCTCCAACAGATACTACTGTTCCTATTGTTATTATATAAACTCCTACATTACCAATCATTGATTTTGCAGCATCTGCTACTGGAGTAGCAGCTCCACTTAATTGTGGCCCCAATATTCCTACACTTATTGCTAATACAAATATATATACTATTGATACTATCGCCATTACAGTTATTAATGCCTTTGGAACGTTTTCTTTAGGATTATGCATATCCTTAGCTGCAACTGCTAAAGATTCAAATCCAGTAAATGCATAAAATAAAGATATTGATGCTGCAACAAATGCTGTAGTTGTTCCTTCTCCTTTTGGAACTATTACAAATGGTGTAAAGTTAGAACCTTTTATAAAGAATATACCGATCACTATAAAAAATATTAATGGAACAAGTTTACCAATTGTTATTATGTCATTTAATACCTTAGATGCTTGAACACCCATTATATTTACTATTCCAAGTACAATTATTACTACTCCAATTATAATATTTTTAGTAAATGGATCTGCTGCTTGGGGCCAAACTGTAGATATTGTTATAGCAAAGAAGTTTGCCATTGCAGCCCAAGCTATCATACCAATAGCCCATTTCATAAATCCAACTTCAAATCCTATAAATTCACCAAAAGCTTCTTTAGCATAAAGGTAAGGCCCTCCATTTTCATCAAACCAACTACCAGCTTCAGCAAAACAAAGAGCAATAGATACTGCAAGAATCATACAAAATACTAATACAATTATACTTGCAGGCCCTATCATCTTATAAGCTTCTCCTGGTAATCCAAATATACCAGAACCTATAATTGCATTTATACCTAAAAGAACAATACTCCAAAACCCTAATTTTTTACTATCTCCCATAGTGTTCCTCCATAAATTTATTTATTTTTACTTAGCTGCTTCATCTACTAACGCTTTAAATAACTTTTGCATTAAAGGATGATCCTTAGACATCATTTCTGGATGCCATTGAATTCCTATTACAAAGTCTTCTCCTTCTTTTTCTATAGCTTCAACTACTCCATCTTTAGATACTGCTGAAACTATATATCCATTGGCTATTTTGTTTGACGCTAAGTGGTGGAAACTATTAACATGTATTTCTTTTTCCCCTAGTATTTCATATAACTTTGTATTTTCTTTTATAATTGCTGTATGTGTGGCTACATTAGATAAATGCTGTTGATTATGTTTTATATAACATCCATCTATTAAAGATAAATCTTGGTGTAAACTACCTCCACCAAACACGTTTATAACTTGTTCTCCTCTACATATCCCTAAAATAGGCTTTTTCATTTCTAAAGCAAATTTTAATAATTTAAAGTCGTATGTATCTCTTTTTGGTAAAATTCCACCTAGTTTTTGATGAGGTTCTTCTCCCCAGTTTAGCGGATTTACGTCATGCCCTCCAGATAATATAAGAGCGTCTATATTTTCTACTTGTTCTTTTATTATTTCATCATCATAAACCATTGGCACTATGTAGGGTACTGCTTTGCACATGGCAACTGATTGTACATAGTCATTGTTTACATATGCTCTTTCATATCCTGGAAACATTCCTCCTTCATCAATTATTAAACTACCTGAGATTCCTATTACTGGCTTTTTATTGCTTTTCATAATTTAATGCACTCCTATCATTAGATAAAATTAATATTTAGCTTACAATAAATCTGATAAACAATTATTATGCCTAAGTAAAATCTAATATTCATGCTTTACTTTTAACAAATTAGATATATGTAGCTGTACATTAGTATTTTAAATATGTTCGAAATCTAAATAAATTTAAAATTCGCTTCGCTTAAGCCACTGCTTGGGCGCTACTCTTTATGTCGCTCAAGTAGTTCGCCCACACGTGGCTCAAACGACCCAAAAATCAGGTCCGTTGCTAAAGTTTATATGATAGGAAATTATAATTTCCTTATATTAAAAAGGTACTTACATTAAGTGTAAGTACCTTTTTATTACATTTGTGTAGCTATTCCATTTTCATCTACTACTATTCCATCTTCAACTACTGTATTAACAGCCATTTTTCCATCTTCATAGAAGTAATATTGATTACCATCTATATTTTGAAGTCCTATTTGCATTACTCCTTCTTCATTAAAGTAGTATTTATTTTCATGTATTGTTGCCCATCCTGTTTGCATACTACCATCTTGATTAAAGTAATACATATTTCCGTTTAATTCTTCCCATCTTTGTTGCATTGTTCCATCTGGGTTGAAGTAATATCTTTTACCTTCTATATCTTGCCATCCTGTTAAAGCTACTCCTTCATTATTGAAGTAATACTTATATCCTTCACTACTTTGCCATCCTGAACCTAATTGACCATTGTTATCAAAGTAATAAGTTGTTCCATCTATTGTATTTACTCCTGTTGCCATTGTTCCATCTGGGTTGAAGTAATACTTTTTACCGTCTATAGTTTGCCATCCTGTTACAGCAATTCCTTCATTATTGAAGTAGTATTTTTTATTTTGATAAGTTTGCCATCCTGAACCTATTTGGCCATTATTATCAAAGTAATATATTTTACCATCTACATTTTGAACTCCTACTGCTAATACTCCATCTGATTTTAGGTAATATTTTTTTACCATCTATTGTCTTCCATCCTTTTTGCATTACACCATCATTATCAAAGTAATATTTATTGTTATTTATAGTTTGCCATCCCTTTTGCATTTCGCCATCTGAATTGAAGTAATATCTATTATTGTTTATAGTTTGCCATCCGCTTCTCATTATTCCATCATTACCTAGATAATAAGTTTTGTTGTCCACAGTTTTAAATCCTGTTTGCATTACTCCACTTCCATCGAAGTAATATTTCTTTGAACTTATAGTTTGCCATCCAGTTACTTTCTTTCCTTTTGAATCGTAGTAATATTTTTTATTATCTATTATTTGCCATCCTGTTTTTATTGGTGGCGCTGGATTTTCACCTTTATCGTATAGTTTTATATTATATCTTGCTGCTATTTGTTTGTAACTTTCATTTGTTGACTTTAATATTACATCTGTTCCAGTTGTAACTTGGTCAAATAGCCATCTTACATCTTTATTGTGCATTCTTATGCATCCACCAGATACAGATTTACCAATTGAGCTTTCATTGTTATTTCCATGAATGCCATATGTTGTTCCATAAGTTCCTTTTAACTGAAGACCTAACCACCTATCTCCCAATGGGTTTCTAGGGTCTCCACCTGGTATTCCTCCTGAGTAATATGGTCTATTTTTTATCTTGTTTACTATTTTGCTTTTTCCCTGTGGTGTTGGAGTACTTTTCTTACCTGTAGCTACTCTAAATTCTTTTACGAATTTATTATTTACATAGTATCCCATTTTATTGGTTTTGGTATTTATGATTATTAAATGGTTGCTTGCAGCTTCTGAAACTCCAATTGACCAACTAAATATTAAGCATGCTGTAATTAAGAATACCATGCACTTTCTAATCTTCTTTTTCAATGTGCTATCCCCTCCCATCTTCCTTATATTTCAAGGGTTCTAGAGGTTTTTCCTTTAGTTTTATTTCTCAGTTTTTTAGGTATTTGTAACATTTTCTATCAGTTAATTTTATATTTTTGCAATTAATTTATCGAAAAAAAATAAAGCGTCTTATATTAAGACGCTTTATAGTTAATTATTTTTTAGTTAATAATTCAACTTCTTTAGATACAACAGTTTCCCCACCAATTATATCCACCTCAGTTATATTTTCTTCTAACCATTCTTTTATGTCATCTATTACTTTATTTTTATCTACTAAGTATGACTTTTCGCATTTTCCTTTTGGCGAAATCGATTCCCCTATTAACTTATCTACTTCTTTTTCTACAAATTCCCCAGTAGTTACAACAGTCTTTATTCCCACTTAATTGATCTTTACTACTTCCCCTCTACCAACATTGTACTCCCGCTATATCATTTAGGTAGTTTGACCATGTTTTATTTTCTATTACCCTTATTATTATATTATCTTTACTGTTTAACTTTAGATTTATATTTTAATATTGCTCTGCTTTAAATACAGTACTCCCAAGTCCGCATTTATTTCCCTTTTCATCATTTAGGTTTTCATCATAGGTAAGCTTTTGTTTAGTCTTAAATCTAAATCTTTATCAGTTGTAAATTGTAAATGAACTCTCCCTAATCCATCTCAACTTACTTTAAAATCTGATATTTGAATTCTTTTTATTAAATGTCATTTTTTGGCATTCTTTCCCCTTTATTGTCGAATTCATTTCTTACATTCTCATTATATTTATAAATAATTCATTTTACAATAAAACAATTCCTTCATATTTCGACATTTATATAATTTATAAACTTCATATTCTTAATACCTCATTGAATTTCCAATATTCTTGATTGTCGTTTTTTGTCGAATACTTTTTTTGTATTTTTACTAAAGTTTTATATAAACATTCCGTATATTTACAAATTCGTAGTTAAATAAATAAAAAACCTTCTACAGAAGATATTTCTTCCATAGAAGGTTTTTGATTTGATAACTTTAATTACTTAAGTTTTGAGTAGTATTCAACAACTAAAATATCGTCTATTTCAATTGGAATTTCTTGTCTTTCAGGTTTTCTTATAAGTGTACCTGAGAAACTTTCTAAGTCCTTAGTTATATATGGGTATTGGCTAAGGGCATTATTTTGAAAACTGTCTTTAAATAATGTATTATCTTGAGATTTTTCTCTTAAAGATATAATCTCTCCTATAGATACACCATAAGAAGGTATATCAACTTTTTTACCATTAACTAATATGTGTCCATGAACTACCATTTGTCTAGCTTGTCTTATAGAGCTTGCTAATCCTAGTCTGTAAACTAAGTTATCTAATCTACATTCTAACATTTGTACTAAAAATGTACCTGTAGATTCTTTAGATTTCATAGCCTTCTTAACGTAATTAGAAAATTGCTTTTCTAATACTCCATAGTACGCTCTTAATCTTTGCTTTTCTAGTAATTGAACTCCATATGGTGATAATTTCTTATCTGCTCTAGAAGTTCCTTTTGTAGCTCTATCCATAGCTTTTGGATGTCCACATACGTTAATTCCTAATCTCCTACATTGTTTAAATCTAGGTCCCATCATTTTTGCCATAATTATCATTCTCCTTAAAATTAGAAAATTTGCCGCGATAACTTTAAGCCTAGAATTAATATATCATATTTTTTAAATTATGTAAATGAATTTCATTATCATTTTATTAATAATATCAATTAAGTACATAATAATTATTAATATATAAAAACCTCAAAACTTATTGTTATTTATATTAACAATAGATTCTGAGGTTTTATTATATTATTAATTTAGCTTTTCAATATAGTTACAGTTTTCACATATATGGTTTAAGAAAAGAAGCAATCTTTCATAAAGTGGGTAAGCTTTTTCGCCATACTTTAGTTCTAAATCTTCCCCTAACTCCTTAACAGTTTTTTTTCCATCAATTTGTAGAAAAATATAACTACCATATTTATCAAGCTCAATCTTTTTATACTTCGGGATTTTTAATTTTAATTTTCTAAAAAACCTTTGAATTTTATGATCTTGCTTTTCAAGTATTGTAACAATATTTTCACCATTTAATTCATATTCAATATCTTCATTTTTTTTGAATACCAAACTTAAAACATCATCATTACTTGTCATTATCTCTTACCTTAGATGTCATGATTGGTAATGCAGTTAATACTGATAATACTACTAATAATATTATAGCCATTGTATTTCCAGCAGCGAAACCAGTAGGTCCAGCTCCTTTTATAACACCTGATACCTGTAATATTATACCTATTAATCCTATTATAGAACCACCTGCAACAAGACCAGATGATAAACTTATACCATTTGAAACTTTAGCTTCTTTTTCTTTTTCGCTCTTAGAAGTTTTTTCAACTAATACACGGATTAATGCTCCTACTAGTATTATAGAAGTTGTTGCAATTGGTAAATAGAATCCTATAGCAATAGTCATTATTGGTAAGTCTAAGAAGTATAAAACTATAGCCATAAACACACCAACAATAATCATAGGCCAAGGTAATTGTCCAGACATAATACCTGAAGTAAGTGTTGATATTAAGTTTGCTTGAGGTAATGCAAATGGAGGATTATTTCCTGTAATTGCAAGTTGTCCTGAAAGTAATACTATTGTACCTACAACAACTATTACACCTACTATACCAGCTATTGTGAAATATTTTTGCATTTCAGTTTTGCTACCACCCATTATATATGTTACCTTTTGAGATTGGCTATAACCACCTGCTATTGAAATAGCAACAACTATAAATGTACCGAATAATAATAACGATTTATTATCTGCTAAGTCTTTCCATCCCATTATAACGAATACTAATGTTGCTATAACTAAAGATGCTATTGTCATACCAGATACAGGAAGGTTTGATGTTCCTATAGTACCTGTTAAACGTCCAGCAACTATAACAAATAGTGCTGCTAATATAAGCGATACAATTGCTCCAACAATTGCCATTGTCATATTTCCTGAAATGAAAAATCCTGCTACAAATGCTACTACAACTCCTGCTAATAATATTATAGTTTGAATAGCAGTTCCACCTTCACCATCACCTGATGCTGATTTTGCATTAAGTGTTTCTTTTACAGAAGCTATTATAGTTGGTATAAGTTTAACTGCACCAATTATACCACCACAAAGCATCATACCAGCTCCTATATATTTTACATAGTTACCAGCTATTGCATTTACATCCATTTGGTTTATAGCCATTGAAGGGTCATTCCATACTTTAGCACCTTCTCCTGCCATATCAGTAAAGTATCCTATTAAAGGCATAATACCAAAGTGAGATAATATAGAACCAGCAAACATTGTTAATGCTACTTCTAGTCCTACTATAAACCCTATTCCTAAAAGAAGTGGGTTAACTTCAACCTCAAATTTCCACTTGTAAAATTTACTTCCGAAAAAGCTTATAACATTATTAGCTACATTTAAGAATGAACCTGTTAATACAGTAATAATTCCACTTATTCCAAACCCTATACCCATGTACTTCATTGAATCTCCACCTGCTTCTGAAGCAACAAGTGTTTCAGAAATAGCCATTGATTCTGGATACATAAGTTTTCCATGTTCTTCAACAATTAAGTAATTGTGAACAAGCGATGCAATTCCTATACCGAATAAAACTCCACCTACTCCAACTAGTAATCCTTCTAAAAAAGTAACTTGACTACCAACTAATAAAACAGCCGGTAATACGAAAATCATACCACTAGCAACTGATTCTCCACCACTTGCCATACCTTGTACTATATTTTTTCCTAGTATACCTTTTTTACTAGCAAATGCTGCTATAAATGCAGAACCTATTATAGACCCTGGTATACCAGCAGCAACTGTAAGCCCAGCTTTCATACCTGAATATGCTGTTGATGCTGAGAATATAACTGCTAAAATAATTCCAATAATTAATACAGCTACGTTTGCACCAGTTTTAGATTTGTCTGTTATGTAAGGAACGTAATCTTTTCCAGATACCCCTCCATAAGCTTCTTTAGGTAATTTTTTACTACTCATTAAAGTTCATCCTCTCTTCATTTAGTTGTTATTATTATATCATATTTCTTCAAATTTTTACTTTTTTTCAATTTTTACTATTATTTAAAATTTTACTTTTTATGATATTATACAACTTTATTGGACTTATTTTTATAAAAATACTTATTCCTATTTCTATCCAATCTGAGAATTAATTATACATTCATTTTAATTTAAAATCAATATACATTCATTTTAGTCTAAAATTAAAAATCCTCTTAAAAGTAATACTTTACAATCTATTTCTGTATCAACTTTAAGAGTTGTAGTTTAATTTTATAATTTAAATTTTTATGTACTATTTACCTACACCACAAGCTTTATTATTGTTAAAATTATAGCTTTTACTATATCGTACAATGATATAAATTCAACTTACTAAATTTTTAATTTTATTTTTAATATTCCTTTTTTATACTTTTTTATTCGTTTAAATAAAAAAAGCCACGGCGTGCTGTTCCGTGGCTTTTTCCATAAATTTAATTAAGAGAATGTTTGTGTAATTATATTAATTTGTTTATTAATATATAAGGTGTAAATGATCATGGCTATTAAATATTCTTTGGTGGAATATTAATGTCATTTACTAGCTTAATATTATTATAGCATAATTTTAAATAAATGCAAATGAAAATCATTATTATTTCAGTTTTTTTATAATTTTTTACATTTATACTTTTTCCAATATAAAAAAGACCTTCTATTGTAGGCATTCTACTTCTAGAAGGTCTTTTTGTTTAATTATTTAAAAAATTAATTTTCTTTATATCCATTTGGGTTATTACTTTGCCATCTCCAAGAATCTTCACACATTTCATCTATTTCGTACTTTGCTTTCCAGCCAAGTTCTTTCTCTGCTTTTGAAGGATCTGCATAACATGATGCAATGTCTCCTTCTCTTCTTGAAGTTATTTTATATGGTATTTCTATACCACTTGCTTTTTCAAGTGCATTAACTAGTTCTAATACACTATAACCTTTGCCAGTTCCTAAATTATATGTTACTAGCCCTGGATTTTCATTTAATTTCTCTAGCGCCTTAACGTGCCCACTAGCTAAATCTAGCACATGTATATAATCTCTAACCCCTGTTCCATCAGGTGTTTTATAATCATTTCCAAATACATTTAAATGTGGAAGTTGTCCTATTGCAACCTTAGTTATATATGGCATTATATTATTTGGAATTCCGCTTGGCTCTTCACCTATTCTCCCACTTTTATGAGCTCCTATTGGATTAAAGTATCTAAGTATAGCTACATCTATAGTCTTATCTGCGTAACAAATATCTCTTAGCATATCTTCTACCATTAACTTAGTTCTTCCATAAGGATTAGTTACTGATAATGGAAAATCTTCTAATATCGGACATGTGTGAGGATCTCCATAAACTGTAGCAGATGAACTAAATACAAACTTTTTAACATCATACTTTTTCATTAAATCAAGAACTACTAATGTATTTATTAAATTGTTAGAATAGTATTCAAGTGGCATTTGAACAGATTCACCTACTGCCTTAAGTGCAGCAAAATGTATTACTGAATCAATTTTATTTTCTTTAAATACTATTTCTAGATTTTCTCTATCAGTTGTATCTATTTCATAAAATTTAGGTTCTTTTCCAGTTATCTCCTTTATTCTATCAACTACAATTCTATCACTGTTACTTAAGTTATCTACGATAATTACTTCATAGCCGTTTTCTAAAAGTTCTATTGATGTATGGCTTCCTATATAGCCCGCTCCCCCAGTTACTAAAACTGCCATAATATTCACTACCTTTCTATATATTTTAAACTATTATATTTAATTTAAGCGTTTTGACTAACAACTTCCTTCATATAATTTATTAAATCGTCTTTTAAATTTTCTCTTTTTAAAGCAAAGTCTATTGTAGCTTCTAAAAACCCTAATTTATCCCCTACGTCGTATCTTCTTCCTTCAAAGTTATATGCATAAATTGCTTCTTGCTTACCAAGAGTTTTAAGCGCATCTGTTAATTGTATTTCTCCACCTTTACCTGGTTCTTGATTTTCTAATATATCAAATATAGCTGGAGTTATTATATATCTACCTAGTATAGCAACATTTGATGGAGCTTCTTCAACTGATGGTTTTTCAACCATATCTTTTACTTTATATACTCTATCTTCTATATGTTTTACATCTAATATTCCATATTTGCAAGTATCTTCCTTAGCTACTTCTTGAACTCCTAATATACTAGTCTTATATTCATCATAAGCATTTATTAATTGTTTTAAACATGGAGTTTCGTTATCTACTATATCATCCCCTAATAATACCGCAAAAGGTTCATCTCCTATGAAGCTCTTTGCACAATGTATAGCATGTCCTAATCCTTTAGGTTCTTTTTGTCTTATATAATGTATATTAACCATATTAGATATATCCCTTACCATATCTAACATTTCTACTTTTCCTTTTTGTTCTAACTCTAATTCAAGTTCGACAGATTTATCAAAGTGATCTTCTATTGATTTTTTATTTCGCCCAGTTATTATTAGTATTTCTTCTATTCCTGAGTTTATAGCCTCTTCGATTATATATTGTAACGTCGGCTTATCTACTATTGGAAGCATCTCCTTTGGTTGAGACTTTGTTGCAGGTAAAAATCTCGTTCCAAGTCCTGCAGCCGGTATTATGGCTTTTTTAACTGTCATTGTTATTCCTCCGAATTTTATATTTACACTTAAATATACCATATTTATACTATTTCTTCAAACTTTGTATATTTATCGACTATTATTTTAAAACCTAAATTTTATACTATTTTTGAATTTTTCACATAAAAAAACACTAGAATATTCTAGCGTTTATATCAATTAAAATAAGTACGTTTATAAGCAACGTTCTTTATTCGATAATAATCTCTCGATGCTTACTTAACATTCAATTTATTTTTAATATATTAATATAAATGTTTTATGATGTCAAAGTTAAATTTATACTGATTTAGCATCATTTTGATGATATCTTAAATTTATCTAATTTAGATTTAAATATCCCAAATAAAATATCAAATTCTTCTATTTTCATAAACTTAATTGATAAAGCATAGATTAAAGCTCCTATTATAATAAAAGCAAATAACGATATAACTTCTCCAATTTTATTCAAATAAAAATTAAACTCAACAAACTTATGCATAATGTAAACTACTATTCCCATTAAACTTGATGCAATAGTACATTTTACTAATGTCATAATTATTTTATCCTGACCAAAGTATCCAATTTTATTTTTTAATTTTCTAAATAATAGAATTACACATATAATCGATGAAATACTTGTGGCTAAAGCAAGACCCTTATACCCCATAAAATTGATAAGGATTAAGTTTAATAATATATTTATTCCCATAGCTAAAGCTCCATTTACCATTGGTGTCTTAGTATCCTTTAATGAATAAAATACTTTATCTAGTATACTTTTAAGAGCTAAACCTACCATACCTATAGAGTAATATGATAAAGCTACTGACGTTAATTCAGTTGCTACTGAATCAAATTTTCCTCTTTCAAACACTACTCTTACAACAGGTTCAGATAATACTATAGCTCCAATCGATACCGGTATTATTAAAATAATAAGCATGTTAATGCATTTTTTTTATATTCTGTTTAAATTCTTCATTCTTGCCTATACTTGATAGGTTTGATAATAATGGATACATTACTGTTGTTATAGTTACAATAAATAGACCCTGTACAAAGTCATTCAATCTATTTGCACTATTTAAAATAGTTATTATTCCATCACCTAAAGTTGATGCCAAGCTTTTGTCTACTACTATATTTATTTGATTTACACCCACACCTATAACTACTGGCAATAAAAGATACATTGCCTTTTTTAAATACTCATCTTTTATATTTATATATGGTTTATATATATATCCTTCTTTATATGCGAATGGAAATTGAAATAAAAATTGACTTAATGCTGCTACCAGCAAACCTATTGGTAAAATTAATATATTTATTTTTATACTAAGTATAATAGATATTATAATTAGTATATTATATGGAAGTCCTGTCAATCCTGGAATATTAAATCTATTTT
>NZ_HG529225.1 GCF_000499525.1 Faecalimicrobium dakarense | reverse complement strand
ATATTGCTAAGACCAATAAATACCATTGAAAATATCATTATTTTAGTAAATTTAACCGCCAAATCTAATTTTTCTCCTGTAAAATCAATTGCAAATATTTTAACTAATGGTTCTGCAAATATGTATCCTATAATGGATAAAGTTACACTTAGTATTATAACTATATTAAATATATTGTTACTAAATTTTAATGATCCTAAATCACCTCTTTGCTCTTTTACTTCAAAAAATAAAGGTATAAATATTGTTGATAATGCAGATGCAATTATGGAAAATATAACAAATGGTATATTCATGGATGTTATAAAAACATCTGATACCATACTAGCGCCATAACAAGAAACTAATACTGTTTCTCTGAAAAATCCCATTAACTTTGATATTATAGTTATTAAAAATAAACAAGCTGTTGATTTTATTAATTTACTCATTATTTAGTACCTTAGAATTTTTATTTTTTATTCTTCTTATTATAATCAACAATTTTTGTAGCAATAATCTTATTATTTTATTGCTTTTAAAGTTCGACTTATAATTTATAATATTTTTAAAAGATATTATATTTTCTTTATTATTTTCTATAAATGATTTTATACTATTAATATCATCAGTACTCATAGCGTTTAGATGTATACACCATGTATATATTCCAAATGGCATTTTTCTAGGACTAGCAAATAATTGAGGTATAAACAACATATCGTATTCATAATATGGCCAAAGTGAATAGCCATCTGTTATTATGTTTATTTCATTTTCCTTTAAGCACTCCAACGTTGTCTCATCAAAAGAGTGTGCTGGAGCCATAAATAATTCAGAATTTATTCCATAATGATTTAGTATATTTTTTCCTTCTTTTATTTTTATATTTTGTACTTCTTTGCTAAGTCCTGCAAACTCACTTCTATTATTGATTCCTAAAATTCCTGAGTTTCTAGTTTCAAAGTGATGATTAAATCCGTGTAGCGCAATACTCCAATTTTCTTTATCTTGTAATTTCTTTATTTCATCCCAAAAATCTATATTACAAGTATCATATTTTAATAATTTTTTATCAGTATTCTTAGGTATTACACCTATTATTGGTTTAATATCATTTTTAATAAATATTTCTTTTAATTTATTAAAATTATCCCAATTCATATTTTCACATATATCATCTAATCTAAATAAATATTTAGCACTCATTTAATACCACCTATTCAATTACTCATTTAAATTTCTTATCTTTAGCTCTTTAGTTTTTGAAATATAAATGCTATTGCAGGTTTTATATCTTCAATGTTAAAAATTAAAAAAGCTTTAGTTTTTAATAAATCTTTTATCCATTTAATAAAATTCAAATTTCCATTAAATACGTGCCTAATATCTCTTACTTCCATCATAAAATTTATGTCTTTACTTATTTTTTTATCTTCACCAGATAAATCATTATCTAAAGATTCCATGCACCATGTATATGGTATATTAACTCCTGCTTTAGTGTATGCATAGCTATCTGCACCATTTCTAAAATTAATCTCTATAAAATAAAATTTTTCATTATAATATATAAACTCTATATCAAATAATCCTACATAATTTATTTTTTTTAAGAATTTATCTATTAAATTAATATCAAAGTCCTTGTGCTCCTTTAAGAGTTTAGCATAAGATATACTACCACATTTAATCGGATATTCTCTATCTTTTACTATAATTCCAGGCAATACAGTATTTTTTCCTCCTTTAGGTACGCACCCTATTACTTCAAATTCTGATTCTTTATTTATATATTCTTGAACTAATCGTCTAGTATATCTATTACTTAATTTACTCAAGTTATCTGCTAACTCTAATGAGTCATAACAGATTACTGCGTCTAATTTTTTACCTTCTGTACTATCCATAGGCTTTACTATACATGGAAAAATTATATCTTTATGAATTGAACTTTCTATCTCATTCCTATTTAGGTAAATATCCCAACTTTTAGGTACTAACAACCCTGAATCTAAAGCCATTTCAGCCATCAGTTTCTTATTCATTAATCTACTAATATTTCCCTCAATTTCATTCGCACTAGAAACTATATATTTATCTTTAAGTTCATTTAAATTATTATCTATAAGTTTTACAGCTGAATCAGATGTGGTTATAATTATTGGTTTATTCTCGTCATTATTAAATTCATTTAACAAAATCTTAATTATTTCATTATCATTATTTGATAACCAAGTTTTTGAAACATATTTACTCTTTGAAACATAGCTATTTTCACCCATTATAATAAGATATGTTTTAATCCCCTTTTCCCCTAAACTTCTAATAACCCCTAAGGTATTATAATGATCGCCTCCAATAACTATAACTTTACTATTCATATATCTCCTCCACATTTTAGAATTATTTAGGTAAATATTATCTATTTACTATGCTCCTACATCATCTACTGTAAATATAATCAATAATATCCATATAGCTGGGTCATAAAATGCTGTAAAAGTAAATAAATATATTGCTGATGATACAAACCCCATTAAAAAATAATTTTTATTTGTGCTTTTAGATTTAAGAATTCTTGTAAACGTAAGATACATAAACATTATTATACATATAAGAGCAAGTATCCCTTCTTCAGATAATACATTCAAATACCAGTTTACAGATGACACCCCATATTTAATACTTGTACTACCAGGTCCACTACCTAATAAGATATTATATTGAACCTCTTTCAAATCTCTATACCATAAATTAATTCTACTACCATCACTATTTATTTGACCTACTAAACTTAATTTATTTAATATAGGATCTATATATTTAATCAAATCTATCTCCGTACTCATAAAAACATAAATCATAAGTATACTTAATATTATTATAAATGTGATAAACAAAATACTTTTTATTGTTAGCTTAACTTTTTTATCTTTAATCATATTTATAAATAACAATACAATTAAACTTATCAATAAGCATCCAAAACCTGCAGCTGAAAATGTAGTAATTCCAGCTAATAGTATAATTAATATTAATATTAATTTATTAATTTTTTTTAATTTTGAGTATTTAAGTATATAACATATTGCTAGAGGTGCTAAGGCATTCATATAATATGCCAGATTAGTTGGTTCAGTAGAGAATCCATATGACCTATAAAATTTGCTTAAGTATAATGCTTCTTCTATATTTCCAAATAATAGTACCTCTCTTATATTTATATTAAATTTTGTATTAAGTATAAACTCAACTATAACAAATATGCTTACAAAAATAACCGCTAATGTATTAATTTTTAGTAAAGTTAACACATCAGTATACTTTAAATAAGCTGATTTTAATAATAAGTATCCTAATATAATAGTCATAAAATATATCATTATATAATTTATATTTCCACCTTTAATTAAAAAAGATATTATTGTAATAATCATAAATATAAACAAAAATATATCTTCAAATTTAAAAGCTTTCCTATAAATTTTCCCATAAAAGACAATATCATAAATATATATAATTATTAGCGTTGAAAGTATCGAGCTAGCAATTGTTAATATGTCTGTAAATTTATATGCCTCTGTCCAGCTAGCAAAAAATACATAGGTATATAGCAAAATTATTATAATATTATTCATATATATTACCTCTACTTACCTCAACATATATATTTATGTATCTACTTATTGTTTTAGTTATATTAAAATCTTCAGATCTATTTTTACATGATTTTGATACTAAATTATAATAATCTTTATCAGTAATTAACTTACTAATTATCTCTGATAATTGTTCATCATTACCTCTTTCAAATAAAATACCCGCCCCCTCAACTACCTCCTTTAACCCACAAACATTAGTTGCTATAACTGGATTTTCACATGCCATACCTTCTACTGCAGATAATCCAAAGCCTTCCCAATTAGACGATAATATTACTATATCAGATGATTTTATTATTCTATCTACATCACTTCTAAACCCGAGAAAATGCACCCTATTTTCTAAACCAATTGATTTAGTTAACTCAATACTTTTTTCTTTTAATTTACCATCTCCTACTAATAATAAATTAATATTTTCATTTAGGTTACTCATAGCTCTTATAATAGTATTTTGATCTTTACTATCTGCAAATCTCCCTACCATAGTAATTAATTTAGTATCATTATTAAACTCTTCATTCAGTTCATTTTTTTTATAAGGTATTGCATTTTCGTATTTTTCTAAATCAATTCCATTTTCTATAACTATAAATTTATTTTTATTTGGTTTACTTGGCTTTATCCAATTCAAAAGATTTTTTTGAGTCATATCGCTTACTGATATAATTTTATCGTATTCTTTATATATAAATTTTTCTATATAATAAAACATCTTCTTATTTCTTCTTTTGTTATTAGTGCTATGTTCTGTGATTATAAACTTAGGTTTGTTTTTTAATATTATTTTAGATGCTATTGAAGTCCAATAGATTGTTGGAAATATATGAGCATGAACTATATCATATTTTCCTTCTTTAATATATTTTCTTATATAATATATATTTAATGGATTATATATATTTTTTAATGAAACTATTATTATATTGATATTATTCTCTTCTAAATTTTTATTGAATACATTATCTTTATCTGTAAGAATCAGTACATCAATTTTAATATCTGCTTTGTTGATCATTATAGGTAACATATCTGATAATAGTTTCTCTGCCCCGCCCGATCCAAGATTATTAATTATATGAAGTATTTTCATTAATCTTCTCCCCTATTGTACAACTATATATTCTCTTTATACCAATCTATAGTTTTAATAATTCCATCTTCAAAATTGTAAACTGGATTATATTCTAGAAACTCTTTAGCTCTTGATATATCTGCATTTGAATGCCTTATATCCCCTTTACGATCACATCCATAAATTGGATTTATATCTTTATCTAATAGTTTTTGTAATGTATAATACAATTGATTTAATGTAACTCTTCCACCATAAGCAATATTATAAGATTTCCCACAAGCTTTTTTTGGTGCTAAACAAGCCTTTAAATTAGCTTCTATCACATTATCTATATAGGTAAAATCCCTTGACTGTTCTCCATCTCCATTTATAGTTGGTGATTGATCTTTAAGTAGCAAGCTAATAAACTTTGGTATAACTGCTGAGTAATAAGAATTTGGATTTTGTCTTCTTCCAAATACATTAAAATACCTCATTCCTATTGTCTCTAGATTATATAAGTCATTGAAAACTTTTCCGTATAATTCATTTACTTTTTTTGTTATCGCATATGGTGATAGCGGGTTACCTTCTTTACCTTCCTTTTTTGGTAAATTAGCATCATCTCCATATACAGATGATGATGATGCATATACAAATCTTTTCACTTTATTATCTCTAGATGCTATCATCATATTTAGTGTTCCTTTTATATTTATATCTTCATATAAGTCAGGTAACTCTATAGATTTTGGTACAGAACCCCAAGCTGCTTGATGTAGAACATATTCAATATCTTTACATTCATTTTGACAAATTTCTATATCCCTTATATCTCCATTTATAAATTCAAAGTTCTCATTGCTCATAAATCCTTCTATATTTTCAATTTTTCCTGTAGATAAATTGTCTAATACTCTAACAAAATGTCCCATATTTAATAATGCTTCAACAATATTGGAGCCTATAAAACCGGCTCCACCTGTGACTAAAAATCTACTTCCACTAGGAAATTTAATATTTTCATAGCTCATATTTTTATAACCTCCAATATAAATAATTCATTGATTCAGCTTCTGATTTATTAAATATTCCTTTAACATCTATTAAAGTTAATTTATTTTCTTTTAATTTGTATTCTATTTCATCTATACTATTTTCATTACTGTTATAAGTATTGCTATTTGAATATAATTCTTTTATGGAATTTAAATCTAATGATAGGTACTCTTTATGTCCGACTGCCACTATAACTGCATCTGCATCTTTTATTTCTTCAAATTTGGCTAAATGTATTTTGTATTCATCATTTACTTCTTTAGGATTTGCTATTGGATCTGTCACAATTACATTTACATCGTATTCTTTTAATTTTTTTACTATATCTATTACCTTTGAATTTCTTACATCCGGACAATCTTCCTTAAATGTTATACCAAGAATTGCAACTTTAGAATTTTTTACTTGTTTACTAGACTGAATTAAACTTTTGATAGTTTGTTCTCCTATATAATCCCCCATACTATCATTTATTCTTCTACCTGATAAGATAATTTGTGAATGATATCCTAGTTGTTCAGCTTTATATGTTAAATAATATGGGTCAATACCTATACAATGCCCTCCTACTATGCCTGGATAAAAATCTAAAAAATTCCATTTAGTTTTAGCAGCATTTAAAACAGCGTTAGTGTCTATTCCCATCTTATTAAATATCATCGATAGTTCATTTACAAAAGCTATATTTATATCTCTCTGAGAATTTTCTATAACTTTAGCAGCCTCTGCAACTTTTATACTCTCAGCTTTATGTACCCCGGCATCTATAATTAATCCATATACTTTAGATATAATATCTAATGATTCTTCATCCACACCTGATACAACTTTGACTATATTCTCTAATCTATGAAGCTTATCTCCTGGATTTATTCTTTCTGGAGAATAGCCCACCTTGAAATCTATCCCACATTTAAGATTTGAATATTTTTCTAATATAGGAACACATATTTCTTCAGTGACACCTGGATAGACTGTTGACTCATATACTACTATAGATCCTTTAGTTAAGTTACGACCTACTATCTCACTTGCTCCTTTAACTGCTTTTAAATCTGGTGTTTTATCATAGCTAACAGGTGTTGGGACTGCAACTATATGAAACTTTGCACTTTTCAAGTTTATTTCCTCTGAAGTAATAAAGGCTGTAGTCTCTTTTAAGGCTTTATCTCCAACTTCATTAGTGATATCTATACCTTTATTATATAATTCTACTTTATCTTTATTTACATCAAAGCATATAACATTAGATTTCTTAGCAAAAGATATTGCTAGTGGCATACCTACATATCCCATTCCTACTACTGATATAGCTTCTTTTTTATTTAATATATTATTATATAAATTTTTAAACATATTATAAATTGCTCCCCCCAACATATTTGTTAGCTTTATCATTTAATAACCTTTCAAATATATCTAATTGCTTTCTTACTACTTTATCTTCATTGTATAATTTTTCAGCTCTTTTTCTTCCTTCTAGTTTCATAGTATTAAGTAAGTTTTCATCATTTAATATTTTTTTTATTCTTACCTCTATTTCATTTGGAGAATTAATCTTTACTAAGTATCCAGTAATTTCATCTACAACTTCTTCTCTACATCCCCTTATATCTGTAGCTATTACTGCACACTCCATAGCCATAGCCTCTATTATAGACCTTGGCATACCTTCTCTATATGATGGTAAACAAAATATATCAGAAATATATAAAAGATTGTTAATGTCCTCTCTATTCCCTATAAATTCTATACATTTATTATTTTTATAATTTTCAATCAATTTAACAGTGTCTTTATCTCTTTCTCCTTGAGCTAAATCTCCTATTATAATTAATTTTGTATCTTTACAATCCAGTTTTGTATACGCTTCTAATAAATCAACTATTCCCTTTTCTCTTACTAATCTTCCTATAAATGATATTACTCTAGTATTTTTTTGTATATTAAGTTCTTTATATAAAGATTCTATTTCATTTAAGTTTATTTTACTTGGATTAAACTTATTTACTGTATCTATTCCATTTCCTATAGTAATTATATTATCAGGTTCTATAAACTTATTTTGTAGTGCAGTATTTCTATCTTCTTCGCTTTGCGTAAATATAAAATCAGTACAAAATTTAGCTATTATCTTTTCTATATTTAAAAATATATTGTATTTAACTGGTCTCATATTTTCATGAAAATAAAATCCATGTGCTGTATATATTATATTAGGAACCTTTGCAAGTTTAGCTGCTATTCTGCCTAATACTGAAGCTATTGGTGTATGAACATGAACTATATCAGGTTTTTCCTTCTTAAATAGTTTATACATATTATATATAGATCTTATATTTGATATTAAGCTTATTCTTCTTTCTATTTCTATATTGTGCATTTTTATAAAACTTTTATTATATTTATTTTCTTTATTATCTTTTGAGCAAACACCGATCACATTATATCCACAATCAAAAGACATCTCATTTAATCTTCTTAATAAACCATTCATAGTTGATGAAATAGCAGATACTTGAATTATTTTATAATTTGACATTATTTATATCTCCTTTATAATCATGATCAAATATCTTCTTAACTATTTTTACAACCTTATTTATATCATCATCTGACATATTGGTATCGGATGGTAAACATACTCCTCTATTAAATATATCATCTGCTACACTAAATGACTCTTCCTTAGAAAAAAACTTATAACACTCATAAAAAGGTTGACTATTCATTGGCTTCCACACTGGTCTTGATTCAATATTTTCATCTTCAAGTGCTAATATTAAATCTATAGGCTTGATCTTACTATCATTTTTTATAGTCATTGCAGATAGCCAATAATTAGGTTCTCCAAAATCAAATATAGGCATCATTTGTAAATCTTTTATATCTTTAAATTCTTCTTCATAAGTTTTATAAATTTTTTTCTTTCGTTTTATTCTTTCTTCTAGCACTTTCATCTGTCCTATACCTATACCTGCAAGGACATTGCTAATTCTGTAGTTAAATCCTAGTTCTCTATGCTCATAATGTCTCTCATTTTCTCTAGATTGTGTCGCCCAAAATTTAGATTTTTTTACATACTCTTCATTGTTTGATACTAATATTCCACCTCCAGATGTTGTTATAATTTTATTTCCATTAAATGAATAAATACCTATATCTCCTATACTTCCACTTTGTTTACCTTTATATGTGGCTCCCAAAGATTCTGCCGCATCCTCTATTATAGGTACATTATATCCATCACATATTTTTTTAATATTATCAAAATCTGCACTTTGCCCATATAGGTTAACAACTATAACTGCCTTTGGCATCTTGTTATTTTTTTTAGCATAATTAAATGCTCTTTCTAATGCAATTGAACACATATTCCAAGTTTCATAATTAGAATCTATAAATACTGGATCTGCTCCTTGATAAATTATTGGATTGCAACTTGCTGCAAATGTTAATGTAGAGCAAAATACTACATCACCTTTTTTAATTCCTAAACACTTAAGTGCTAGATGTATTGCTGCTGTACCGCTAGATGTGGCTGTAGCATGTTTAACACCTACATAATTTGCTACTTCTTTTTCAAAATCATCAACATTTGGTCCTAATGGAGCTATCCAATTTGTATCAAAAGCTTTTTTAATATACTCCATTTCATATCCACCCATATGTGGTGATGAAAGATAAACTTTTTTTGCCATATTCCCTCCTTACGGTCATAAATATATTTTTATTTTCATCTTTACTTACTACCTTTACACTATAATATCTATATAAAAAATTTTATTTATATAATCACATATAGTTCTTTTTCTATAAAACACATATCATTCTCAAACTTTTGTTAATTTATTACTAAAATTTATATATGTTCATTTGATAATTAACTTCTAAAAAAGAAGCTTATTATGGATTTAAATTTCATGCACTTACTACTGTAGGTGTTTTTTTAACTGATCTTGTTGTAACTCCTGCAAACATAGATAATAGATTTTCTTTAGTTAAGGCAAGTTTTATCTACACATTAAAAGTTTTTATGTTTACTTTTTTAAGTTACATTCTAGTAGTTCTATAGCACACTCCATATTTATTGATTTTTGTATTAATACTTGCTATTTATATTGTGAATCCATATTATATATGCTATCTCGAACTTTATAAGTTATATCTATATAGCGGAAAATAATCTACTTTATCATATATATTATCAATATCTTCTATTACTATATTTTCATTTAAATCACATAGTTTTTTATATACATCTCTATTATGAATTTTATATCCTAAGTAAAAATCTGATTTGTCTTTAGAAAAGGAAGCTTTATATTTTAGCAATTTGTCATCAGGATCAGAGCTAGTGCCTCCACCATGGTGTACAAATTTATATCCTTTATAATTAGCCCATTTTATGATTTCGTAGTCCATTGAATTATTTGGTGATAAGTATAGGTATTCTTTATTAGAAGCGCTTAAGTGCATATGAATATAATCTCCCATAACCATAACTATACTTGCTGCAACTATCTTTTTATCGTATTTTACATAAAATATTTTATGGTTATTTCTAAGTAGCTCTCTAAAATTAGAAAAATATCTTTTATTAAAATAATAATAGTTTGAAGCATTTCTTTTATCCATAGTAGAATAGTATAATGTTTTAAATTGATTTAATATATCATTATAATTTTTACTATTGGCATCACAAACAAATACTTCAATACCATTCTTCCTTGATTTTCTAATTGCATTTCTTGCACTTTTTTGAAGATCATTATTCCATATTTCTTCTATATCTTTCTCTGTACAATTAAATACTATTGTATTATGTTTTTTTAGCTTATATATGTCTTTAAATATATTTTGATTTTGTAATAACGGATGAAATCTTATAAATTCACTTATTATGTTTTCTGATAGGCAGTATTTATGAAACTCATTTGAAAAACTTTTTATACTATTTTCTACTTCTTTATTTTGATTTTTTATTTTGATTAACGGTCCACCATATCCATACGGTGTAGATATATCGTATACTTTGTTTTTTAGATTAGAAAATTGATTTAATTTATTAATTACTCTACATAGAAATGGATACAGTATTATTACATCCTCATCTTCATATTCAAATAATTTGGCTTCTCCATCTCCATTATCTTCATATATTTTGCAATACTCTGGCGTAAAATATATATCAATGTCATCTATACCATTTAGTTTCGCTTTCCATTCTAGCTTATCATAATAAGTTATTACATTTACTTTCTTCATATATACATCCTTTCTTAATAATTCATCGCTAATCACTTATATAAACTATTCACTTAGAATTTTTCAGTTTCTGATTTAGTTTGATCATCTTTATTACCTTTTCTAAGTAGTACTACTCCTATCGTTTTTACAATTATTTTTAGATCAAATAATAAACTATAATTTTCTATATAATCTAAGTCTTTTTCTATTCTCTCTTTATAGTTTAAGTCGCGTCTTCCACTTATTTGAGCATATCCTGTTATTCCTGGCCTCATTATCAGTCTTAATCTTTGGCAATCTGACATTTTATCTGTAGTATATTCTAATAAAGGCCTTGGTCCAACTAGGCTCATCTCTCCTTTTAGTACATTAAAAAGCTGAGGTAATTCATCAATGCTCGTTTTCCTTATAAATCTCCCTACCTTAGTTATTCTTGGATCATTATCTCCATCAAAATAGAGTCCTGCTCCTGTAAACTCAGCTTTATCAACCATACTTCTAAATTTATATATTTTGAATAGCTTGCGTTTAAACCCTACCCTCTCTTGAATATAAAAGATAGGTCCTCTAGATTCTAATTTTATTAATATACTTACAATTATAAATATTGGTGAAAGGAGAATAATACCTATTATTGAACCTACTATGTCAATTATTCTCTTTATAATCATTTGAATATTTTTTTTATTCATATATTTAATCTCCCTATTATTTACAAGTCTTTATTATTAATAATATTCTTTTATAGTTTTGATAATATATTTCATGTCTATTTCGCTATATCTTTGATCGCATGGTATGGTTAATATTTTCTTAGAAAGTATTGATGTATCTTCAAAATTTGTATTTGTATAACTATCTGGTATCCAATGTATAGGACAATAAACTCCATTATAAGATAAGTATTTTCTAAATTTATCTCTATTTATATTTTTTACTATTACAGGTAACCCAATTGGGCATGTATACTCTTTTATATCCTTGAAAATGACTTCTATATATTCTATTTCATTTAAATTTTCTACTAAGAATTTATAGTTTTGATTTCTTTTACTCATTAATTTTTTATAGTTTATACTATTAAGCAACTTATAAGATATATTTGATATTTTGAATATATTCATTTCATTATCATATGCTTCCTCTGCATTATTAAATAAGCTAAGAAATATATTTTTATCAATTTGGCCACCCTTTAAATACTTATCCTTCATCAAATGACCTATAAATCTACTTACAAAAAATTCATCATATCCCTTATTTAACTTATATCTAGATAAATCATTATTCTTATCTATTAAGATTCCTCCATCCGGTATACCGGTCCACTTTCGTAGACTTGCAACTTGATAGTGACCTATATACCTACTACAAGCATCTTTGTTAAATATTGAATGGGTGCAATCTTCTATTAATAAGTTAGTCTCCTTTATTTTATTCAAATATTCTATTATATACTGCGGTTGAGAAAACCCAAAGTAATTAATAAAAAATATGCAGTCACCACTCCCTTTTAACTTATTTCCTAAATCATATATATCTAGCTCTAAACTTTGATTTACTCTATAAAATTCAAATTCTATATTACAAGCTTCAATTACTTCAGTTATACATGAGCATAGGTAAGATGGGAGTAATATTCTATTTATTGTCGTTGGAATAATATTCTCTATAAGATATTTTATTGCGGATGAGCATGCGTTAAAAAGTATAGTATTGCTTTCATTTATACCTATATATTCAAATAGACTATTTTTATTTTCTAAAATATTTGAGCTAATATTCTCTATGCTATAGTTGTATTCGCCTCCTATTTCGAATTTTTCTGACTCCTTCATAATTATTTATCACCCATCTTTTTAATAATTTTGTTAATTATGTTTCATGTCACTTATGTTGATAAATTCAAAATACCTTGACACTACTACATTGTCTTTGTATTCTTCACTATATTTAACTTCTTCTCCTATTAATAATTTATATAAATACATTTGATAATTAGCTCCTGACTTATATGTCATAGGAAAACCCTCTGCAAATCTAGCATTTATCTCAATTACAAATACTTCGTTGTTTTTAACTATACAGTCTATATTTATGGCTCCTACAAGTTTTATTTTTTCGCATAAATTTTTAATCGTATCAATTATTAATCTATTTTTTATAACCTTCCCTTCTATAGTATTACCAGCATTTATTTCTAATTTTAATCTAGGCACTATTACTATTGGATTTCCCTCAAAATCGTTAAGTATATCAACACAATATTCATCACCTTCGACAAATTCTTGAATTAATGGATTTGAAATATATTTTCTAAAAAAATTTAATTCTTCATCATTAGTTAATTTAAAATTATCTCTGCTCGATGTTCCATCCACTGGTTTTATATATAAAGGAAATTCATAATTTTTATTCTTTATATCTTCCTCACTAATAACTCTAGGTGTATCAAATCCATTTTTTTTAAAAACTTATATGTTTTAACTTTATCTCTAGTAATATTAATTACATCTTCATCCGATATCATAACCTTTGCCGATGTATTATCCTCTATATTTTTCTTATTTTTTGATAATATCTTTAATTCCTTATCCACTACAGGTATAAAAGCAGATATATTTTCTCTATTACAAGCCTCAATAATACTATCAATATACCCTTCGTCATCTATAGTCTTTAAGTTTATATGCTTATCTCCAACAAATGCAGCTGGAACATCATCTCTAAGATCTGAAGTAATTATTTTCCCTTTAATATTTAACATTTCTTTTGCCATTTTAAATTCTTTTACAAATTCTACACTATTATGAACAGTGGAGATTAATACATTTATCTCTTTATCATTCATAAATCTCTCATCTCCTTAAAATAAGTATTATCAAAAATATTTAGTATATTCTTGATTAACCCTTTGATTCTGCTTAATTTTATATTTAAAACTGTAACTCCCTTCTTTTTCGTATAAAATTGTCTTTAAGTGACATTTTAGGAGGTATAGTTTGATGAACTTACATGTTTTTGAATATATAATGTATCTACATACTTTAGTCATAAACCTAGTGGTTATACTTTATGGTAAAATTCTTTTAATTACACGAAAGAATTAACCAGTTGATAAAAAGTATAGAAAATTAGCAGTTAATACTTTCCCTACTCTATCTGGTTAAAAAAATATAGGTAATCCAAGATTAATCCTTACTAATATTGCAACTATTATCATTAGTGGAGATAGTATAATAATTCCTAATATTGAAAATACTATATCTAATATTCTTTTAATTATTAACCGCAGATTTTTCATCCATATCTTCTTTCATATAGTTTGGAACAATATCTTTTATAATACTAATCATATCATCATTTTCACTATCAATTATTTCTTCTAGTTTCTTTAGATTCAAATCTAATTTACTTTTATCAAATTTTACTGCTTTACTTATAAATATTTTATTATTTTTAGTTTTTTCTACCACCTCTTCTTGCATTAATATTTCTTCATATAGTTTTTCTCCTGGCCTAAGTCCTATAATCTTAATTTTTATATCTTTTTCTGGAGTGAACCCATTAATTTTAATTATCTTTTTTGCTAAATCTAATATTTTTATAGGTACTCCCATGTCAAGTACAAATACCTCTCCACCATTAGAAATAGCTCCTGCATTAATTACTAATCCTACTGCTTCAGATATAGTCATGAAATATCTAACCATCTCTGGGTGCGTTATTGTTATTGGTCCACCTTCACTTATTTGTTTTTTAAATAAAGGAATAACACTACCATTACTTCCTAATACATTTCCAAATCTAACACATGCAAATTTAGTCTCACTATTTTCGCCTATTGACTGAACTATCATTTCTGCCACTCTTTTGCTTGCTCCCATAATACTAGTTGGATTTACAGCCTTATCAGTTGATATTAATACAAAATTATTAGCGCCATATTTATGTGCTAATGTTACTACATTTAAAGTTCCAAATATATTATTTTTTATAGCTTCACTTGGATCACTCTCCATAAGAGGCACATGTTTATGAGCTGCTGCATGAAATATAATCTTTGGTTTATATTTCTCAAAGATCATTTCCATTCGTTTTTTGTCTCTAATAGATGCTATAATAGTTTTTAGGTTTAAATCACCTTTATATCTTCTAAGTAACTCTTGCTGTATTTCATATGCATTATTTTCATAAATATCTAAAATAATAAGTTCTTTAGGATTTAATTTAGATACTTGCCTGCAAATTTCAGATCCAATTGATCCCCCTCCACCTGTTACAAGGACTACTTCATTCTTGATATAATCTCCAATATCACTTAAATCAGTTTTTATAAGTTTTCGCTCCAAGATGTTTTCTATATTTATATCTTTTAGCGTAGAAATACTTTTATTATTTTCCCCCTGTGGTAGCAAACTATTTCTCCTCCTATATTTAATCTGTTTCCTTGTAATAGTTGTATTCATTTTGGTTACATTTGTATTTATTTAATATTACACCTAAAATATTTGCATTTACTTTATATAACCTATCCTTACTTATTTTCACCATCTTATTATCAACTTCATCTGAACCTACTACAAATATGACACCATCTGAAAAACTAGCTAATATTCCAGCGTCAGTAACTATTCCAATAGGTGGAGAGTCTATAAATATATAATCATATTCCTTTTTTAAATTATCAATTAATTCTTTTACTTTTTCTGAGTGTAATAACTCGGATGGATTAGGCGGTATAGTCCCAGATGTAAGTATATCTAATCCCAAAACTTCATCTTTATACACACAGTCTTCAAGTTCTTTATTTTTGGTTATTATATTAGTAAGTCCAAGTTCATTACTTAAACCGAAAATTTTGTGTATAGTTGGATTTCTTAAATCTGCATCAATTATTATTATTTTTTTCTCTAGGCTTGAAAAACTCTCTGCAAGGTTTGATATCACTACACTCTTACCTTCATTTTGCTTGGAGCTTGTTACAAGTATACTCTTTATGTTTTCATCTACATTTGAGAATTGGATATTAGTTCTTATGCTTTTATACGCTTCTTTAAGTTGATCAAAATTATTATTAAGTCGATTAAAATTATTATTTTTTAAAATTGGATTCATGCTCATGCTCCTTTTTACTCTATATCTTCATTAAAAGGAATAACTCCTATAATTGGCAAACCTAATATATCTTCCACCTCTTCAGGTGTCTTCAGTTTTATATCTAAATACTCTCTTAAAAACACTCCAAAGATACTAATCATAATACCTAATAGTGTTGCTATTATAATATTTAATATTTTATTGGGCTTTATAGGTTTTGATGGTAATGCTGCATAGTCTATAACTTCTACACTACTTATGTTTGTAATCCTTTTTAATGTATGCCTAAATATACTTGGTATTGAATTTGCTATATCTCTTGCTATCTTAGGATTATTATACTGAACATTTATATTTATAATTTGTGTATTTTCAATTGTGCTTACTGTTATTAATTTCTTTATTTCAGAATAATCCATTGGTAATTTTAATTCATCTATGACAGAATCTAATACATTCCTTGATTTTATAATTTCTCCATATGTAATAGCTAATTGTTGAGTAACATTAATATCATCTCCTGTTATATCGGAGTTATTTTTTGACATGTTTTGGTTTACAATCAATGTTGCATTTGCTTCGTATGTCGGTTTAATAACATAAAAACTAAGTAGAGCACTTAAAATGGAACATAATAATGTTATTATTATAATCATTTTCTTACTTTTTTTTATAATAAGAAAAAACTCTCTTAATTCAAGTGTATCTTTCATTTATTCACCTCATCTCCATTATAAAATTTACAGTATTGAATATTTAATTAATTACTACTATTACTTATTACATTTTATTAAAAGTAAATATATCGGATATAATTCTATATCATGATATATTTGCTCCAATCTTAATTTACTTACTATTGAGTAACATCTTTATTTTCAAAAATAAATTCATTCAAATCATCAAGGTTTTTGTCTTTATCCCATTTTATAACCCATCCTTTTTTATCAAGCTTTTCAGATGATTTATATATTGGAAACTCTAATTGTTTTATATCATTTGACCCTATTTTTAATGCACTGTATCCTAGACTTAACATTTCTTTTGGGCTTATATTGGTTTTTACATTTTTTATGCCTGCATTTATAATAGCCATATATTTTTCTATTCCTGTATCTTCAACTTTTTTTATAATTCCCTCAATAACCTCCCTTTGCCTTCTATCGCGTTCATATGCACCATCATGATACCTAATTCTACTAAATGCTAATGCTTGATAGCCATTTAATAAATTCATTCCTGATTTTTCTACTAATTTAATATCTTTTTTATTTTCTTTAGTATCTAGCTCATAACACCCCGGTATCGTGCTATTTAATATATCTAAATCATTTTCCGTTATCATAACTTCAACTCCATCTACTATATCTACCAAATCAATAAATGAGTTAAAATTTACAGTTATATACTTATCTATATTTAGTTCAAAATTTTCTCTAATTGCATCTAATAATAAAGTTGGACCTTCATATGCATAAGCATGAGTTAGTTTTTCTGTGCTATAACCATTAATATCTACATAAGTATCTCTTGCTAAGGATGTAAGCTTTATACACTTATTTTTGTTATCTATTGTAAATATCATCATTGAATCAGATCTATTTCCCTTGTCTAGATACGCTCCATCCACTCCTACTAGGAGTATATTAACTATAGAATTGTCTTGCATTTGATCTGTTTTATCATAATCATCTGGAATATACACAGAGTTTAGTTTATAATATATAAATCCTAGTACTGTTATTGGAAATGCTATTAGTATAATTAAAAGTGTTATAACCACTTTTTTTAGATTTGAAATTTCTAACACCTCCTACTAAATACTTTTACTACCCGACTTATCTTTTAATTATTTCTTTTGAATAAACAATCATTTCTTCTCTGGTTTTAAGATTTAATTTATTTAATATATGTGATATATGCTTCTTAACTGTGTGCTCTGTTATTCTAAGCTTTTCAGCTATTATTTTAGTGCTTAGACCTTCAGTTACTTCTTTATATACTTCCTTTTCCCTATTAGTAAGCAGTTTATAGTCATTTCTAATTTTATTTTTTATACTTTCTTCTAGTAGCTCAGATTTATAAAAATACTTTCCATTAGTTATACCTTGTATAATACGCTTAAATTCGTCCTTATCTGGGATATCTATCATATACCCATCTATATTTAAATCTAGTATTTTTGATACTAAACTCTTATCTTTTGAATTATCTAGTATTAAGATTTTTAACTTGTTATAATTTTTTCTCATTAGCTCTATCTTTTTTAAATCTAGTTTCTCTATTGAACATATATGTAAAAATAAAAAATCAAATGTTGAGAAATAGCTTAAATCTGCCTCACTCAAACATTCAATAAAATCCATATAATTTACATTAAACTTTTCTTTAAAAAAGATAGCTAAACCCTCTTTAATAATAAATGATTGCGATACTACTAATGCATTAATTTTTATCTCCTCCTATTTTAGTTTCTAGTATAGTTACCCAATCTCTATTTACTTCTTGCAATAATAGTAATCTATTTATTAAAAATTATATATTACTCAAGATGTCTATTTTTACTAATGTATTATGACTAGCTAATAAGAATTAGTCCTTCATATACGTACTATCTAATTCTTGCGTATAATAAAATACATAAAAAAAATAAGACCTAAATAATTTAGATCTTATCTTTTACATAAACTATTGCTTCTTTTCGATTTTTTAAATTTAGTTTCTGAAGTATACTTCTTACATGAGATTTCACAGTAAATTCTGAAATATATAGTTCTTCAGATATAATTTTATTATTTTTACCTTCAGCTACCTTATTAAGTACATCTTCTTCTCTTTTTGTAAGAGTATTTGTATATTTACTAGAGTACTCTTGTATTATGCAGTCCATCATCTGGCTATCATATATCTTCAAATTACTCAATATACTATTTAATATAATAATAAAATCTTCTCTTTTTTTAATACTAGTTACATATCCGTCCATAGAATATTTTAAAACATCTATAAGTAAATCTTTCCTTTTAAATTCGTCAAAAATTACTATCTTAATTTTATTATGCTCTTTTTTTATATCTACCAATTCTTCTATACTATTTTCTTTGCTATCTAAGTGGACAAATATAAGCCTATTATCTTTTAATTTTTCATTTCTTAATTCTTGAATATTCTGTAATGCATATACATTTTTTATATCTATGTATTTTTCAAAATCTTTTTTCAATGAATCTCTAACAAAAAATGACTGTGATACTATAGAAATACTTATTTACATCTTCCCCTCTCCCCAAAATATAGTTTTGAATATATGCTTGTATATTTATATATGCTTGTATATTTATTTTTATTAAAAAAAACACTAGAATTTTCTAGTGTTTGCAATTAAAATAAGCAAGTCTATAAGCGGAGTTCTGTATTAGATAATCATCTTTCTAGGCTTATTGTCACCAATAAGCTCAAGCGACCTACCAACCGGAGGATGCGAGCAACATCCTTTTAGCCCTATCTTGGTCTTGCTCCAGGTGGGGTTTACACGGCTCGACTAGTCACCTAATCGACGGTGAGCTCTTACCTCACCTTTTCATCCTTACCACAAATGTGGCGGTTATTTTCTGTTGCACTTTCCTTAGGATCACTCCCACTAGGCGTTACCTAGCACCCTGCTCTATGGAGCTCCGACTTTCCTCACGCAGTAAAATTACTGCCCGCGATTATCTGGCTTACTTAATATTCAATTGACTTTTATTATATTATCATAAATGCTCATTCATGTCAAAAGTTAAATTTAAGATGATTATCTATTATATGGATTTTAAGTAAATAATAAGTTTTTATATTAATCATATTATTAATTATTGCAAACTTCGTTTAAATTATTTAGCTTTTAAGGTAAAATGTAATTATACTTTATAAAGGAGATTATACATGAAAAGGTTTATCATATTAATAACTAACTTATTATTATTATCTATTTTGATATATTGCGGTTATAACGTATATATCAAAGTTAAAGACTACAAACAAGCTGATACAACTTATGAAAAAGTTAGAAAATTAAAGAAAGAAGATTTATCTAATATAAATCCTGATTTTAGATTTTGGCTTACAGTAGAAAATACTAATATAGATTATCCAGTTCTTCAGGGAGCGGATAATAATTTCTACTTAAATGAAGACATCTATAAAAATAAATTAGGCTCAGGAAGTATATTTATGGATTATAGAAATACTTCTGAAAATGATGAAAATACTATAATCTATGGCCATAATATGAAAAATAAAACTATGTTTAGTCAATTAGAAGATTTTAAAGATGAAAGCTTCTTTAATAAAAATAATAAAATAAGAATAATAACTAATGATAAAGAGTATGTATATGAAGTATTTTCTGCATACTATGTAGACCCAAGTTATAACTATATAATTCCTAAATTTAACAATGATGATGAATATGAGAAGTATTTGAATGAAATAACTAATAAGTCAATTAATAAATCAAATGTAAATGTCAGTAAAAAAGATAAAATAATTACCTTATCTACATGTAGCTATGAAACTAATAACACACGTACAGTAGTGCATGGTAAACTTATTGATGTAATTAATTTAAATAATTAAAAAAATAGTACGCCTATATAGGTGTACTATTTTAAGATATAAATTCAAATTTATTTTCATTAACATATATTATAGCTTCTTGTCTATTTTTTAAATTTAATTTATTTAATATACTACTAACATGCTTCTTTACTGTATAATCACTTATATATAATAACTTTGCTATCTCTTTATTATTGTAGCCTTTCGATATATTATCTAAAACATCTCTTTCTCTTGGAGTTAGTAAACCTACATCATTTAATTTATTCTTATTAAATACAGCTTGTAACACTTCTGCTTCATATACTTTTTTACCTTTAAAAACCCTACTCATGGTGTATATAAATTCCTCTTTATCATCTACATCTACTATATATCCTTCTACCCCGATTTCAACTATCTTCTTAAAAACATTAATATCTTTACTTAAATCTAAGGTAATAATTTTAATATTTTCATATTGCTCTTTCATAACATATAAAAATTTCAACTTAGCTGATAAGTTTTCTTTCATATCTAGAAATATAAAATTTATATCTTCTACGTCCTCTTTTTTCATGCTATATAAATCACTTATAATACCTATACTTGCTACTTTTAAATTCTTTGTAAATAAAGCTTCTAATGCTTCTCTAACTATAAATGATTCTGATATCAATAATATCCTCACATCATCTTCCCCCTCTAGAAAAGCCGGTTGCGCTACTGGCTCCATATATTCCAAGCGCCCAAATACAGAATATACTTCATCGCTGCTTAAATATTCAATCAATTTATACTACCATATTTCTACTTTAGTCGTATACTTTTTTAACTCGTCAATTACATACACATACCTATTTTTTCTATCAAATTATAAAAAAAATACTTTTTTATATCGTTTTCTCTATTTTAATTAAATATTTTTTTATAGTTTAATTAAAATTTTACTTG
>NZ_HG529224.1 GCF_000499525.1 Faecalimicrobium dakarense | reverse complement strand
TTTTTTTTATTGTCATTTTTGCATATATAATATTATCTCTTGCCTATTTTTTAAGCCAAGTTTTTGAAGTATACTGCTTATATGTTTTTTTACTGTATATTCTGTTATAGATAAGTTTTCTGATATTTTATAATTATTAAATCCTTTTGCAACTTCTTTTATTACTTCTTCTTCTCTATTAGTTAATAAAGTATTAGCTCTATTAAGTTTATGTGTAAGTGCCTTATGCATAAGATCTCCTTCATAAAATTTTTTACCTTCTATAACTTTTCTCACAATATAAATAAACTCTTCTTTATCATCTATATTAGATATATATGCACCTATCCCTAATCTAACTGCTTCTATGAACAAACTCTCTTTTTTATAAAAATCTATTGCCAGAATTTTTAATGATTCTTGATTTTTTCTTAATAAATTAATTCTTTTTAAATCATTTATATTATTATCATCTATATTTATAAAAATAAAATCATATTTACTTAATTCCTCATCAGAAATATCATTTAAATCTGATACTTGATTTACATATTTTGGATTGAAATTTTCTATAAATAATTTTGATACCGACTCTTTTATCATAAATGATTTTGATATTATTAATGTATTCATTTTTTCACCTTTCTAACTATTAATAAACACTATACTTTTTATATAAATTAAACTATAGTCTATTATACCTAATAATCATAATTTAAATTAACTTACCCTTTATAACTAATCTGTAGCTTCCTATAAACTTTGGAGTACAAATTATTAGGGTTATAGATTTCTCATCTAAATTAGATTCTAAAACCTCCACTTGTTCATGTTTTACCACTTCTGATGAAATTACTTTATATGTGTGTAGACCATCATTATTTAGTACTTCTATACTATCTCCTGTCATGATTCCCATTAGATATATCAATTTTTAAAGCACAATCAATTATACTATTAGGCTCTAGCCCTACTATATTCTCTATGGTAACAACTAAGTCGTTTTTTAGCCTCTACTTTGTCTGTAAAGTATGCATAGCTACCTAAGATACCTATTCCACCTCTAGTTAATGCTCGTGCCGATTCAGTTATAGTCACCCTTATCTTTTCTTTATTTTTAATTTTTTTATTCATCAATCTTACCTTCTTTTTAGAAGAGGATTTTCTATCTAATACTATACCAATCCCTGCTACTGAAAGTACTAATATTGCTAATGTTAATGAGTTTAGAAAACCTCCTGTTTGCGGTAACTTATTTGCAGATTCTCCTACATTACTTCCATTTCCACCAGTTCCAGGTTTATTTGGTCTTGATGGCTTATTTGTATCTTCAGCTCCACCTGGTTTATTTAGGTTATTTATGTTTCTCTGTATCTCCTGGGTTTTCTGGCTTTTCTTCTGATTCTGGAGGTGTTACAGTTCTTCCACCGCTTTCTATTATCTTATATAAAATATCAAAACTATACACACTTGATACTAATTATGCTGCATTTCCCATTTCTTTTTTCCATTACTATTGTATCCTCTTGTTTTCCACTTACACTTATTTGTTTCTCTAACACAATTCCATTCTTATTTATTATGTATTTTAAGCTGCTATTACTTTTTGATATTATCTCTACTTTATATTTAAAGTTTACTTTAATATATTTATTCATTTCATCTAAGGCTTTTTCTAAACTATTATTTGCATGAGATTTTCTATATATAAATCTCTTATCTACTTGCATATTTTTACTTAATCCTGTTCTCCATCCACCTTATTGCTGATATTATTCAATATTTATAGTCAGATTGCTATTACTTGAAACAACAAAAGTTGGTGCAATTAAGGTAATAGATATAATTTAGCTTAACAAAATAGCTTCTACCGCCATTTTTATATTTCTTATTTAATCTCCTTTCTAAAAAAGCATTCTTAATTTTCAAGAATGTTTTTTAATTACTAATTTTACTCCCCCATATGTACTTTTATTTTATTAATCCCAAGTACAATAATAATTGATATACTAAAAAAAAAATATTCCTCCACATACCTATTTTTATACCTAATAGTACTTAATTAATAAGTATAATTTCTGTATTATACATCCTTATACTTTAGTAGTATATTAAACTGCTACTAATTATCCCATAATAAAAAGGAGCTAAATCTCACTAGAATAACTACCTAGTAAAATTTAACTCTAAAACGAAAAAAGACTATACATATTGTATAGTCTCAACTTAAT